>NZ_JALBGB010000032.1:0-38850 GCF_022631395.1 Calidifontimicrobium sp. SYSU G02091
TGCTGCGCGTGTGCACGAACAGCTGGTGCCCGGCGCGGATCAGGTGGCCGCACATCGGCGCGCCCATGATGCCCAGGCCGATGAAGCCGAGTTGCATACTGGGTGTCTCCTTTCGCGGATGAAGGTTGGGGAAGCCGGCGGCAGCAGGAGTCGCCAGGGGTCTCAAGGGGCGCGCATGCGCTGCAGGATCTGCTGTGATCCGGCAGCCAGCAAGCGCGCATCGGAACTGACGGTGACGAAACGAAAGCCGCGCGCGGCCCTCGCGCGGGCTGCTTCGACGCTGCCGTTGTGGATGCCGGCGACCACGCCGTGCGCGTGCGCGCGCTCGAGGATGTGATCGATTGCCTGTGCGACCTTGGGCTCGACGTCGTCGAACGACGGTTTGCAGCCCAGCGACAGCGACAGGTCCGACGGGCCGACGTAGACAGCGTCCAGTCCTTCGACCGAGAGGATTGCGTCGATCTGGTCCAGGGCCTGTGCCGTTTCGATCATCGCGAAACGCACGATCGTTGCGTCGGCATGCGCAGGGTAGTCTGCGCCGCCGTACAGCTGCGCACGCACCGGGCCGAAACTGCGCGCGCCACGCGGGGCATACGTCGTCCACGCCACCAGACGCGCCGCGTCGTCGCGCGTGTTGATCATCGGACAGATCACGCCCCATGCGCCGGCGTCGAGCGTCTTCATCAGAAGACCCGGATCCAGCCAGGGCACGCGTACCAGTGGCTCGGTGGCGGTGGTGGAAATGGCCTGCAGCAGCGTGACCATGGCCTGGTAGTCGACGACGCCGTGCTGCATGTCCACCGTCAGCGTGTCCCAGCCCTGGTGCGCCATCACCTCGGCGGCAAAGGCGCTCGGGATGGCCAGCCAGCCGTTGACGGCGGTACGGTTTTCGCGCCACAGCTGGCGAAGGCGGTTTTCTCTCATGGAGGGATCCCTTCCAGGGCGACAAAAAGTTCGGTCAGGTCACAGGCGCGGGGTTGAACAGCGTCAGCGTGTTGTGCACGCCCCAGTGCTCGGCCCAGGTGCGCCGGCCGCTGGCTACCTCCAGCATCAGTTGCACGAGCTGCCAGCCGACCTCTTCGACGCTGGCTTGGCCGGTGGCGATCGGACCGGCGTCGAGATCGATCAGGTCGTGCCAGCGCCGGGCCAGCGCGCTGTGCGTGGCCACTTTGACGACCGGCACTGCTGCCAGGCCGTATGGTGTGCCGCGACCGGTAGTGAACACGTGCAGATTCATGCCGGCGGCCATTTGTAACGTGCCGCAGATGAAGTCCGACGCCGGCGTGGCGGCGAACACCAGGCCTCGCTGGTCGCGGCGCAGGCGTTCACCCGGCGCGAGTACGTGGGAGATCGGCGCGTGTCCACTCTTGACGATCGAGCCCATCGCTTTCTCGACGATGTTGGCCAATCCTCCGGCTTTGTTACCCGGTGTCGTGTTGGCGCTGCGATCGACGTGGCCGCGGCCGAGATACGCGTCGTACCAGGCGAGTTCGCGCACGATCGCGGTGGCGACGTCCGGCGTTGCGGCACGTGCGGTGAGTTGCTCGACGGCGTCGCGCACTTCGGTGTTCTCGCTGAACATCACGGTGGCGCCGGCGCGTACCAGCAAGTCGGCTGCCGCACCGACGGCCGGGTTGGCCGTCACCCCGGAAAAGGCGTCGCTGCCACCGCATTGCACGCCGACGACGAGCTCGCTGGCGGGCACCGTTTCTCGTCGCCTGGCGTTGAGCCGCTGCAGGTGCGGCTCGGCGGCTTCGACGATGGCATCGAGCATTGCACCGAAGCCGGCGTGGTCTTGGAGCCGCACGACGTGCAGGCCGCTGTCGTGCGGCACGTGCGATTGCACGGCGATCGTGCGCCCCGGCAGCAGCCGCTCGGGCTGCAGCTTTTCGCAGCCCAAGCTGACGACCAGCACTTCGCCCCCGAAATTGGGGTTTTGGCTGAGGTGGCGCAGCGTGCGGATCGGGATCGCCGCGTCTGGCGCGTCAATGGCCACGCCACAGCCGTAGGCGTGCTCGAGCGCGACGACGCCGTCGACGTACGGGTACTTCGGCAGCAGTTCACTGCGGATGCGGCGTACGGCGTGCTCGACGACGCCGGCCACGCACTGCACCGTGGTCGTCAGCGCCAGCAGGTTGCGCGTTCCGACCGAGCCGTCGGGGTTGCGGTAACCCTCGAAGGTCAGTCCTTGCAGCGGCTGCCACGCCGGCTGCGGGGCGGTGGCCACCGGCAAGCCGTCGAGGCTGCGCACTGCCGGCATCCGCAGCAGGCCGTCGTGGACCCAGGCGCCGGCGCGGATTGGCTGTTGGGCGTGGCCGATGACGACGCCGTAGCGGCGCACCTCGTCGCCTGCGGCCAGGTCGGTCAGCGCCACCTTGTGCCCGCGCGGTACGCGGTCGACCAGCGTGGGGCCGCCGGGCAGCACCGTGCCGGCTGCCAGGCCATCGTCGTCGACGACGATGGCGACGTTGTCGCGCGCGTCGCTGCGAATCACATGTGGCGGTCGGGCGTGGGCGGTCACTCGGGGTCTCTCAGCGCACCAGGCACGGGCGCTTGGGGTCGAAGCGCCAGCCCGGGATCAGGCTCTGCATGGCCAGCGCGTCGTCGCGAGCGTCCAGGCCGTGCTGCAGGTACAAGCGGTGGGCCTCGTCGACGGCGGCGTGATCGAGCTCGATGCCCAGACCCGGCCGCTGCGGCACGCGGATGCGCCCGCCTTCGATACGCAATGGTTGCTTCGTTAGGTGCTGTCCGTCCTGCCAGATCCAGTGGGTGTCGATCGCCGTGATGCGTCCCGGTGCGGCGGCAGCCACGTGCGTGAACATGGCCAGGCTGATGTCGAAATGGTTGTTCGAATGCGAACCCCAGGTCAGGCCCCAGTCGCGGCAGGTCTGTGCTACGCGCACGCTGCCGGTCAGGGTCCAAAAATGCGGGTCCGCCAGCGGAATGTCGACCGCCTGCAGGGCCAGCGCGTGCACCAGTTGCCGCCAGTCGGTGGCGATCATGTTCGTGGCGGTCGGCAGACCGGTGGCACGGCGGAACTCGGCCATCACCTCGCGGCCGGAAAATCCCCCTTCGGCACCGCACGGATCTTCGGCATAGGCGACGACGCCCCGCAGCCGCTGGCCCAGGCGCACCGCCTCGGCCAGTGACCAGGCACCGTTGGGATCCAGCGTGATGCGGGCATGCGGGAAACGCTCATGCAGCGCCGTCACCACCTCGACCTCGTCGTCACCCCGCAGGACGCCACCCTTGAGCTTGAAGTCCTCGAAGCCGTAGCGTGCCTTTGCGGCTGTGGCCAGTCGCACGACGGCGTCGGCGTCCAGCGCCGGCGTGTGGCGCAGGTGCAGCCAGTCGTCGGCGTCCTCGGCCTCCTCGCCGGGGCTGACATACGGCAGGCCGCTGCGCTGGCGGTCGCCGATGAAGAACAGGTACCCCAGCACCGGGACTTCGTCGCGCTGGCGGCCCTCGCCGAGCAGGTCGGCCACCGGTACCCCAAGATGCTGGCCGAGCAGGTCCAGCAGCGCCGATTCGAGTGCGGCGACGGCATGAACGGTGGTACGCAGGTCGAACGTCTGCAGTCCCCGGCCGCCGGCATCGCGGTCGGCGAAATGCTGCTGCACAGCGTTCAGCAGGCGGCGCAGCGCGCCGATGGGTTGGCCGACGAGCAGCGCTGCGGCGTCGTCGATGGTGCGGCGGATGACCTCGCCGCCGGGCACTTCACCGACGCCGGTGCGTCCGGCGCTGTCGGTGACGATGGCCAGGTTGCGCGTGAAGAACGGCGCGTGCGCCCCCGACAGATTGAGCAGCATGCTGTCGCGGCCGGCCACCGGCACGGCGTGCACCGAGGCGATGCGCGGTGTGTCGGTTGCGTCGACGCACGCTGGGGAGACAGACGGATCGTGCATCGTCGGCGTCTCAGTCTGCTTTGATGTTGCGGTCAGAGATGAGCTTCTGCCAGCGGACGTACTCGGCGGCCTGGAAGGCGGCGAACTGCTCGGGGGTGCTGGCGACGATCTCGAAGCCCAGCTCGAGCAGCTTGGGCCGGATCGCGGCATCGCCCAGCGCTGTGGCGATGGCCGCGCGCAGACGGTTCTTCAGCTCGGCGGGCATCCCGCGCGGGCCGGCCATTGCCTGCCAGGAATAGACGTCGACGCCGGCAATGCCGCTCTCCTTCAGTGTCGGCACGTCGGGCAGAAGCGGCGAGCGGCGGTCTGCGGTGATGGCCAGGGCGCGCAGTTTGCCAGCGCGGATCTGAGGTAGCGCGGTATTGATGTTCATGAACGAACCGTCGACTTGTGCTCCCAGCAGGTCTTGCATCGCTGGTCCGCCGCCCTTGTAGGGCACGTGCACGCCGCTGGTGCCGGTCTGCTGCCAGAACAATTCGGCCGTCAGGTGGTCGCTGCTGCCGTTGCCCGACGACGCGAACGTCATCTGGCCGGGTTTTGCTTTCAGGTGGACCAGCACGTCGGCAAGCGATTTGTGTGCACTGGCTGCCGGCACCACCAGCACGTTGGGTGCTTGCACGACGACACTGATCGGATCGAGGTCCTTGAGTGCGTCGTAGTTCACCTTGATCAAATGCGGCGCGATGACGAACGGCCCCAGCGACGACACGAGCAGCGTGTGCCCATCGGCCGGCGCGCGCGCCACGACACCGGCACCGACGGTGCCGGTGGCGCCGGCGCGGTTCTCGACGATCCACGTGCCGCCCAGTTGCTCCTGCAGCTTGGGCTGCAGCGTGCGCGCGATGAGGTCGGTCGAGCCGCCGGGCGGGAACGGCACGATCAGCGTCACTGGCTGCGACCCTGGCCAGGTGGCCGGGGTCTGGGCGAAGGCTGCGGGGGCGATTCCAGTGGCCAGCATGGCGGCCAGCGCGGTGCGGCGGGATGTGGTCATCGGTGAACCCTTTGGAATGGCGGGACTGAAGGCGCGTGTTCAGTGGCGGCGCGCAAGGTGGAGTCCAGTTATTTGTTGTATGTCATCGTACAACATGGGTTTGTGCTGTCAAGCCCGACCGGACCGGTCGGATTCGGCTCAGGGGGTGTCGGAGGTGCTGGCCTGTGCCTCGGCGGCGCGGCGGCGGCGCTCGCGGCTTTGTGCCAGGTGCATGCGCATCGCCGCGCGGGCGGCGTCGCTGTCGCCGCTGGCGATGGCTTCGTAGATGCTTTCGTGCTCGGCGTTGACGCGGCGCAGATACGCGCGGCGTTCCTCGCTCATTGTGCGGTCGGCGTCGAGGCGTGCGCGCGGGATGATGTTGGTGCCCAGGGTGCTCATCAGCTCGACGAAGTGCGGGTTCTGCGTCGCGCGTGCGATTTCAAGGTGGAACTGGAAGTCGGCGCCCACGGCGTCTTGCCCCTGTTCGTGCGCCGCCGCCAGCGCGTCGAGTGCGGTACGCATCGCACGCAGGTTGTCGTCGCTGCGGCGCTTGGCGGCCAGGCCGGCGGCCTCGGTCTCGACGCCGATGCGCAGTTCGAGCACGGCAATCACGTCGCGCAGCGTGGCCATCTGCTCGGGTCCGATGCGAAACGCTGCCCCTTCGGGGGGGGCGGCGACGAAGGTGCCGATGCCGTGTCGCGTCTGCACCAGCCCGGCGGCCTGCAGCTTCGACAGTGCCTCGCGCACGACCGTGCGACTGACGCCGAACTCGTGCATGACTTCGGCCTCGGTGGGCAACTTCTGCCCTGGTGCCAGCGAGCCGTCGCGGATGCGTTCGCCGATCGCCTCGACGAGTGCCAGTGCCAGCGTGCGCGCTTTGCGACGCGCAAGTTCAGGGTGGGCGGCGGTCGTGAGCAAAGGGTTTTCCCTCGCGTTCGGTGGGTTGACAGATGGGCGCGATCGAACCACGATTGTTGTACGACAACAGATCACTGAACGCAAGTCCCACTTCGCCGTACGCTGCCCGATCGCTGATGTCGCCCGGACGGACCGGGTGCGGCGCTCCACAGTGTGGCAGTCCGAGGAATGCCTGTGCCGATCGACCCCTGCTCCACGATCCGCTTTCGCCGTCTGCTGCTGACCGGTGCGGCCGGCGCGCTCGGGCGTGAACTGCGTCCGCGCCTGGCGCGCTATTGCGAGGTGCTACGAGTGTCCGACATGGCGCCACTGTCACCGGCCGGCCCTGGCGAGGAAGTCGTCATCGCTCGGCTCGAGGACAGGGCCGCCGTGCGGGCCCTGCTGGCAGGCATCGATGCGGTCGTGCACCTGGGCGGCGTGTCGGTCGAGCGGCCTTTCGAGGAAGTGCTGCCGGCCAACATCGTAGGCACCTACCACGTCTACGAGGCTGCTCGCGTGCACGATGTGCGGCGAGTCGTGTTCGCCAGCTCGAACCACGTCACCGGCTTCTACCGTCAGGGCGAGACCATCGATGCCGCGATGCCGGTGCGCCCCGACGGCTACTACGGCCTGTCCAAGGCATTCGGCGAGAACTTGGCGCAGTTTTACTGGGACCGCTACGGCATCGAAACGGTCAGTGTGCGCATCGGATCGGCGTTTCCCGAGCCGAAGGACCGACGCATGCTGGCCACCTGGTTGAGTTACGACGACCTGGAGCGGCTCGTCGTGGCCGCGCTGACTGCACCGGTGGTCGGCCACAGTGTGATCTACGGCATCAGCGACAACCCCCGTGCCTGGTATGACAACGGTCGTGCCCGCCACGTCGGCTACCGTCCGCAGGACTCGTCGGAACCCTTTCGGGCCGCGCTCGAGGCGCGCCAGCCTGTGCTCGACCGTGACGACCCGGCGGTGATCTACCAAGGGGGCACCTTTGTTAAGCAAGGGCCATTCGACGCCTGAACCCTGGGCCGCCACCCGCGGCGGTCCGATCCGCACCCCCACCCACGAGGAGACTTCCATGCCCCAACGCAGAGTACTGATGGCCGCGACGCTGGTCGCCATCGCCGCACCGCTGCTGGCCCACGCCCAATCGCTTGTGCTGAAGGCCGCCGACACCCATCCGGCCGGCTACCCTACCGTGGTGGCCGTCGAGAACATGGGCAAGAAGCTCGAGGCTGCGACCAACGGTCGCATCAAGCTGCAGATGTTCGCTGGCGCCGTGCTCGGACAGGAGAAAGAGTCGGTCGAGCAGACCCAGCTCGGCGCGATCCAGATCAACCGCATCTCACTCGGCGTCGTCGGTCCCATCGTGCCCGACGTGAACGTGTTCAACATGCCGTTCGTCTTCCGTGATGTCGCACACATGCGCAAGGTCATCGACGGACCGATCGGCGATGAGCTGCTGCAAAAGGTCACCGACAGTCCGGCGCGCCTGGTGGGCTTGGCATGGATGGACAGCGGCTCGCGCAGCCTGTACGCCAAAAAACCGGTGCGTACCCCCGAGGACCTCAAGGGCCTGAAGGTCCGCATGATGGGCAACCCGCTGTTCGTTGACACGATGAACGCGATGGGCGGCAACGGCATCAGTATGGCCTACGGCGAGGTGTTCTCGGCACTGCAGACCGGTGTCATCGACGGTGCCGAGAACAACCCGCCGAGCTATTTCACCGCCAATCACTACAACACGCCGGCCAAGTACTACGCCCAGACGCACCATCTGATCATTCCTGAGATCCTGGTGATGTCCAAGGTCACGTGGGACCGGCTGTCCAAGGACGACCAGGCGCTGGTCAAGCGGCTCGCCCGCGAGGCGCAAATGGAACAGCGTGAGCTGTGGGACCGCAGCGTAGCCGACTACACGGCCAAGCTCAAAGCCGCTGGCATCCAGTTCATCGACGTCGACACCCGGCCTTTCTACGAGGCCACGGCCCCGGTGCGCGCGAAGTACGGTGCGCAGTTCACCGACCTGATGAAGCGCATCGCCGACGTTCGCTGAAGCCTGCACCGCGCCGACGCTGCATGCCAGCCGCCGCCATGAAAGACTGCGTTCTGCGATTCAACGATGCGCTGTACCTCGGCTGCATCTGGGTTTCGGGCATCGCCATCGTGACGATGGCGGCCATCATTCCGTGGGGCATCTTCACGCGATACGTGCTCGGCACCGGCTCGCAGTGGCCGGAGCCGATCGCGATCCAGCTGATGGTGCTGTTCACCTTCCTTGGTGCTGCCGCCGCCTACCGCGCCGGCGCGCACATCGCGGTGGCGCTTCTGACCGAGCGTCTGCCTGCCCTCTGGCGGCGGCCGCTGCGCGGCTTGGTGCATCTGCTGATGCTGGCGGTGGCGATGTTCGTCGTTGTCTACGGTGCGCGGCTTTGCCTGTCCACTTGGGGGCAGGTCATCGGCCAGCTGCCCTGGCTGCCAGTGGGGCTGACGTACGTGCCGTTGCCGCTCGGTGGCTTGCTGACCGCGTGCTTCGTCATCGAACACATGCTGTTCGGCCCCCAGCACCTGCGTCGCGTCGTCGCCGTCGACGCGACGCCGCAGGACGTGGCGGGATGAATTCGGCGGCCCAGGCCCGTTTCCTGCGTTTCTTGCCATATCGCTCGACATGGACGCCCTGATCCTGCTCGGTTCGTTCGCCGCGCTGATCCTCATCGGCATGCCGGTGGCCTACGCGATGGGTTTGTCTGCGCTGATCGGCGCGCTATGGCTCGAGCTGCCGATCGACGCCGTGATGATCCAGCTCGCCGCTGGCGTCAACAAGTTCTCGCTGCTGGCCATCCCCTTTTTCGTGCTCGCCGGTGCGATCATGGCCGAGGGGGGAATGTCGCGCCGTCTGGTCGCCTTCGCGGCGGTGCTGGTGGGCTTCATCCGCGGCGGTCTGTCGCTGGTCAACATCCTGGCGTCGACCTTCTTCGGTGCCATCTCCGGCTCATCGATGGCCGACACGGCCTCGGTCGGCTCGGTACTGATCCCGGAAATGGCCAAGAAGGGTTACCCGAAAGACTTTGCCACCGCAGTCACCGTCAGCGGCTCGGTGCAGGCCATCCTGATTCCGCCATCGCACAACGCCATCATCTATTCGTTGGCGGCGGGGGGCACCGTCTCGATCGCGGCATTGTTCGTCGCCGGGGTTCTGCCAGGGCTGTTGCTCGGTCTCACGCTGGCTGCGCTGTGCCTGTTCACCGCGCGTCGCAGGGCCTTTCCGGCCGGCGAGCGCGTGCCGCTGCGCCAGGCGCTGAAGATCTGCGTCGAAGCGCTGTGGGGTCTGATGACGGTGGTCATCATCCTTGGCGGCATTCTGTCGGGCGTGTTCACCGCGACCGAGTCGGCGGCGATCGCCGTGCTGTGGGCCTTCTTCGTGACGATGTTCGTTTACCGCGATTACCGCTGGCGCGAACTTCCGCTGCTGCTGCACCGGGTCGTCAAAACGCTGGCCATCGTGATGATCCTCATCGGCTTTGCCGCCGCGTTTGGCTACATCATGACGCTGATGCTGATCCCGCAGCAGATCACCGCGGCTTTCACCAGCGTCAGCCAGCAGCCTTGGGTGATCCTGCTGATGATCAATGTGCTGCTGCTGTTGCTGGGCACACTGATGGACATGGCACCGCTGATCCTCATCATGACCCCGATACTGCTGCCGGTAGTCACGCAGATCGGCGTCGATCCGGTGCACTTCGGCATGATCATGATGGTCAACCTCGGCATCGGGCTGATCACCCCGCCGGTGGGCGGCGTGCTATTCGTCGGCGCGGCGATCGCACGGCTTCCGATCGAGACCGTGGCGCGTGCGCTGTTGCCATTCTTTGCCGCCATGCTGCTGGTGCTGGCGCTGGTCACCTATGTGCCGGCGATCTCGCTGGCACTGCCGCGCGCCTTCGGGCTGTAGAGGCCGCCATGTCGCAGCCGCTGCCGCCGCCGTCGTCGCCAGGCGTCGCATTCACGCCCTCTGTGCGTTGCCCCGACCCGCGCATCGAGGTGCTCCACGAGAGTTTCCTCGCCCTGCGGCTTTATTCGGCTTCGGTCGAGCAGCTGGCCACAGGCTGCCGCTGGAGCGAAGGGCCCGTCTGGTTCGGTGACGGGCGTTTCCTGCTGTGGAGCGACATCCCCAACGACCGCATCCTGCGCTGGGACGAATGCACCGGCACCGTGGGCGTCTATCGCCAGCCGTCGAACCACGCCAACGGCCTGGCGCGTGACCGCCAAGGCCGGTTGCTCGCTTGCGAGCACCGCACGCGCCGCGTCACGCGCACCGAGTACGACGGCAGCATCACCGTCTTGGCCGAGCGCTGGAACGGCAAGCGGCTGAACTCGCCGAACGACATCGTCTGTGCGCGCGACGGCAGCATCTGGTTCAGCGACCCGCTCTTCGGCATCGCCGGCTGGTGGGAGGGCGAGCCCGCGGCCAGCGAGACGCCATGGGCGGTCTACCGCATCGACGGGACCAGCGGGGCGCTGACGCGTGTCATCGACGACCTCGCCGCACCCAATGGCCTGGCGTTTTCGCCCGACGAGCGGGTGCTGTACGTTGTCGAGAGCCGTGCCGTGCCTCACCGGCGCATCTGGCAGTACGACGTCGGCGCCGACGGGTCGCTCACGAACAAGAGGCTTTTCGCCGACGCGCAGGGGCCGGGCGCGTTCGACGGCATCGCCGTCGACGCGTTGGGCAACGTGTGGTGCGGATTCGGCAGCAGCGGTGCACCGGGCGTCGATCCCGAGGGCCTCGACGGTGTGCGCGTCTATGATGCCGGCGGCCGTGCGATCGGCCACATCCACCTGCCCGAGCGTTGTGCCAACCTGTGCTTCGGCGGCATGCGGCGCAACCGCCTGTTCATGGCCGCCAGCCACTCGCTGTACGCGCTGTACGTCAACGTGCAGGGCGCGGTCTGAAGCGCCGGGGCGTTCAGCGGCGGCCGAACATCATCTGCCGCGCGAACAGCGACTTCAGCGGCCGCGCCGCCTGCAGCGCCGCGAGCGCCGCGCCGCGCGCGGCGGCCACGCCGGGCCAGGTCCACGTGAAGCTGCGCGCGAGGAAGTCGGTGACGGCGATCGTGCTCCAGCGGTCGGGCGCGCGCGCCCACTCGACGTGCGCCAGCGCGCGGTCGATCGCGCCGGCGTCGGCGACGTCGCGCAGCGCCTGCACCAGCGTGTAGGCGTCGCGCAGCCCCAGGTTCAGCCCCTGGCCGGCCACCGGGTGCAGCGTCTGTGCCGCGTTGCCGATGCGCACGGTGCGTCCGTCGACGAGCGTGCGCTCGGCGTTCAGGCCGAGTGCGAAGGCCTTCAGCGGCGACAGCGCGACGACGCGGCCGGCGGCGGTGGGCAGCAGGCTGTTGACGACGGCCACGCGCTGCGCGTCGGTCAGCTCGCGCACCGGGTCGTCGTCGCTGCCCACGCACCACACCATCGCCGCGCAGCGCGCGCTGTCGGCGCCGCCGGGCAGCGGCAGCAGCGCGAGCGGCCCGGCGCGCGTGAAGCGCTCGAACGCGACGCCTTCGGGTGCGCCGTCCATCGTCGCGGTGCCGACCCAGGCCGTCTGGCGGTAGTCGTGCGACAGCGCCTTGCGCGCCTGCTGCGCGAACACGCCGCCCTCGGCGACGACGGCGGCGTCGAAGCGCTCGGCGATGCCGGCGTCGACCTCGACGCCGCCGCCGGCCGCCGCGTCGAGCGGCTTGATCGCGGCCACCGGCGTGCCGAAGCGCGTGGCCAGCCGCTGCGGCTCGCGCTGCGCGTGCGCGAACCACGCCGCCTGCATCGGCGCGACGAGGGTGCCGTACGGCAGCACGGCGCCGAGCATCGGCACCGCCTCGTCGGCGGCGCGGATGCGCACCTCGGCCGCGCGCGCGTCGCCCCAAGGCAGCGTGAGCGTCGGCGGGGCCTGCGACACGTGCACCTCGACGATCGGCTGCGCGGCGGCGGCCGGCCACGCGCCCAACCGGCGCAGCAGCTGCACGCTGCCCAGCGACAGCGCGATCGTGCGCGGGTCGCGCGCGACGTCGTGTTCGACGCGGCGCGCGTCGAACAGCGAGACGTGCCAGCGCGGCAGCGCCTGCGCCGCGCGCAGCGCCAGCGCCAGCCCCGCGGGGCCGGCGCCGATCACGGCCAGCCGCAACGGGGCGTCGGGAGGGCGGGGCTGCGGTGTCATCGGTGCATTGTCGATCCGTGCGGGCGACAACGCCGGCCCGGCCTTCAGCCGCCCGCGGCGTCGAGGTCGGCCAGTCGCTCGGGCGTGCCGACATCGGTCCAGCGCCCGGCGTGACGCTCGGCGCCGAGGCGGCGGCGGTCGATCGCGGCCTCGAGGTAGGGGCGCAGCGGTGCCTTCGTGCCGACGGGCAGCGTGGCCATCAGTTCGTCGACGAACGTGTGGCGGAACAGGCCGATGCTGCTCCAGGTCAGCCGCGGCCGCGCGTCGCGGTCGGCCAGACCGTCGCGGATGCCGAAGTCGCCTTGCGGGTGGTGCGGCGGGTTGTCGACCAGCCACAGCCGCGCCCACTGGCCGCTCGCGACGACGTCGTCGACGAGCGTCGCGTCGAAGCCGAAGTCGGGCACGTGCACGTCGCCCGAGACGACCCAGAACGGGTCCGACAGCCACCGCCGCGCCTTCTTCATGCCGCCGGCGGTCTCGAGCGCGCCGCCGTGGTCGCGCCCTTCCGTCGAGTAGCGGATCGACAGGCCCCAGCGCGCGCCGTCGCCGAGCGCGGCCGGGAACTGCTCCTCGAGCCACGCCGTGTTGATGACGACCTCGCGCACGCCGGCGCGCGCGAGCGCCTCGAGGTGCCACTCGATCAGCCGCTTGCCGCGCACGCGCAGCAGCGGCTTGGGCGTGGCGTCGGTCAGCGGACGCATGCGCTCGCCGCGGCCGGCGGCTAGGATCAGCGCGGTGGGCGGCGGCGTCGACACGCCGTCAGTGTAGGGTAGGGGCGCCGTCAGCCCAGCCCGATCGGCGCCGGCGCGTGGTTGACGATGCGCTGGAACAGCGGGCGGTACTCGTCGCTCGGCTCGTGGCCCGTCAGCGGGTCGCGGTTGGCGGCGAATGCGGCGTCGAGCTCGGCCCAGTCGGCCTCGGTCAGCGTGCGCCGCGCCGCCGGCAGCACCTCGTGCTCCTCGAGCGCCATGTGCTGCAGGTAGAAGTCGAGGTAGCGCGCCAGCGCCTGCTCGAACGCGTCGCGGCGGCTCTCGCCCATCACCTCGAATGCGAGCAGCGCGTGCTCGAGGTCGCGGATCGCCTTCTCGCCGCGCGCGTGGTCGGCGTCGAGCCGCTCGAGCACCGGCGCGATCTCGGGCGCACGCGCACGCAGCTTCGGGAACAGCAGCTCGCTTTCCTTCGGGTGGTGCCGCCGCTCGGGAAACTCGTCGACGTAGAACAGCATCGCGCGCAGCACGTCGAAGTCGGGCAGGCGCTGCTCGCGCCGTGCCTGCGCGAGCAGCAGGCTCATCGAACGCAGCATCGCCGACAGTGCCTGGTGCTCCTGTTCGATCACGGTCAGCGTCAGGGGTCGCATCGTCGCTCTCCGTCGCCGGGCCTCCGGCAGCGGGTGCAGCATCGCACGGCCCGGCGCGCAAGGATTGAGCCATGTCAAGCCCGGTGCGCCCGCGGGGCCACACGATGCGGGCTTTGCGCGCCGCCGTGCTGCGCGCCGGTCGACCCGGGGCGCGCTCCTAGAATCCGGCTTTTCCCGCATCCGCCGTCGGCCCGCCGCCCATGTCTTCCGTCCTCGACCCCTCCCGCGTGGCCGCGGCCACCGACAAGCTGATGGCCGACGCGATCCGCGTGCTGGCGATGGACGCCGTGCAGCAGGCGCACTCGGGCCACCCCGGCGCGCCGATGGGCATGGCCGAGATCGCCGTCGCGCTGTGGGGCCGGCACCTGAAGCACAACCCGCTCGACCCGCACTGGGCCGACCGCGACCGCTTCGTGCTGTCCAACGGCCACGGCTCGATGCTGCTGTACGCGCTGCTGCACCTCACGGGCTACGACCTGCCGATGAGCGAGCTGCGCCACTTCCGCCAGCTGCACAGCAAGACGCCGGGGCACCCCGAGGTCGGCGTCACGCCGGGGGTCGAGACGACGACCGGCCCGCTCGGCCAGGGGCTGGCCAACGCGGTGGGCATGGCGCTGGCCGAGAAGCTGCTCGCCGCCGAGTTCAACCGTCCCGGCCATGACGTCGTCGACCACCGCACCTGGGTCTTCGCCGGCGACGGCTGCCTGATGGAAGGCATCAGCCACGAGGCCTGCGCGCTGGCCGGCGCGTGGAAGCTCGACAAGCTGGCCGTGATCTACGACGACAACGGCATCAGCATCGACGGGCCGGTCGCGCCGTGGTACGTCGACGACGTCGCGCTGCGCTTCGCCGGCTACGGCTGGCGCGTGATCGGGCCCGTCGACGGCCACGACGTCGCCGCGATGGACGCCGCGATCGCCGAGGCCAAGACGCCGTGCGGCAAGCCGACGCTGATCGTCGCGAAGACGACGATCGGCAAGGGCTCGCCCAACCGCGCCGGCAGCGCGAAGGCGCATGGCGAGGCGCTTGGCGCCGAGGAGGTCAGGCTCACGCGTGAGGCGCTGGGCTGGCCGCACGAGCCGTTCGTGATCCCCGAGGCGGTCTACGAGGCCTGGGACGCCAAGGCGTGCGGCGCGGCGGCGCAGACGGCGTGGGAGCAGCGCTTCGTCGCCTACCGCGCGGCGCACCCCGAACTCGCCGCCGAGTTCGAGCGCCGCATGGCCGGGCGGCTGCCGGCGAACTTCGCGCAGGTCGCCGTCGACGCGGCGGTGGCGGCGCACACGAAGGCCGAGACGGTGGCCACGCGCAAGGCGAGCCAGATCGCGCTCGAGGCGTTCACGAAGGCGCTGCCCGAGCTGCTCGGCGGCAGCGCCGACCTGACCGGATCGAACCTGACGAACACGTCGAGCACGCCGGCGCTGCGCTTCGACGCCGACGGCCGGCCCAACGGCGGCCGCCACATCAACTACGGCGTGCGCGAGTTCGGCATGGCTGCCGTGATGAACGGCGTCGCGCTGCACGGCGGCTACATCCCGTACGGCGGCACGTTCCTGACGTTCAGCGACTACAGCCGCAACGCGATCCGCATGGCCGCGCTGATGAAGCAGCGCGTCATCCACGTCTTCACGCACGACAGCATCGGGCTGGGCGAGGACGGGCCGACGCACCAGAGCGTCGAGCACGCGGCGAGCCTGCGGCTGATCCCGAACCTCGACGTCTGGCGCCCGGCCGACACCGCCGAGACCGTCATCGCGTGGACGATGGCGCTGGGCAACGCGACGCGCCCGAGCGCGCTGCTGCTGTCGCGCCAGAACCTGCCGTACGCGCCGAAGGCCGGCCTCGACGACATCGCCAAGGGCGCCTACGTGCTCGCCGAGCCGAGCGAGGTGGGCCTGCGCAGGAAGGCGCAGGCGGTGATCGTCGCCACCGGCAGCGAGGTGCAGCTCGCGCTGCACGCGCAGCAGCTGCTCGCCAACGAGCACGGCATCGCGGTGCGCGTCGTCAGCATGCCTAGCACGACGGTGTTCGACCGCCAGAGCACGGCCTACAAGACGGCGGTGCTGCCGCCGAAGCTGCCGCGCGTCGCGGTCGAGGCCGGCGTGACCGACTTCTGGTGGAAGTACGGCTGCGCCGCGGTCGTCGGCATCGACACCTACGGCGAGAGCGCGCCGGCCGCCGCGCTGTTCGAGCACTTCCACTTCACCGCGCGCAACGTCGCCGACACGGTGCGTCGGGTTCTGTCCCAGTGATCACCGCCACCCCTCGTCAACCAGGAGACTCTTCATGACCATCCGCGTAGGCATCAACGGTTTCGGC
The DNA here is from genome assembly GCF_022631395.1 of Calidifontimicrobium sp. SYSU G02091. NCBI lineage: Bacteria > Pseudomonadati > Pseudomonadota > Betaproteobacteria > Burkholderiales > Sphaerotilaceae > Azohydromonas > Calidifontimicrobium sp. SYSU G02091. The sequence goes on from NZ_JALBGB010000032.1 coordinate 15,651, forward strand.
CGCATCGGGCGCATGGTGTTTCGCGCCGCCGTCAAGCACTTCCCCGACATCGAGGTCGTCGGCATCAACGACCTGCTCGAGCCCGACTACCTCGCGTACATGCTGAAGTACGACTCGGTGCACGGGCGCTTCCAGGGCGAGGTCGCCGTCGATGGCTCGACGCTGATCGTCAATGGCAAGAAGATCCGCCTGACCGCGGTGAAGGATCCGGCGCAGTTGGCCTGGGGCGACGTCGGCGCCGACGTCGTCGTCGAATCCACCGGCCTGTTCCTGACGCTCGACACCTGCCAGAAGCACCTCGACGCCGGCGCGAAGAAGGTCATCCAGAGCGCGCCCTCGAAGGACGACACGCCGATGTTCGTCTACGGCGTCAACCACGACACCTACGCCGGCCAGGCCATCGTCTCGAACGCGTCGTGCACGACGAACTGCCTCGCGCCGGTGGCCAAGGTGCTTAACGACCACTTCGGCGTCAAGCGCGGCCTGATGACGACGGTGCACGCCGCCACCGCGACGCAGAAGACGGTCGACGGCCCGAGCAACAAGGACTGGCGCGGCGGCCGCGGCATCCTCGAGAACATCATCCCCAGCAGCACCGGCGCTGCGAAGGCGGTGGGCAAGGTGATCCCGGCGCTGAACAAGAAGCTCACCGGCATGGCGTTCCGCGTGCCGACCTCCGACGTCTCGGTCGTCGACCTGACCGTCGAGCTGAACAAGGAGACGACGTACGAGGCGATCTGCGCCGCGATGAAGGCCGCCAGCCAGGGCGCGATGAAGGGCGTGCTCGGCTACACCGAGGACAAGGTCGTGGCCACCGACTTCCGCGGCGAGACCTGCCCGAGCGTGTTCGACGCCGAGGCCGGCATCATGCTCGACCCGACCTTCGTCAAGGTCGTCTCGTGGTACGACAACGAGTACGGCTACTCGTGCAACCTGCTCAACATGGTGCGCGTGATCGGACGCTGAGCGCGTCGCTCTCATGTCAAGAGGGCCGCCACGTGGCGGCCCTCGCCGCTTGTGGCGCGGCACACGGTGACGCCCCGTGCGCGCGGCCGCCTGTCACGCACAGCGGTCACAATCGGGCGACCGTGCGGCCGCTGTCCCCGATGTCCGTCCCCTCCCGCCATCGATCCGCGCTCGCGGCGCTGTCGCTGCTCGTCGCGCTGTCGGGCTGCGCGCACGAGATGCCGCCGTCGCCGCGCCTCGTGCTGACCGCTGCCGTCGGTGCGCCGTACGGCGACGCGCTGCGCGCGGCCGTCGCGGCGCGTGCCGGTCACGGTGTGGGCACCGGTCGACGCGCGCACCGTCGGTCTGCGGCTCGACTGCCGCGGCGACGCGTGCGCCGCCGCGATCGAGCGCCTGCGCGCCGACCGCGCCCTCGTGGCCGACCTGCGGCTCGACGAGCGCCAGCGCGTGCCGCCGCCACCGCCGCCCGGCACCGCGCGTTGACCGACCCACGACCCCGGCGGCCCAGCAGCAAGGGAACCCGACGATGCGCCGATGGATTTTCACGACGTGGGCTGCGTTGCTCGCGTGCACCCTGGCGGTGATGACCGCGACGGCGGCCGAACGCGGCCCGTCGCGGCCACGGCCGGCACCGGGCGTCGAACCGGCGCCGGTGGCGCGCGTGATCGTGCGCTTCCGCGACGACGTGGCGCTCGAGCGCGAGCGCACCGCGCGCGCCGGCGTCGTCGCGCCGCTGCGCATGGCACGCGCGCTCGGCGAGCGCCACGGCTTCGCGCTCGCCGACGGGCCGAGCCCGGCGCCGCGCACGCAGGTCGTGCTCGCCCGTGACGTGCCGGCCGACGTGCTGGCGGCCCGCCTGCGCGCCGACCCGCTCGTCGCGTGGGTGGAGGTCGACCAGCGTCAGCGCATTGCGCAGACCGCGGTGGCGCCGGACGATCCGCTGTACGACGACGGGCAGCCGGCGCCGATGCCGGCGGTTGGCCAGTGGTACCTGCGGACGCCGAACGCGACCGAGGTCGCGGCGATCGACGCGCCGGCCGCGTGGGCCGTCACGCAAGGGGCCGACGGCATCGTCGTCGCCGTGATCGACACGGGTGTGCGCTTCGACCATCCGGATCTGGCCGGCAAGCTGCTTCCGGGGTACGACTTCGTCTCGTCCGACAGCGACGGCGTGTTTCTCACCGCCAACGACGGCGACGGCTGGGATCCCGATGCGAGCGACCCGGGCGACTGGATCACCACCGACGAGAACGCGAGCGGCTTCTTCGCCGGGTGCGGCGTCTCCAACAGCAGCTGGCACGGCACCCAGACCGCAGGCCTCGTCGGCGCACTGACCGACAACGCGGTCGGGATGGCCGGCACGGGCTGGCGCCTGAAGGTGCTGCCGGTGCGCGCGCTCGGCAAGTGCGGCGGCTACGTGTCGGACATCGCGGCGGCGATCCGCTGGGCGGCGGGCTTGCCGGTCGACGGTGTGCCGACGAACCCGAACCCGGCGCGCGTGATCAACCTGAGCCTGGGCTCCGCGAACCCGTGCAGCAGTACCTACCAGAGCGCGATCGACGAAGTGCGCTCGATCGGCGTCGTCGTCGTCGCCGCGGCGGGCAATGAAGGCGTCGCAGTGAACCAGCCGGCCAACTGCCGCGGCGTCGTCGCGGTGGCCGGCGTGCGGCACGTCGGCACCAAGGTCGGCTACTCGAACCTCGGCCCCCAGGTCGCGCTGGCGGCGCCGGCGGGCAACTGCGTCAACCTGTCTGGCGAGTGCCTCTACCCGCTGGTCACGACTTCGAACGACGGCACCACCGTGCCCGGGAGCTCGATCTACACCAGCAGCGGCGACGACGCGACGCTCGGCACCAGCTTCGCGTCGCCGCTGGTCGCGGCGACGGCGGGTCTGATGCTGTCGGTGCAGCCGCAACTGCGCCCGAGCACGGTCGGCGACCGGCTCAAGGCGAGCGCGCGGCCGTTCCCGTTCGACCCCACACTGCCGACGTGCACGGTGCCGAGCGGTTTCGACGACGTGCCGCAGCTCGAGTGCAACTGCACGACGACGACCTGCGGTGCCGGCCTGCTCGACGCCGGTGCCGCGGTCGCGCTCGCCCTCGAGCCGCAAGTCTCGAGCGGCGGGGGCGGTGCGGCGCACCCGGGGTGGCTGCTCGGCCTCGTCGCGGCGACATGGCTCCTGCGCCGACAAGGTCGGCGTGCGCCCACTGCCGAACCGGCCGCCGACTGAGGGCCTCGCGGCGGCTTGGTTACAGCCGCCGCGGGCGGTCAGGGCGTGCGCGCGGCCGGGGCTGCGCCGTTGCCCGGTGCCGACGCGGCCGGCTCCGAGGCCGCGTCGGCCACGCCCGATGCCGGCTCGGACGCGGCGGCGGCCGTCAGCGGCGCTTCCGTCACGACGCGCACCGCATCGGCGTTGACCTGCCGCTGCAGCCGCTGCGGATCGCGCGGGCCGTCGGTGGCGACGCCCAGCGGCGCCGGCAGCCAGCCGGCGTTCCACGCGTACAGCGCGACGTTGACGAGCAGCAGCAACAGCACGAGCCAGCGCATCACGTCGGCGCTCCGTCCTGCGGCCGCACGCGGACTTCGCCGCTGGCGATCTCGTGCACATGGCCGTCGGGCGCGCGCACGCGCAGCGCGCCCGTGGCCGTCACGCCGAGCGCGATGCCCTGCGGCACCGCGGGCGACGCCGTCGTCACCGGCCGGTCGCGCAGCAGGTCGCGGCGCGCGAAGCCTTCGGCGAAGGCGGCGAAACCCTCGCGCTCGTAGCGCACCAGCGCGCGCGCGAGCGGCAGCGCGACGCGGTGCAGCGTCGCAGGCACGGTGAGGCCGGCGTCGAGTTCTTGCAGGCACGCGTAGCCGGTGTCGAGCCCGTCGAGGGCCTGCGGCGCCACGTTGAGCCCCACGCCGATCACGGCCATGCGCAGCCGGCCGACGGCCACCGTCTCGATCAGGACGCCGCCGAGCTTGCGGCCGCGTCCGGGCGCGTCGAGCAGCCACAGGTCGTTGGGCCACTTGAGGCCGATGCGCGGCGCAGCGCCGTGCGCCGGCGGATCGAGTGCGTCGGCCAGTGCGACGCCGACCGCCAGCGACAGCCCCGACCAGTCGGCCGGCGCCAGCGGCAGCGCGAGCGAGAACGTCAGCGACGCGCCGCGCGCCGACTGCCATGGCCGTCCGTGCCGACCGCGCCCCTGCATCTGGTCCTCGGCGACGAGCAGGCAGGGCTGCGTGTCGACGGCGCGACGGCCGAGCGGCGGCGTCGGCGTCGCGGCGTCGGCGGCATCGGCCAGCGCGCCCGGTGCCGTGACCGGCTGGTCGGGCCAGCCGCTCGACGCCCGCGCGCGCTCGACGAGCACGGTGTTGGTCGAGTCGCAGCGTGCGATGACCTCGACCGAGATGCCCGGCAGCACGGCCCACAGCCGCTCCCACAGCGACTCGACGTCCCAGGCGATCACGCCAGTGGCGGACAGCGGACCCTCCCGCATGGCGGCGCGTGCGGGGCGCTCAGCGCTTGGGCGCCAGCATCGTGCCGCGACAGCGCGGCTGGCCGCAGTGGCAGGCGAACTGCTTCTTGACCTTCGGCGTGTGGCGGCCCTCGAGCATCAGCCGGTAGTCGTAGAACAGTTCCTCGCCGGGCGCGATGTCGCGCAGCGCCTTGACGAACACGCGACCGTCGACTTCGTCGGCCTCGCAGTTCGGCTCGCACGCGTGGTTGATCCAGCGCGCCGCGTTGCCGCGCCGTGAGCCGTCGATCACGCGGCCGTCGTCGATGTGGAAATAGAACGTGTGGTCGGGGTTCGACGGGTCGTGCGGGTGGCGGCGCACCGCCTCCTTCCACGAGATGACCTCGCCCTTGTACTCGATGATCGTCGTGCCGGCCGGGATCGGGCGCAGCGCGAACACACCCTTGCCGTGCACGCCCGAGCGCCGCACCTGGATGCGCCGCCCGCCCGGCCGCGCGTCGGTGCGGCCGGCGTCGTGGTGGACGGCGCGGCGCAGTGCAGGGCCGGCGCCGTCGGGTTGCGGGGTCTTCTTCATTCGGTACATTGATTCCATGGGCGCGCGCGTGCGTGTGTGCGTGCGCGCGAGGACGGCGGATTGTAGGCACGCCGTCCCCGGCGGCGCCGCGTGCGCCGCGCCCGCGGCCCCGACGACGAGACCATGAGCAAAGCCCTCATCATTGCCGAGAAGCCCAGCGTCGCGCAGGACATCGTGCGCGCGCTCACGCCCGTGGCGGGCAAGTTCGAAAAGCACGACGACCACTTCGAGAACGAGCGCTACGTCGTCACCTCGGCGGTGGGGCACCTGGTCGAGATCAAGGCGCCCGAGGAGTACGACGTCAAGCGCGGCAAGTGGAGCTTCGCGCACCTGCCGGTGATCCCGCCGCACTTCGAGCTCGCGCCGATCGACAAGGCCAAGAGCCGGCTCAATGCGATCGTCAAGCAGATCCGGCGCAAGGACGTCAGCGAGATCATCAACGCCTGCGACGCCGGGCGCGAGGGCGAGCTGATCTTCCGCCTGATCGTGCAGTACGCGGGCAGCGAGAAGAAGCCGGTCGACAAGCCGATCAAGCGGCTGTGGCTGCAGAGCATGACGCCGCAGGCGATCCGCGACGGCTTCGCGCAGCTGCGCGACGACCGCCAGATGCAGGGTCTGGCCGCCGCCGCCCGCAGCCGCAGCGAGGCCGACTGGCTGGTGGGCATCAACGGCACGCGCGCGATGACGGCGTTCAACTCGCGCGACGGCGGCTTCTTCCTGACCACCGTCGGGCGCGTGCAGACGCCCACGCTGTCGATCGTCGTCGAGCGCGAGGAGAAGATCCGCAAGCACGTCGCGCGCCCGTACTGGGAGGTCAAGGCCACCTTCGACGCGCAGGCCGGGCAATACGACGGCAAGTGGTTCGACCCGGCGTTCAAGAAAGGCGACGACCCCGACGTGCGCGCCGACCGCGTGTGGGACGAGGCTGCCGCGCAGGCCATCGCCGACGCGTGCCGCGGCCAGCCCGCGCGCGTCGTCGAGGAGGCCAAGCCGAGCTCGCAGGCCAGCCCGCTGCTGTACGACCTGACGACGCTGCAGCGCGAGGCCAACTCGCGCTTCGGCTTCAGCGCGAAGACGACGCTCGCGCTGGCGCAGGCCCTCTACGAGAAGCACAAGGTGCTGACCTACCCGCGCACCGACTCGCGCCACCTGCCCGAGGACTACCTCGGCGTCGTCAGGAAGACCTTCGAGACGATCGCCGACGAGGACCTGCCCGGCCCGCTGCGCGACCTCGCGAAGCACGCGCGCTTCGCGCTCAACGAAGGCTACGTCAAACCGAGCAAGCGCGTGTTCGACAACGCGAAGGTGTCGGACCACTTCGCGATCATCCCGACGCTGCAGGCGCCGAAGGCGCTGACCGAGGCCGAGGCCAAGCTGTACGACCTCGTCGTCAAGCGCTTCCTCGCCGTGTTCTACCCGAGCGCCGAGTACCTGGTCACGACGCGCACGAGCACCGTCGAGCGCGACGGCCGGGCCTACGCCTTCCAGACCAGCGGCAAGGTGCTCGTCAACCCCGGCTGGCTCGCCGTCTACGGCAAGGAGGCGCAGGAGGAGGACGCGAACCTGGTGCCGGTGCAGCCCGGCGAGGTCGTGAGGACCGAAAGCGTCGAGGTCGTGGCCCTCAAGACGCGCCCGCCGGCGCGCTACACCGAAGCGACGCTGCTCAGCGCGATGGAAGGCGCGGGCAAGCTGATCGACGACGACGAGCTGCGCGAGGCGATGGCCGAGAAGGGCCTGGGCACGCCGGCCACGCGCGCGGCGATCATCGAAGGGCTGATCGCCGAGAAGTACCTCGTGCGCGAGGGCCGCGAGCTGGTGCCCACCGCGAAGGCGTTCCAGCTGATGACGCTGCTGCGCGGGCTCGGCGTCGAGGACCTGACTCGCCCCGAGCTGACCGGCAACTGGGAGTACCAGCTCGCGCAGATGGAGCACGGCAAGCTCTCGCGCGAGGCCTTCATGGCCGAGATCGCGAAGATGGCCGAGCGCATCGTCAAGAAGGCCAAGGAGTACGACCGCGACACGATCCCCGGCGACTACGCGACCCTCGCCACGCCTTGCCCGAACTGCGGCGGCGTCGTCAAGGAGAACTACCGCCGCTTCGTCTGCACCGGCCGCGACGGCGGTGAAGGCTGCGGCTTCTCGATCACGAAGATCCCGGCCGGCCGTCCGTTCGAGATCGCCGAGGCCGAGGCCTTGCTGCGCGACAAGAAGATCGGCCCGCTCGAGGGCTTCCGCTCGAAGGCCGGCTGGCCGTTCACCGCCGAGCTGCGCCTCGTGCACGACCCCGAGATCGCCAACTGGCGGCTCGAGTTCGACTTCGGCGAGGACGCGAAGCAGGCCGAGGGCGCCGGCGAGCCGGTCGACTTCTCGGGCCAGGCCTCGCTCGGGCCCTGCCCGAAGTGCAAGGGCCACGTCTACGAGCACGGCACGAGCTACGTGTGCGAGCACGCCGTCGGGCCGCACCCGACCTGCGACTTCAAGAGCGGCAAGATCATCCTGCAGCAGCCCGTCGCGCGCGAGGAGATGAGCAAGCTGCTGGCCACCGGCAAGACCAGCCTGCTGGAGAACTTCGTCTCGAACAAGACGCGGCGCAAGTTCAAGGCCTACCTCGCGTGGGACGCGAAGGAAGGCAAGGTCGGCTTCGAGTTCGAGCCGCGCCCCGCGAAGGCGCCGGCCAAGAAGGGTGCGGCGAAGAAGGCCGCGGCGAAGCCGGCCGGCGCGTAGCGGTCATGCCTTCCTGCCTGACGCCGCACGGCGGCGCGAGCCGGCTCGCCGTTGCCGTGGTGCCCAACGCGCGCACGTCGGCCGCCGACGGCCTGCACGACGGCGCGCTGCGCGTGCGGCTGGCCGCGCCGCCGGTCGACGGCCGCGCCAACGAGGCGCTGCGGGCCTGGCTCGCGGCGCAGCTGCACGTGCCGCAGCGCGCGGTGCGGCTCGTGCGCGGCGCGTCGTCACGGCGCAAGTGGGTCGAGATCGACCTGCCGCCGGCCGACGTCGAGGCGTGGCTCGCGCGCGTGCTGGAGGCGGCGTGACCGCGGCGATCTACGCCAAGCTGGCGGCGATCTTCGCCACCATCGCGCTGGGCTGGGTCGCGGCGCGCGCGCGCTGGCTCGGCGACGCGCACGGCGGCACCGCGGTGCGCGTGCTGTCGGCGGCGGCGTTCAACCTGTTCGTGCCGGCACTGCTGTTTCGCACGATGGCGAGGCTCGAGCTGGCGGCGCTGCCGTGGCGCACGCTGGCGGCGTACTTCGTGCCGGCGTGCACGTGGCTGCTCGCGGTGTACTGGGTGCAAAGGCGCGCGGCGGCCGCGCACGGCCCGGCGGCGCCCGCTACGCGCGCGATCGGCGCGACCTACGGCAACGCGCTGCAGCTGGGCATCCCGCTGGCCGCGGCGCTGTTCGGCGAGGTCGGGCTGGGCATCCACATCGCGCTGGTCAGCGTGCACGGGCTGATCCTGCTGACGATGCTGACCGTGCTCGTCGAGAGCGACCTCGCGCGCGTCGACCACCGTGCGACCTGGGGCTCGACGCTGCGCTCGACGGTGCGCAACACCGTCGTCCACCCCGTCGTGCTGCCGGTGCTCGCCGGGCTGGCGTGGAACCTGGCGGGCTTCGGGCTGCCGGGCGTCGTCGACGAGGCGCTGCGCGGGCTCGGCGCCGCGGTGGTGCCGGTGTGCCTGGTGCTGATCGGCGCATCGCTGCACGCCTACGACCTCAAGGGCAGGCTGGCCGGTGCAGCGGCGCTCGCGGCGGTCAAGCTGCTCGGGCTGCCGCTGGTCGTGCTCGCCGTCGCGCACTGGGGCTTCGGGCTCGAGGGCACGCCGCTGGCGGTCGTCGTGATGATGGCCGCGCTCCCGGTGGGCAGCAACGCGCTGCTGTTCGCACAGCGCTACGGCACGCTGCAGGCCGAGGCCAGCGCGGCGATCGTGCTGTCGACGCTGGCCTTCGTCGCATCGGCCACGCTGTGGCTCGCGGTGCTGGGCTGGATCGGGCGCTGAGCGCCGGCGCGCGCCGCGGCGCACGCGCCGCCGGGGCTTTGCGACAATCGGCGCGATGAACGCTCCAGAAGCCCTCGCGACGACGCCGGCTCCCGCAGCGGCGACGCACGCGCTGATGCAGCGCCTCGGCGCGGCCGCACGCAGCGCCGCGGCGCGTATGGCCGCCGCACCGACGGCGGCCAAGGACGCCGCGCTGCGCGCGCTCGCGCGCCGGCTGCGCGACGACGCGGCGGCGCTGCAGGCCGCCAACGCGCGCGACATCGCCGCGGCCGAGGCGGCCGGTCTGGCCGCACCGCTCGTCGACCGCCTGCGGCTGACGCCGAAAGTCATCGCGACCGTGGCCGAGGGCTGCGAGCAGATCGCCGCGATGCCCGACCCGGTCGGCGAGATCGGCGACGTCAAGCGGCGCCCGAGCGGCATCAGCGTCGGGCGCATGCGCGTGCCGATCGGCGTATTCGGGATGATCTACGAGAGCCGCCCGAACGTGACGATCGAGGCCGCGTCGCTGGCGATCAAGAGCGGCAACGCGTGCATCCTGCGCGGCGGCTCGGAGGCGATCCACTCCAACGTCGCGCTGTGGAAGGCGGTGCAGGCGGCGCTGGATGAAGCCGGCCTGCCGCCGCAGGCCGTGCAGCTCGTCGAGACGACCGACCGCGCCGCGGTCGGGCACCTGATCGCGATGCCCGAGTTCGTCGACGTCGTCATCCCGCGCGGCGGCAAGGGCCTGATCGAGCGCATCAGCGCCGAGGCGAAGGTGCCCGTCATCAAGCACCTCGACGGCAACTGCCACGTCTACGTCGACGCCGAGGTCGACCTCGAGCTGGCGGTGAGGGTCACCGACAACGCGAAGACGCAGAAGTACAGCCCGTGCAACGCCGCCGAGTCGCTGCTCGTGCACGCGAAGCAGGCCACGGCGTTCCTGCCGCGCATCGGCGCCGTGTTCGCCGCCAAGGGCGTCGAGATGCGCTGCTGCCCGCGCAGCAAGGCGCTGCTGCAGATGGTGGCCGGCGCGCGCGTCGTCGACGCGACCGAGCAGGACTGGGCCGAGGAGTACCTCGCGCCGGTCATCAGCGTCAAGGTCGTCGACTCGCTCGACGAGGCGATCGCGCACGTCAACCGCTACGGCTCGCACCACACCGACGCGATCCTGACGACCAACCACCCGAACGCGATGCGCTTCCTGCGCGAGGTCGATTCGGCGAGCGTGATGGTCAACGCGAGCACCCGCTTCGCCGACGGCTTCGAGTACGGTCTGGGCGCCGAGATCGGCATCAGCACCGACAAGCTGCATGCGCGCGGTCCGGTCGGCCTCGAGGGGCTGACCTCGCTGAAGTGGATCGTGCTCGGCCAGGGCGAGGTGCGCGGCTGAGACCCGCGCCGGCCGCATGACCGCGGGCGAGGTGCTGCCGGTCGGCGTCGTCGCGGTGCTGGCGCTGTGGATGTTCGGCGCCTACAACCGCCTCGTCGCGTTGCGCCACGCGATCCACGCGGCCTGGGGCCAGATCGACGAGCAGCTGCGCCGCCGCGGCGACGCGCTGCCGCGGCTGGTGCAGGCGCTGCGTACGCCGCTGGTGGCCGAGGCGCGCGCGCTCGACGCCGTCGTCGAGGCGCACGCGCAGGCGCAGGCGGCGGCCGAGCGCGTCGCGCGCAAGCCGACGGCCCCCGACGCGCTGCCGGCGTTCGCGCGTGGCGACGCGGCGCTGTCGTCGGCGATCGAGCGGCTGCTCGCACTCGTCGACCAGCAGCCTGCGCTGCGTGAGCACGACGACGTCGCCGCGCTGCTGCGCGAGCTGCACGACGCCGACCTGCGCATCGCGTTCGCGCGCACCGCGTTCAACGACGCGGTCGACGCCTACAACGCCGCGATCGCGCAGTTCCCGACACGGCTGCTCGGGCCGCTGTACGGGTTCGCTGCCGCGACGCGCTGGTAGCGTCGCGCCGGCTCTCGGGACATTCCCCGATTTCGCGTCGATCGGCGCCTGCAGGGTTTGTGGCCGTTGGCGACGCAATCGACAATCACCGGCGACCGCCGCCGCGCATCGTGCCGGCGGCGTCACCAAGGAGACCGTTCACGTGACACCGACCTCTGCCTTCGCCACCCGGGCGCGCTGCGCCGGGTGGGTTTTGGGCCTGGCGCTCGGCGCCGCCCCCGCGCTCGCGCAGGATGCGCAGGCGCTGTACGTCAAGGCGCTGGCCGCGACCTGCGCGAACTGCCACGGCACCTTCGGCCGCGGTATCGACACCGGCGAGGTGCCGGCGCTGGCCGGCATGCCCGCGACCTACATGGTCGCGCAGATGCAGGCGTTCAAGAAGGGCGAGCGCCCGGCCACCGTGATGCACCAGCTGGCCAAGGGCTTCAGCGACGAGCAGATCCAGCAGATCGCCGCCTACTTCGCGGCGCAGAAGAAGTGAAGGGGGGCACGATGCAACGACGCGAATGGCTGGCCGGCGCCGCGGCGCTGGGGGGCTTGGGGCTGGCCGGCTGCGCCAGCGTGGGCGTGCCGGGCAAGACGCGCGTGCTCGTCGTCGGCGGCGGCTACGGCGGCGCGACGGCGGCCAAGTACGTGCGCCTGTTCTCGAACTACACGGTCGACGTCGTGCTCGTCGAGCCGAACGAGAACTTCGTCAGCTGCCCGATCAGCAACGTCGTGCTCGGCGGCACGCGCACGATGGCCGACATCACGCGGCCGTACTCGACGCTCGAGAAGAACCACGGCGTGCGCATCGTGCGCGACATGGTCGCATCGATCGACCCGGCGAAGAAGGTCGCCACGCTGGCGTCGGGCCCGACGATCGCCTACGACAAGATGATCCTCGCGCCGGGCATCGACCTGCAGTTCGACACCGTCGAGGGGCTGCGCGCGGCCAACGCCGACGGCCGCGTGCTGCACGCGTGGAAGGCGGGTGCGGAGACGGCCGCGCTGCGCCGCCAGCTCGAGGCGATGCCCGACGGCGGCGTCTACGTGCTGTCGATCCCGCTGGCGCCGTACCGCTGCCCGCCCGGGACCTACGAGCGCGCGTGCCAGGTCGCGAGCTACTTCAAGTCGGCCAAGCCGCGCTCGAAGGTGCTGGTGCTCGACGCCAACCCCGACGTCACGTCGAAGGGGCCGCTGTTCAAGAAGGCCTGGGCCGACCTGTACCCCGGCATCGTCGAGTACCGCAGCGGGCAGAAGGTGGTTGGCGTCGACGCGGCGCGCAAGACGCTCAAGCTCGAGGTCGGCGACGACGTGCGCGGCGACGTGCTCAACGTCGTGCCGCAGCAGCGCGCCGGGCTGCTCGCGGTGCAGACGGGGCTGGCGACCGCGAATGCGCGCTGGTGCCCGGTCGACTACCTGACGTTCGAGTCGACGGTGGCCAAGGACATCCACGTGATCGGCGACTCGATCCTGCTCGCGCCGGCGATGCCCAAGAGCGGCCACATGGCCAACAGCCACGCCAAGGTCGCGGCCGCGGCCGTCGTCGCGCGGCTCGCGGGCTGGCCCGTCAACCCGGCGCCGATGCTGACCAACACCTGCTACAGCTTCGTCGACGCGAGCCGCGTCGTGCACGTGGCCAGCGTGCACGCGTACGATCCGGTCGACAAGACGTTCAAGACGGTGCCCGGCTCGGGCGGCCTGTCGCCGGCGGCCAACGAGAAGGAAGGGCTGTACGCCTGGAACTGGGCGCGCACGATCTGGTCGGACATGCTGGTGTGACCCCCACGGACCGGGCGGCCTGTGGCCGCCTCTTCCTCGAGGGAGGTAGCGCCTGCGCAGCGGCGCAGGCGGATGCGCGGCAGCGGCTCGACCAAGGCCTGCCGCGGCCACCCTCGCGCCGCAGTGCCAGTCCGGCTCAGGACTGGCCCATCACCGACGCGGTCGAGACGAGTTCCTCGAACAGCGCCATCGACACCTTGCCGCTGACGGCGTAGGGGTCGAGCGTCGCGCGCTCGGAGTACTTCAGCAGCAGCGCCGGGTTCAGGCGGTGCATGTTGACCTGGCCCATCGACCAGTTCGCGAAGCGGCGCTCGCCGATCTCCTCGTAGCTCAGCAGCACGACGTCGGTGTGGCGCGCATCGCCGACGATGCGGTTGTACAGCCGGTTGACGGCGCTGCGGCCGCCTTCGAGCACCTGGATGAACACGCCCTCGGAGTAGCACAGCACGCCGGTGATGCCGTGCGACGGGTTGTTCGTCTTGGACTTGCGCAGGATCGCGAGCAGATCGTCGTCATCGACGGCGCCGACGGCGCGGCTGGCATACATCAGGCGCACGAGCATGGTGGCGGCTCCTTCAGGCGGTCTTCTTGCTCAGCAGCGACAGGAATTCGCGACGCAGGTTCGCATCCTTCAGGAACGCGCCGCGCATCACCGAGTTGACCATCATCGACTCGTCGTCCTTGACGCCACGCCAGTGCATGCAGAAGTGGTCGGCCTCCATCACGATCGCCAGGCCGTCGGGCTTGACGCGCTCCTGCAGCTCGTTGGCCAGCATCGTCACGGCTTCCTCCTGGATCTGCGGCCGCGCCATGATCCACTCGCAGATGCGCGCGTACTTGCTCAGCCCGATCAGGTTCGAGAACTCGTTGGGCAGCACGCCGATCCACACGCGCCCGAGGATCGGGCACAGGTGGTGCGAGCAGGCGCTGCGCACCTTGATCGGGCCGACGATCATCAGCTCGTTGAGCCGCTCGGCATTGGGGAACTCGGTCACCGAGGGCATCGGGCGGTAGCGGCCGGCGAACACCTCGTCGATGAACATCTTGGCCACGCGCTTGGCGGTGTCGTTGGTGTTGTGGTCGCTGTCGGTGTCGATCACGAGCGCGCGCAGCACCTCGTGCATCTTGGCCTGCACCTCGGCCTTCAGTTCGTCGAGCTCGCCGGGCTCGATGTGGTCGGCGATGTTGTCGTTGGCGTGGAAGCGGCACGCGGCGCTGACCAGGCGGTAGCGGATGCGCTCCGAGGCCGGCAGCCGGGCGAGCTCTTCCTCGCTGCGAAAGATCGGTGTCGCGCTGGAGGACATGCACCCTCCTCCGTCAGTCCAGGGAGCGCCGATTGTGACGGCCCCGCCTGCGGCGCGCATAGACTGCCGCGATGGCCCCTGTCGCTGCGCCGTCACCGCCGCTGTCGCAACTGCTCGAGCACACGGCCGACGCGGTGCGCGCGGTGCGCGCCGGACGTTCGCTGACCGACGTGCTCGCGCAGGTGCCGCTGCCGGCGCGCCCCGGCACGCAGGCGCTGGCGTTCCACGTGATGCGCCGCCTCGGCGGCGCCGACGCGGTGCGCAGGCTCGTCGCCCCGAAGGCGCCGCCGCCGCCGGTCGACGCGCTGCTCGTCACCGCGCTCGCGCTGCTGTGGCCGCCCGAACCGCCGGCACCGCCGCCGTACGCCGACCACACGCTCGTCGACCAGGCCGTTACCGCGGCGCGCCGCCGCGTGCCGGCGGCGGCCGGCTTCGTCAACGCCGTGCTGCGACGCTTCGTGCGCGAGCGCGACGCACTCGTGGCCGCCGCGTGCCGCGACCCGGTGGCCGCGTTCAACCATCCGCTGTGGTGGATCGAGCGCGTCAAGGTCGACTGGCCGCGCGAGTGGCAGGCCATCCTGCGCGCCGCGAACCGACACCCGCCGATGACGCTGCGCGTCAACGCCCGCCGCGGCGACGCCGCCGGCTACCTGCCGCGGCTGGCCGCGCGTGGTCTGGCCGCGTGCGCGGTCGGCACGCACACCGTCGTGCTCGCGCAGCCGTGCCCGGTGGCCGAACTGCCCGGTTTCGACGACGGCGACGTTTCGGTGCAGGACGCCGCCGCGCAGCGCGCCGCGCCGCTGCTGCTCGGCGCCGGACTGCCGGCCGGTGCGCGCGTGCTCGACGCCTGCGCCGCGCCGGGCGGCAAGACGGCACATCTGCTGGAACTCGCCGACCTCGACGTGCTCGCGCTCGACCACGACGCGCTGCGGCTGGCGCGCGTGCGCGAGACGCTGCAGCGGCTGCACCTGAGCGCCGAGCTGAAGGCCGCCGACGCCGGCGACCCCACCGCGTGGTGGGACGGGCGGCCGTTCGATGCCATCCTGCTCGACGCGCCGTGTACCGCGTCGGGCATCGTGCGCCGCCACCCCGACGTGCGCTGGCTGCGCCGCCCCGACGACGTCGCGGCGCTGGCGCGTCAGCAGGCGCGCCTGCTCGACGCGCTGTGGCCGCTCGTCAAGCCGGGCGGGCGGCTGCTGTATGCGACGTGCTCGATCTTCAAGGCCGAGGGCCAGGCCCAGATCGACGCTTTTTTGCAACGCCAGCCCAGCGGCACGGCCCGGCTCGATCCGGTGTCGCCGGGGCACCTGTTGCCGCTGGCCGACAATGGGCCGCACGAGCCCGCCGCCGCGCCCTGCGGCGCCGACCCCGACGGCTTCTTCTACGCGCTGCTGCAACGACCTTGACCGCTCCTGCCGCGCCCGCCAGCGCCACGGACCGTGCCGCGCGCGGCTGCCGCGGCGTCAGCCGCCGTGCCCTCGCGCGCGCCATCTTCGCTTGCGTGCTGGCCCCGCTGGTGCCGGTGCCGGCGCGCGCCGAGGCGGTCGAGCTGCTGACGCTCGACGTGGTACGGCGCGACGACGAGGTGAGTGTCGACTTCGCGGTGCGCGCGACGCTGCCCCCGCCGGTCGAGGACGCGCTGCGCCGCGGCATCGCGCTGCACTTCGAGGCCGAAGCCGTGCTGGTGCGGCCGCGCTGGTACTGGCGCGACGTGCGCGTGGGCCGTGCGCGGCGCGAATGGCGGCTGAGTTACCAGCCGCTGACCGGCAGCTTCCGCGTCAGCAGCGGCGGCCTGCACCAGACCTTCGCCAGCCTCGACGAGGCGATGGCGACGATGACGCGCCTGACGCGCTGGCGCGTCGCCGCCGCCGCCGACGTCGACCCGGACGAGCGCCACGTGCTCGACTTCGTCTGGCGGCTCGACACCGGCGAGCTGCCGCGGCCGATGCAGATCGGCATCGGCAACCTGCCCGAGTGGCAGCTCGCCGTCGAGCGCCGCATCGAGCTGCGCCGCTGAGCGTGCGATGACCAAGTCCACGCGCTGGGCCCTGATCATTGCGCTGGTCGCGGTCACCGGCGTCGCGCTCGTGCTCGGCTTCGTCGTCTCGCTGTCGGGCGGCACGCGCGGCTTCTACGAACGCCACTTCGTGTGGCTGTTCTGGCTCAACGTCGCCGTCGGCGCGCTGCTGCTGCTGGTGATCGTGATCGCGTCGGCGCGGCTGGCGGTGCGGCTCAAGCGCGGCAAGTTCGGCAGCCGGCTGCTGTTCAAGCTGGCTGGCATCTTCGCGCTGGTCGGCGTGCTGCCCGGCGCGCTGATCTACACGATCAGCTACCAGTTCGTCTCGCGCAGCATCGAGGTGTGGTTCGACGCGCGCGTCGAGAGCGCGCTCGACGCCGGCCTCGCGCTCGGCCGCGGCACGCTCGACGCGCAGGTCGCTGACGTCGCGGCCAAGACGCGGCTGGCCGCCGAGCGTATCGGCGACGGCGCGTTGCGGCCGACGCCGCTGGCGCTCGAGCGCCTGCGCGAGCAGCTGGCCGCGCAGCAGGTCGCGCTGCTGGCCGGCAACGGGCAAGTCGTGGTCGCCGCCGGCGGGCTCGCGGCGCTGCTGCAGCCCGAGCGGGCCGATCCGGCGCTGCTGCGCGAGGCCGCGCGCGCACGCGTGGCCAGCCGCATCGAAGGGCTCGACGAGGAGCCCGGTGCGGCGACGCCGCCCGCGGCGCGCGTGCGGGCGGTGGCCGTCGTGCCCAGCGCCGATCTGCGGCTGGGCGCCGAGGAGCGCTACCTGATGGTCGTGCAGGCGGTGCCGCCGGCGCTCGCGGCGCAGGCGCTCGCGGTGCAGGCGGCGTACCGCGAGTACCAGCAGCGCATGCTCGAGCGCGACGGGCTGCGCAAGATGTACATCGGCACGCTGACGCTGGCGCTGGTGCTCGCCGTGTTCGGTGCCGTGCTGCTGGCCGCCGTGCTCGGCAACCAGCTCGCGCGTCCGCTGCTGCTGCTGGCCGAGGGCGTGCGCCAGGTCGCCCGCGGCGACCTGACGGCCAAGCCGGTGTTCGCGTCGACCGACGAGCTCGGCGGCCTGACACGCTCGTTCGCCGACATGACGCAGCAGCTCGCCGACGCGCGCGCGCAGGTGCAGCGCAGCGTCGCCGAGCTCGAGAACGCGCGCACGCACCTGCAGACCATCCTCGACAACATGACGGCCGGCGTCATCGTGTTCGACCGCGAGCGCCGCATCGACACCGTCAACCCCGGCGCCACCCGCATCCTGAAGCTGCCGCTGTCGGCGCACCGCGGGCAGCGGCTCGACGACGTGCCCGGTCTGCAGCCGCTCGCCGAGGCGGTGTGGCAGCGCTTCGAGGCCCACCAGGCGAGCCCCGAGCCCGGCGAGCGCGACCAGTGGCAGGACACGTTCGAGCTGCCGCTGGGGGCGGGCGGTGGGCGCGAAAGCGACACGCTGACGCTGCTCGTGCGCGGCGCGACGCTGCCCGGCGGGATGCGGCTGATGGTGTTCGACGACATCAGCGAAGTCGTCAGCGCGCAGCGCACCGCCGCGTGGAGCGAGGTCGCGCGGCGGCTGGCGCACGAGATCAAGAACCCGCTGACGCCGATCCAGCTGTCGGCCGAGCGGCTGCAGCACAAGCTCGAGGCCAAGCTCGACGACGCCGGGCGCGCGCTGCTGCAGCGCTCGGTGGCCACCATCGTCGCGCAGGTGCAGGCGATGAAGCAGCTCGTCAACGAGTTCCGCGACTACGCGCGGCTGCCGGCCGCGCAGCTGCACCCGCTGGACCTGAACCGCCTCGTCGCCGAGGTGCTCGCGCTGTACGGCCAGCACATCGAGAGCGGGCGCCTGCGCGTGAGCTACGCCGACGCGCCGCCGGCCATCGTCGGCGACGCGACGCAACTGCGGCAAGTCGTGCACAACCTGGTGCAAAACGGTCTCGACGCCATCGCCGAGCGCGACGACGGCTGCGTGCACGTGGCCACCGAGGTCGCGCGCCACGACGACGGGCACGTGCGCGCGGTGCGGCTCGTCGTCAGCGACAACGGCCCCGGCTTCGCCGACAAGGTGCTCAAGCGCGCGTTCGAGCCCTACGTGACGACCAAGAGCAAGGGCACGGGGCTGGGGCTGGCGGTGGTCAAGAAGATCGCCGACGAGCACGGCGCGCGGGTGCGCATCGGCAACCGCCCGGCGCCGCAGGGGGGCGTGGCCGGCGCGCAAGTTTCGCTATCATTTTCGAAGCTCGTCGAGGCGCAGCCGGCGACATCCCCCGACACCGCCGCCTCCGAGAGCTGAGCGGCTCGCACCGAATCCATGGCAACGATTCTTGTAGTCGACGACGAACTCGGCATTCGCGGGCTGCTGTCGGAAATCCTCAGCGACGAAGGGCACACGGTCGAGCTGGCCGAAAACGCCGCGCAGGCGCGTGCGGTGCGCGAGCGCATGCGCCCCGACCTCGTGCTGCTCGACATCTGGATGCCCGACGTCGACGGCGTCACGCTGCTCAAGGAGTGGGGTGCCACCGGCCAGCTGACGATGCCCGTCATCATGATGAGCGGCCACGGCACGATCGACACCGCGGTCGAGGCGACCAAGTTCGGCGCGATGGCTTTCCTCGAGAAGCCGATCACGCTGCAGAAGCTGCTGCGTGCCGTCGAGCAGGCGCTGGCCAAGCCGGCACCGCGCGCCCCGGCGGCCCCGCCCGGCACCGCCGCGCGTCCCGACGCGCCGGCCGGTGCGTCGGCCGGTGCCGCCGCGCCGCCGCTGCCGGTGGCGCCGCAGCTGCTCGGGCCGCCGTCGGAGCAGCTCTTCGAGCTCGACCGCCCGCTGCGCGAGGCGCGCGACGCGTTCGAGAAGAGCTACTTCGAGTTCCACCTCGCGAAGGAGAACGGCTCGATGACGCGCGTGGCCGAGAAGACGGGTCTCGAGCGCACGCACCTGTACCGCAAGCTCAAGCAGCTCGGCGTCGATCTCTCGCGCAACAGGCGCGGCGGGCTGTGAGCGCGGGCTCGCGCCGCTATAATCGCGCGCTTTCCGGCCAAGTAGCTCAGTTGGTAGAGCAGCGGATTGAAAATCCGCGTGTCGGTGGTTCGATTCCGCCCTTGGCCACCACCATTCAACGCCCAACCGGCTCCGGTTGGGCGTTTTCGTTTTCAGGTTCCGCGAAACAACGCGGGGCGGCGACCCGTTCTGCGTGTGCTGCCCTTCGTCGCCAGGTCGCGAAGGGCCCACCCGGTTCGACTCTCTTTCGCCCTCTTTTCTCTCGAAATCCGCGCCAACTTCTTTGCGGAAGCGCACGCAAATGGCCTTGTGGCCCAGTGACTTGCACGTGCGTCACTGCCATCGGTTGTCCATCGTGCTTGGATGAGCAAGGCATCAAGCCTGCACGGGGCTCAATGCTGCAGCACAGGGCATCGAGTACAGCCCCGGGCGCCCCTGCACGACCTGGACGAGGGCCCGGTATGCAACGAGTGGCCCTTCGGCTTCCGGCTTGCCCTTGTCGCGCGTCTTGACCTTGAACACGTCGATGGGCTTGGCGCTGTCGAGCCCGGCACGCCGCATGACCTGTTCGGCGGTGCGGGGCTCCCCCTTGAACGACCACAGTGCGTCGAAGACTGCGGCCTGAGCCTCGGTCAGCCGGATCGGGCCGTGCGGCCAGTCGGGCAGCGTGACCCAGCGGAAATCCGCCGAGAAAGGCCCCTTCACCGGCGTCGTTGGATCGCTGGCCTGCGGTGCTGGCGGCTCTCCCGTCGGGGCGATGAACGAGATGCCGCCTCCGTAGAAGGCGAAGCGATCCTCCAGAGCCAACCACTCCACGGCCGGGCCGAAGGGCGCCCCGCGCGTCTCGCGCGGCTTCGGCGTGATGACGCGGATCGGCCCGCCTGCGACCCGCACCCGCTCCAGCAGGGCCGGCTCGCGCCATAGCCGGATCAGATCGCGCGCCAGCAGGACTGGCGAGCACCGGGAATCGCCAAGGCGCCACACGCCATCGCCGAGGGCGTCGATGCCGTCGCGGCTCTCGATCGAAAGCGCCAGCCGCAGCTTTCGGCGCAGCCAGTCCTCGTCCAGCGCCAACGCGGCCATGTCGTCGGCCTCGACGGCCACCGGCCCGCACTCGGGGCACTGACAACTACACCCCCGGCGCCCGCCGCCCCAGACCTGCGCCCGGTGCTGGTGGCAGTAGGGACACAGCACGAATCGCTGGTCCAGGGTCGTGGGCTTCACCGCCTGCCCGAGGGCCGGCAAGGCGGCGATCTCGCGGGGAGAGAGCGCCGCTCGAAGGATGGGCGTGCCGCCCGCGAACAAGCGGCACGCCAAGGCCCAGGCGTCGTGCGTGGCCACCGGTTAGTCCTCGCCAATCGTGGAGGGATGCGGCTCAGGATTGGCAGTTCCCGCTTCCGGCGGCGCTTCCTGTGCGTTCAGCGTCTGGCCGGGCTGCAAGATGCCCAGCGAGACCAGGTAGCCCTCCAACTGCGCCTGCAACGCGGCATCGAACTTGTGCAGGTTCAGCCGTCCGCGACGCGTCACCTCGACCGTGACGACCTTGGAACGCGCCTTTCCGGGTTCGGGCGGGTAGTAGAGGTTGATGCGTGCCGCCGTGATCAACCAGCCGCGCTCCAGCGGATCCTCACCGGGGAACTCCTCGCGCAGCAGTTCGGTGACGCAGCGCTGCTCGCTCGACGCCATCGCCGTGCAATCGAGCTTCAGTGCCGTGCTCGGGCTCAACACCGTGAGGGACTTGACCTGCAGCGCCACGAAACCGTCCGCCACGGCCTGCGGCACGTCGAAGCCCAGGCGCAAGACCGACAGGTCCAGCGTCGGCGGCTTGATGCGGTGCGCGTCCACCTTGACGCCCAGCAGGTGCTCGGCGAAGGCGTCCACGAGCATCTGGTGGTACTTGGCGCCACCGCGCACGAGGGTGCGAACGACCCCGGTGGCGACGGCGTACTCCAGCACCATGTGGATGTTCGGGTTGCCGACGCGACGGGTGAGATGGGCGCCCTCGAACTCCAGGCGCAGCATGGCCAGATCCTTGACGTGCACCGTCAGCAGGAACACGCCGGGGCGGCGTTCCACCAGGTAAGCCACGCTGCCGTCGCCGCACTGCAGTTCGCGCTGGTAGAAGGCCGAGATGGCCTGGCGCAGCGCGGCCAGCGCGGCATCTGAAGTGTTCGGCCGGCGCTTCACGCCGAGGTCGTGCTGCTGGGCCTGCGACCCGTGGCGCTCCAGGTAGTCGAACTCGCAGGCCCGCTCGAACAGCGCCGGGTGGTTGGCATACAGCCAGAAGGAGCGGTGGGTGTCGCTCCGGCAGGCCACGAGACCCACCAACGCGGTGCCGTCACCGGCGGCGGCCTGGAACATAGCCTGTTTGCCGGCCGCGTCGCCCAACTGGACGCTGGCCATGAGGTTGCCGATCAGGCGGTCGCGGGCGGCGACGTCGGGCCAGGCACGCACAGCTTCTACCAGCGCCTTCGAGGTCCGCGGCGTGTCCTCCCAGTCGAAATCGTCGGCCACGGGCAGGCCCTGCGAGGCCAGGAACGTGCTGAGGGTCGCGTCCACCGGCAGTTCGAGCAGCACGTCGACGAAGGTCTTCTTCATCTTCTCGGTCCTTTCCGCAAGAGGTGTCGAGGGCTGCGGACCGAGGGGCGGGTTCGCGGGCCGGCGACGGGGTTACCGAACAGGGCTCTCACCAGCGTAAAGCAGCGAGATACAGCGCGATTGTGTCCCGCCCATTCCCCCTTGTCAATCATCGCGGCACGTCTGGCGCTTTTTGGTATCTCGTAGCTATACTTGCAGTCTGTTTTCCTACACTGACAGTCGATTCGAGACGGGACATCGCCATGGCTTCGGCGTTTGGATCACGCCTGCGGCGCTTGCGCGAGGCGAAGAAGTTGACCCTGCAGCAGGTGGCCGACGCGGTCGGCTGCACCAAGGCCTACATCTGGGAACTGGAGATGAAGGAGGGTCAACGCCCCTCGGCCGAGCGCGTGCAGGCGCTGGCCAAGGTGCTGGGCGTGACGATGGAGGACATCATGGGCGAGCCCATCCCCCAGGTTCCCGAGGCCAGTCCCGAGGACGTGGCTTTCTTCCGCGAGTACGCCGGGATGACGGAGGAGGAGAAGAGGCGCTACCGGCAGGCGCTCGAGATCATGTTCCCCGACAAGGGCCAGGGCGGGGACTGACGATTGGGCACCGCGCGCCACCTCACCGGTTCGATTGCTGCCAGCCATGTCCACAAGTGGCTGCGGGCATGGTACGGCGCGGACGTGCCCGAGGCCATCGATCTCGATGTCGTGCGGCAGATGCTGCCGACCACGCCCTACGGCAAAGGGGTTCGGGAAATTCGTCCCCCGGTGCAGTTCGACGACGATGCCTTCGAGGGCATGCTGGCGCGGGACCCCGGTGACCCTGAGGTCTGGGGTATCGCCTACAACGGCACGGTCAGCCCGCAGCGCCAGCGATTCACCATCGCTCACGAGCTGGGCCACTTCGTCCTGCACCGCGACCAGCAGTCGCGCTTCCACTGTGACAAGGAGAGCGTCCACTCCGGCCACGAGACGATGCGCCTGATCGAGCGCGAGGCCGACGATTTCGCCGGCAACCTGCTGATGCCCGGCGATCGGCTGCGCGAGTGGATCTCGAATCGACGCATCGATCTGCACGTCCTCAGCGCCATTGCCAAGCGCTTCCAGGTCTCGTTCGAGGCGTTGTGCATCCGCTTCATCAAGTTCACCCCGCAGCGCGCGATCCTGGTCTACTGGGACAACGGCTACGCGAAGTACGAATGGCGCAGCAGCAGCGCCGTGAGAACCCGGGCGCGCATCCGGCGCAACGCCGATCCACAGGAACCGCTGCCGGGTACGCTGGCAGCCGACGCGAGCGTCGAGCAGGCATGGGACGGCGTCGAGATGTCCGCCGCGATCTGGTGCCCCGAGGAGGCACCCTACATGAAGCTGCGCGAGTTCAAGCACAGCTACGGCGCGCGGGATCGCGTCCTCACTCTCCTGCTACTGGAGGGCGCCGAGCCGCGCCGGTGGGATCGGTCGTGGCACGACGAGACGAGCCACGATAGCTTCGACCAGTTCGCGCCGAATGCCAAGTTTCCGGTTCGCTAGGGAAGGTCTGCACAACTGCCGCTGAGGCGGCTGTTGTTGGTTGATTTTTCAGATGGCGACATCATTCGGCGTTCACGGGACAGTTTCG
>NZ_JALBGB010000033.1:0-38537 GCF_022631395.1 Calidifontimicrobium sp. SYSU G02091
GGATCGACCGCAAACCCTACGACCCCAGCGCACACGGCGGACTTCAAATGTTGCTCAAAACAGCGGGGGGTTGACACAGGGTGTCTCATGCGGGAAGGTCCTTTCTGCTTTGTGCGTGGTGTGGCGGCTCAGACGGGGGCGGCGACGCCCTCGACGAGCACCATGTTGAAGTATTCGGTGGTGCCTTCGCGCTTGGCGCGCGCGGCACGGTACGGCTCGCTGTCGTAGAACGCCTTGGCCTGCTCGAAGCTCGGGAAACGCAGCAGCGCGACGCGGTGCGGCTGCCAGTCACCTTCAAGCGCCTCGTGGCGGCCGCCGCGCACGAGGTACTCGCCGCCGAAGGCCTTCACGGCGGCCGGGGCGTCGGCCATGTACTGCTTGTACTGCTCGAGGTCGCGGATGTGCATCTCGACGATCAGGTACGCCGGCGCGCTCATCGGGGGCTCCTCAGCAGCCGAAGTCGTTTTGAACCACGAACGCGGCCAGCACGCTTGCAGGTCGAAATGACGTCAACACGTGAAGTCATTTTCCAGCAGCGGCTGGCTCTTGACGACGCGGTCGAGCGACTGCAGCTGCTCGAGCAGCGCCTTCATGTGCTTGAGCGGCACCGCGTTCGGCCCGTCGGACAGCGCGCGGGCCGGGTCGGGGTGCGTCTCCATGAACAGGCCCGCGATGCCCACCGCGACCGCAGCGCGCGCGAGCACCGGCACGAACTCGCGCTGGCCGCCGCTGCTGGTGCCCTGCCCGCCGGGCAGCTGTACGCTGTGCGTCGCGTCGAACACCACCGGCGCGCCGGTCTCGCGCATGATCGCGAGGCTGCGCATGTCGGAGACGAGGTTGTTGTAGCCGAAGCTCACGCCGCGCTCGCAGGCCATGAAGACGTCGTCGGGCAGGCCCTTCTCGCGCGCGGCGGCGCGGGCCTTGTCGATCACGTTCTTCATGTCGTGCGGTGCGAGGAACTGGCCCTTCTTGATGTTGACGGGCTTGCCGCTTTGCGCGACGGCGCGGATGAAGTCGGTCTGCCGGCACAGGAATGCCGGCGTCTGCAGCACGTCGACCACCGCCGCGACCGCGGGCACGTCGGCCTCGGTGTGCACGTCGGTGAGCACCGGCACGCCGATCTCGCGCCGCACCTTGGCCAGGATCTCGAGGCCCTTGTCCATGCCCGGGCCGCGGAAGCTCGCACCGCTCGAGCGGTTGGCCTTGTCGTAGCTCGACTTGAAGATGAACGGGATGCCCAGCGCGGCGGTGATCTCCTTCAGCCGCCCCGCGACGTCCATCTGCAGCTGCTCGCTCTCGACGACGCAGGGCCCGGCGATCAGGAAGAACGGCCGCTCGAGGCCGACGTCGAAGCCGCACAGTTTCATGGTCGGGGTCCCCAGGCGAGGGTCAGGCCGCGGCGGCCACCGCGGCCTGGCCGGCGGCGGTGCGGCGTGCCTGGTGTTCGAGCGCGGCCTTGACATAGCTGATGAACAGCGGGTGGCCGTCCCACGGCGTGCTCTTGAACTCGGGGTGGAACTGCACGCCGACGAACCACGGGTGCACGTCGGGCGGCAGCTCGATCATCTCGGTGAGCTTCTCGCGCTGCGTGATCGCGCTGATCACGAGGCCCGCGGCCTGCAGCCGGTCGAGGTAGCGCTCGTTGGCCTCGTAGCGGTGGCGGTGGCGCTCGGTGACGGTGGGGCCGTAGATCTTGTAGGCCAGCGTGCCGGGCTTGACGTCGGCGGTCTGCGCGCCCAGCCGCATCGTGCCGCCGAGGTCCGAGCTGGCGTCGCGCTTCTGGATCGTGCCGTCGCGGTCCTGCCATTCGTCGATCAGCGCGATCACCGGGTGCGGCGTCGCGGGGTCGAACTCGGTGCTGTTGGCACCCTCGAGGCCGGCCAGGTGGCGCGCGACCTCGATCGTGGCCACCTGCATGCCCAGGCAGATGCCCAGGTACGGGATCTTGTGCTCGCGCGCGAACTGCGCGGCGAGGATCTTGCCCTCGATGCCGCGCTTGCCGAAGCCGCCGGGCACGAGGATCGCGTCGTACTGCGCGAGCTGCCCGACGTTGTCGGGCGTCAGCGTCTCGGCGTCGACGTACTCGATGTTGACCTTCGCGTGGTTGTGGATGCCGGCGTGGCGCAGCGCCTCGTTGAGCGACTTGTACGAGTCCGACAGGTCGGTGTACTTGCCGCACATCGCGATCGTGACCTCGTGCTGCGGGTGCTCGACGGCGTGCACGAGGCGGTCCCAGCGGCGCAGGTCGGCGGGCCGCGTGAGCAGCTGCAGCTTCATGCAGATGATCTCGTCGAGGCCCTGCTCGTGCAGCATGCGCGGCACCTTGTAGATGGTGTCGACGTCCCACATGCTGATCACCGCCTGGCGCGCGACGTTGGTGAACAGCGAGATCTTCTCGCGCTCGTCGTCGGGGATCGGGCGGTCGGCGCGGCAGATCAGCGCGTCGGGCTGGATGCCGATCTCGCGCAGCTTCTGCACCGTGTGCTGCGTCGGCTTGGTCTTCAGCTCGCCGGCCGCGGCGATCCACGGCACGTACGTCAGGTGCACGAAGGCGGCGTTGTTCGGCCCCAGCCGCAGGCTGAGCTGGCGCGCCGCCTCGAGGAAGGGCAGGCTCTCGATGTCGCCCACCGTGCCGCCGATCTCGACGATCGCGACGTCGACGTCGGCCGCACCGCGCTGGATGAATTCCTGGATCTCGTTGGTGACGTGCGGGATCACCTGCACCGTCTTGCCGAGGTAGTCGCCGCGCCGCTCCTTCTCGAGCACGCTCTTGTAGATCTGGCCGGTCGTGAAGTTGTTCGTGCGCTTCATCCGCGTCGTGATGAAGCGCTCGTAGTGGCCGAGGTCGAGGTCGGTCTCGGCGCCGTCGTCGGTGACGAAGACCTCGCCGTGCTGGAACGGGCTCATCGTGCCCGGATCCACGTTGAGGTACGGGTCGAGCTTGATGAGGGTGACCTTCAGGCCGCGCGACTCGAGGATCGCAGCCAGCGACGCCGACGCGATGCCTTTGCCCAGCGAGGACACCACGCCGCCGGTGACGAAGACGTACTTGGTCATGTCGTGCGGCGCCGCGCCGGGGGGCGGGCGCCGTCGTGGTAAAGGCAAATTATAGGCAGCGGCCCTTGCGCGGCTTCGGCGAGGGGCGCTGCGGCGCGGCCGGCCCAAAACACAGTCCCCGGACCGGCAGCAGGCCGGGCCGGGGGCGAGAGTTCGGCCGAGCGTCAGTTGCCCGCCAGACGCAGCGACCCGCCGTCGATCACGTAGTTCTGGCCGCTGCCGCTGGTCACCAGCACGTTGCCGCTGTAGGTGCCGGTGCTGCTCGCGCCCTGCTGGTTCGCGATCCAGGTGTTGCCCACCGCACGGGCGATGCCGCCGCCGGCGAGGTTGACGCGCACGCCGGGCCGCGCCGTGCTGTGGCCGAGGATCGTGTTGCCGCCCGGTTCGGCCGCGGTGCCGAGGTCGTACAGCGAGGTGGCGTCGCCGACCAGCACCACCGCACCGCTGCCCTGGCTGAGGCCGGCGCTGGTGATCGCGACGTTGCGCACCTTCACGTCGACGTTGCCGCTGACGAAACGCAGCGCCGAGCCCTGGATGTTCTTCATCTCGCCGCCGGTGATGCGCACCGTGCTGCCGCCGAACAGCGAGTCGATGTCCACGGCATCGCCGTTCACGTTCTGCACCGTGGTGTTGGTCAGTGTGATCACCGAGTTCGAGCTGTCCATGCCGCCGCGGGTGATCGTGCGGGTGCCGCCGGTGAGCGTCGCGCCGTTGGCCGTCAGGTGCACCCCCGGCAGGCGCAGGGCGAACAGCACGCCCGACGGCGGCGCGCTCACGACGCTGTTGTTCAGTGTGATGCGCCCGGTGCCGGGGATGCCGCTGTAGCTGAAGCCGACGATGAACAGCACGTTGCGTCCGCTGCCCTGCTGCGTGATCGTGCTGTTGGTGAACGTCACGGGCTCGTCGCCGAGCACGCAGAACGCCTGCTCGCCCAGCGGGCTGGCCGCCGTCGCGGGCAGCGTGATCGTCACGCCGTTGAAGTTCGCGCGGTGGCCGGTGAACACGCTCGAGCCGCAGCCGGAGTTCTGCACCGACAGGTTCGGCCCGGCCAGCGTGCCGCCGTCGACCGTCAGCGGCCCGCCCAGGTTGGTGATCAGGCGCCGCCCGGGCTTGAAATCGGCACCGACGTAGTTGAAGCCGGTCAGGCCGTTCGTGTCGAGCGTCACCGCGCAGGTGGCGCAATAGTTCATCAGCGCCGCACCCCAGCCGTCGCCCGAGCCGCCGTCGAGCGCGCCGAAGCTCACGCCCTTGAGCTGCACGACCGAGTTGGCC
Source organism: Calidifontimicrobium sp. SYSU G02091 (assembly GCF_022631395.1). Lineage (NCBI taxonomy): Bacteria > Pseudomonadati > Pseudomonadota > Betaproteobacteria > Burkholderiales > Sphaerotilaceae > Azohydromonas > Calidifontimicrobium sp. SYSU G02091. Next base: position 4,330 of record NZ_JALBGB010000033.1, read on the forward strand.
GCCGCGCCGCCGACGACGGTGACGCCGGTGCCGCCGCTGCCGGTGCCGTCGCCGTCGACGTTGGTCAGGTGCACGCCGACGATCGTCGCGTCACCGGCGACGGTGAGGCCGAAGTTCAGCGTCGCCGAGCCCGGGTTGATCGCCCGCAGTGTGCGCCCGGCCGGGAACGCGCGCGTCTTGTTGGCGCCCGCCGGCGCACCGGCGGCCTGTTCGGCGGCCCAGGTGTACGCGCCGTCGGCCAGCCACACCGTGCCGCCGCTGCCGACCTCGGCGAAGGCCTTGGTCAGCGTGCGGTACGGCTGCGCCTGCGTGCCGGGGTTGGTGTCGCTGCCGGCCGGCGCGGCGTAGCGGTCGGCGCTCGTCGGCACCGTCACCAGCACGTTGATCGCGCCGCTGGTGGCCTGGTTGCCGGCTGCGTCGAAGGCGCGCGCCGTGAAGCTCACGGTGCCCTGGTCTGCGGCGGTCAGGGCCAAGGTGTGGGTGAAGCCGTTGCCGGGCGTGTCGTCGGTGGCGAGCAGCGTGCTGCCGCGGAAGAACTGCACCTGCGTGACGCCGACGTTGTCGGTGGCGGTGGCGGTCAGCGTCGTGCTGCCCGGCGCCATCACGGTGCCGGGGCTGGCGGCGAGCGTCACGCTCGGGGCCGTCGTGTCGGGCGCGACGGTGACCGTGACGCTTTGCTGGGCGGTGCTGCCGTTGGGGCCGGTGATGCTGAGCGTGAACGTGCGGGTGGATTCGACCGCCACCTGGATCGAGCCGGTGCCGTTGACGGTCTGCGCGGTCACGTTGCCGACGCCCTGGTCGATCGTCAGGCTGGTGGCGTTGGCCACCGTCCACGACAGCGTCGTCGTGCCCGACGGCGGCGGCAGCGTGGCCGGACTGGCGGTGAAGCTGGCGATTTCGGCGACCGGCGTTTCGCGTCGCACGCGCTTGATCGGCGAATCCCGATAGTTGCCGGCGCGGTCGTACAGACGGGCGAAGAAGTAGCGGTACAGCGGATCGCTGGCGTTGAACGGGATCGAACCGGGCGTGCCCAGCGAGTTGGTGGACGAGGCGAACAGCTTCGGGTCGGGTACCACGTCGGTGGTCAGCGTCGCCAGCCGGACGTGTTCGAGCACCACCGGGATCTGCCCGCTCGGGCTGGAGCCGGGAGCGATGCGAAGCTCGTACAGTTCGGCGAAGTCCGCGAAGCGGTCGTCGGCGCCGGTGACGTGATAACGCATGGTGCCGTTGCCGTTGGCGTCGAGCAGGACGCGCGGGTCCGTCTGGCTGCCGCCCGGCTGGTCGAGGATGGTGAAGAAAATCGAGGAAGGCGGCGTCGTGTCGTTGACGACGCTGAGCACTCCCGGCCCGACCTTGGCGAGCTGGCAGCTCAGCTTGCCCGCAGACGCGACGCACGGCGTGGCCAGCGGGGCGTCCGGCAAGTTGTTCACCAGCACCGGCGGCGGAGGAGGCGCCTTGTACCTGCACAACGCGTAGTACTGCGGACCGATATCGTAGTCACCGATGTTGCTGACTTCGACATCCACGCCGACCTCGACCAGTTCCGCCACGAGACCTCCCGGGTGAGGCGGGTTGTTGCTGCAGAACGGCTCGAGGCGGTCGATGTAGTAGTACGGTACCGTCGGCACGCACATCGAGTAGGTGCCCTGGACGAACGGGATCGCGCCGTCCATGCGCAGGCAACCGGACGGGCAGGCCGCGCCGAGCACCAGCTCCGGGCCGATCGGTCGGCCGTCGCGCCCGTTGCACGCGAGATTGCCGCCCGTGGGCGCCGTGGCCGAGAGCGGGCGCGACATGCTCCCCGACGCCGGCAGCGCGTCGTCCAGCGACCACTCCCAGGTCGCCGGCAGCGCGAGCTCACCGAGGTCGCCGCTGACGCGGTAGCTTGAGCCGGGCACGTAGTGCGGATCGGCCGCGATGCTGCTCTCGGCCTCGGTGCGCTCGATGCGGATGAACGCCGGCGCGCTGACCGCACCGGCCGGCACGACGAGGCGTACCTTGCCGTCGTCGGAGACGACGGTGCCCCCGGCGGCGGTGACGTTGGCGGACGGCGGCGACGATCCGCCGCCGCAGGCGGCCAGCACGACGGCGAAGGCGGCCGCCAGCACCGTCTTCAGGCCGGGTTTCATCACCGTGTCTTTCATGCGGGCCTCCGCCGTCGTTGAGCCATGGCCCGTAGGCTGCCTGCGTCGGTCTTACCGATTGCCTACCGATGGGCGCATCTCCCGCGTCGGAAGGGGGTGGGGGGTGCTCAGTGGCGCGATCGCGCACCGCACGCGCGCGCCGCGCCGGGCGGGAGCGCACCGGGCGTCGGCGGCGGCGCATCGCCACCGGCGGTGCACGTGGAAAGCGGCACGCAGCCGCGCGAGCCAGCGGGGGAGGTATTGCGGGATCGGCATCGTCGGGTGTCCTCGGCGGCGCAGCGCCGCCTTGGTCCGACTGTGCCGGTGGCCCTCCTACGGATCGCCTACCGATCGGTCACCGACGCGAGGCGCTGCATGCGCCGCGCATGCTCCTGGCGGGCGGCGTCGATCCACGCCGCGTGCTGCAGCGGCAGCAGCGCATCGCCGGCGTGCCTGCGCGCCCACGCCGCCCATCCGGCATACGCCTGCAGCCGCGCGGGCGTCTGGTCGGCCAGGTGGCGCAGCGTCCACAGGTCGCAGCCGGCCCGGGTGGCGTCGAGCTGCGCAGCGCCGCCTTCCAGCCGCACGGCCGCGCCGTGCGCGCCGAGCAGCTTGCGCAGCCGGTGCAGCGCGGCGTCGAACGACTTGCGCGCGGCGTCGCCGTCGAGCTCGGGCCACAGGTCGTCGACCAGTCGGGCGACCGGCACCGGCGCCGGGCCGTGCACGGCGAGCGCCTGCAGCAGCTCGAGCGGGCGCTTCTGCACTTTGCCTTCGAAGGTCAGCGGCTCGCCGTCGAGCCACACCCCGAAGCCGCCGAGCACGCGCAGCCGCAGCGGGTGCGGCCAGTCGGGGACGTGCGAGCCGGGTGGCGCCGGCAGGCGGCGCTGGGCGATCCAGCGCTGCACGAAGGCGGTCTCGAGACCGTGCGCCAGGGCCGCCGCCGCGGTTTCGGCGAGCGCATCGGCGGTGCCGAGCACGGGGTAGACGATGTCGTGCCGCGCCAGCCGCTGCATCGCCGCCGCCAGCACCGCGGCTTCGCCGGCGGCGGCGTCACGGCGGCGCGCGAGCCACGCCTGCAGGTCGTGGAGGTGGAAATCGACCATCGCGCTGCCGGCGCGCGAGGCCACGTCGCGCAGGATCGCCAGCGCCGATTCGACCTCGCCGAGGCTGTCGCGCCGGCGGTGCGCCAGCGCCAGCGCGATCCACGCATAGGCTTCGCACACCGGGCTGCGGATCGCGCGCGCGGCGTCAATCGCGGCCTTCGCAGCGTGCAGCGCCGGCCCCGCGTCGCCGCGCCACAGCGCCAGCCAGGCGGCCTGCAGCGCCGCGTGCCACACCTCGGTGACCTGCGTGGGCAGCATCTGCGCGCGCGCCTGCGCCAGCAGCGCTTCGGCGGCGTCGAGGTCGCCGATGGCGAGCTGGGCGTCGTTGGCCAGCAGCCGGTGGTAGGTGTCGAGTCCGTGAAGGCCGCTGTGCTCGGCAATCGCCTGCAGCCGGCGCAGCACGGCGGGGGCGTCGGCGGGCCGGCCTTGCGCCCAGCAGGCCTTCAGCTGCGCGAGCCCCCAGATCAGCTGCGCATAGTCCGTCAGCGTGTGCTGCGAGAAGGTGCGCGCCAGCGTGTCGTGCATCGCGCCGAGCTGGCTGAACAGTCCGCTCCACAGCAGGTTGATGCCCAGCACCGACGCGACGCGCGCGCGCAGCTGCAGCCCGATCGGCGCCTGCAGCGCGTCGAGGGCCCGCTGCCGCCAGCACGGCAGGTCCGGGTGCGCCGGCTCGCCGACCAGCAGCGCATAGACCACCGTCATCGCCACCTGCGCCTTGTCCTCGGCGCTGGGCAGCGCGTCGAAACGCGGCGCGACGTCGTGCAGCTCGTCGAGCCAGCGGGTGATCGGGTAGTCGGGTGCGAAGTCGACGAACGACAGGTACGCCAGGTGCGCGAGCGTGCGCAGCCGCCCGGCGTCGTCGCCGCGTGCCGCATAGCCCGCCGCGGCGCGCAGCAGGTGCTCGCGCGCCTGTGCCGGCCGGGCCATCACCCGCACGAGGCCGCTCCAGTACTCGAGGTCGGGCTCGCGGTCGCGCCACTCGGCGGGGAAAGCCGCGAGCCACCCGCCGAGCGTGCGCAGCCGCGCCTGCGCGACGAAGCGCGGCGCGAGCGCGAGCACGGCCGCCGTCGCACGCGCGAGGTCGCCGGCGGCGAGCAGCGCGGGCACCGCCGCCTCGGCGTCGCCGGCGTCGGCCAGCGCGCGCGCCGCGTCGCGCCGCAGCGCCGCGAGCTCGCTGGCCGGCAGCGTCTCGTCGGCGTGGCGGCGCAGGTGGTCGCGGATCAGCGGGTGCAGCACGTGCCGCGGGGTGGCGCCGCCTTCGGTCAGCACGAACAGGCCGCGGCGCGCGAAGCGCTCGAGCACCGCCGTCGTGCCCGTCAGTGCGGGCCATGCGCGCTCGACGGCGGCGTCGACGTAGGGCAGCTGGGCGGCCAGCAGCAGCCGCTGGCGCGTGGGTTCGTCGAACGACGGCCACACCTCGTGGCGCAGGTAATCGTGCAGCACGTCGTCGTCGATGGTGGGCAGCCGGCCGCCGGCGCGCAGCGTCAGCGCGACGGCCGCGGGCCAGCCCAGCGTGTGCGCGAACACGGCGTCGATCTCGGCCGCCGAGGCCCGGGCGTGGCGCTGCGCGAACAGGGCCGCGACCTCGTCGCGCGTGAGCGCCAGCTCGGCGGCATCGATCGTCAGCAGCCGCCCCTCGACGCGCGCGCGCGCCAGCGCCGGCGGTGGCGGCGCGCGCGACGTGACGACCAGCCGCGCCTGCGGCGGCACCGCGGCCACCGCCTCGGCCCACAGCACCTGCAAGGCGTCGGCCGCCACCTCGGCCTCGTCGAGCACGAGCAGCGCCGAGGGCGGCAACGCGGCGAACAGCGCCGCGAAGTAGCGGCGTGCGAACGTCGCGATGTCGCCGAGGTGCTCGGCCTGCGGTGTCGGCAGGCGCACCCCGGCGACGGCAGTGAGGTGGGCCACGAAGCTGGCGGGGTCGGTGTCGGCCGCCGACAGCCGCAGCCACGTGCAGCGGTGCCCGCGCGCCTGCGTGTACGACGCGGCCAGGCTGCTCTTGCCGTAGCCCGCCGGAGCCACGAGCCACACGGCCTGGCCGGCCGCGGCATCGAGCCGCTGGAACAGGCGCTCCCGCGGCAGCAGCCCGCTGGCGATCGGCGGGCCGGCCGAGGCCGGCGGCGGCAGGGGGATCACGCGGGCACTGCACATCGCGACCGATGATGCCAAACGGCTGCCCGCCGGCGCCACGGGGTCAGCCGAAACCCTCGATCAGGGTCAGCACGGTGCGCGCGGTCTCGTCGGGGCGCTCCATCGGGTACAGGTGCGTGCCCTCGATCCACACGAAGCGCTCGCGTGCCAGCGCGCGCGACGCCTCCAGCCCGCCCTGGCGCACCTCGACCGACTGCGTGCCGGCGACGAAGGCCACCGGGCACTTCGGCGGGTGGCGGCGCAGCAGCCGCGGCAGCGTGTGCGGCAGCGTGTTGTAGATGCGCGTCTCGACGTCGCGGCCGAACGCCAGTTCGACGCGGCCGTCGCGCTCGACGAAGCCGGCCGCGACGTAGTCGTCGAGCACGCGCGGGTCCCAGCGGGCGAAGGCGTGCTTGGCCGCGAAGTGGCGGCGCACCGCGTCGCGGTCGGGCCACTCGTGGCGGCGGCGTTGCGAGATGCGCCCGGGCGACACGCGCCGGATCAGCCCGCTGGCCTTGAAGATCTGCACGCCGTGCGCGCGCCAGCCGCCGATGACGGGCGAGTCGAGCATCACGACGCCGCGCGCCACGTCCGGCCGCCGGCATGCGGCCATCAGGCTGAGCAGGCCGCCGAGCGAGTGGCCGACGAGGAAGGCCGGCGCGCAGCCCTGCGCGTCGATGAAGTCGACGAGCTGGCGGCGCAGGTGCGGCCAGTTGCTCGTGACCGGATAGGCCGGGTCGTGGCCGAACTTCTCGAGCGCGTGCACCGTGTAGCCGGCGGCGCGCCAGGCGTCGAACAGCACGCGGTAGGTGCCCGCCGGGAAGCCGTTGGCGTGCGAGAACACGATCGCGCCGCGCCGCCCGGCGCGCTTGAGCGCACCCATCAGATGACTTTTTCGCCCGGGTGCGTGATCTTGCGCATCGGCTCGTAGCGCTTCGAGTCGACGAGCAGCGGGTGCTGCGTGTCGCCGCGGTCCCAGCGCGGGTCGTCCATCGCGTCGAACACCTCGCGCAGCCGCTGGCCCCAGGTGCTGCGCACCATGTGGAAGTACGGGTTGTGCTCGTCGATGCAGACGATGCGGTCGGTGCAAAACGTTCCTTCCTCGTAGACGAGCAGGTCCAGCGGCAGCCCGACCGAGAGGTTGGACTTCAGCGTCGAGTCCATCGACACCAGCGCGCACTTGGCGGCCTGGTCGAGCGAGGTCTTCGGCGTGATCATGCGGTCGAGCACCGGCTTGCCGTACTTGCTCTCGCCGATCTGGAAGTACGTCGTCTCGCGCGTGGCCTCGATGAAGTTGCCCGCCGAGTAGACGAGGAACAGCCGCATCGCCTCGCCCTTGATCTGGCCGCCGAAGATGAAGCTGGCGACGAAGTCGATGCCGGCGGCGCGCAGCGCGGGGCCGTCCTGCTCGTAGACGCGGCGCACCGCGCTGCCGAGCACGCGCGTGGCGTCGAACATGCTCTGCGCGTTCCAGATCGTCAGCGGCGGCTCGTGCGCGCCGCGGTCGAGCTTCTCGACCTGCAGGATCTCGCGCACGCTCTGGCTGATGCTCAGGTTGCCCGCCGACAGCAGCACCATGAAGCGGTCGTCGGGCTTCTCGTAGACCATCATCTTGCGGAACGTGCTGATCTGGTCCAGGCCCGCGTTGGTGCGCGAGTCGGACAGGAACACGAGCCCGGCGTCGAGCCGGATGCCGACACAGTACGTCATGGGTGCGAGGGGTGGGGGTGCACGGCACGGCGTGTGCCGCCGAGCGGCGAGCGTACCAAGTTTTGCGGCCGCCGCCGGCGTCGAGCGCTCAAGTCGCGCGTCCCGCGGCCGACAACCGTGCGCATGGAAGCGGCCTACCTCGCGACCCGTCACGACCCGATGGTCGTCGCGCTGGCCTGCGCGCTGGCGGTGTTCGCGTCGTACGTGACGCTGGAGCTCGCGCGCCGCGTGCACGTCAGCGAGGGCATGCTGCGCATCGGCTGGTGGGCCGGCGGCGCGCTGACGATGGGCACCGGCGTGTGGGCGATGCACTTCGTCGCGATGCTCGGCTACGACGCCGGGCAGTGGCTCGGCTTCGAGTCGACGCTCACGGCACTGTCGTGGCTCGCGGCCGTGGCTGCCGGCGGCGTCGCGCTCGCGGCCGCGGCACGGCCGCGCATCGGCGCCTGGCACGTGCTCGGCGGCGCGAGCGCGATGGCGGCCGCCATCTGCGGGATGCACTACGTCGGCATGGCCGCCCTCGAGATGCTGCCGGGCATCGAGTGGGACCGTCGCTACGTGCTGCTGTCGGTCGTCGTCGCGTGGGCGGCGTCGGCCGCGGCGCTGTGGCTCTTCGGGCGCCTGCGGCCGCTGCGCGGCGCGCACCGCATCCGCATGCAGTGCGTCGCGGCGCTCGCGATGGGGGTGGCCATCGCTGGCATGCACTTCGTCGGCATGGCGGCGGCGCGCATCCCGTCGGGCAGCGTGTGCGTGAGCGCCGACGGCCTCGGCGGCCGCGGCATGCTGCTGCTGGTGAGCACCGCGGCGTTCCTCGTGCTGACCGTGGCGCTGCTGCTGTCGCTGGCCGATGCGCAGCGCCAGCGCGGCGAGCGCCGGCTGCAGCGCACGCTGCAGGCGACCAACGCCGAGCTGCTGCAGGTCAACGCCGAGCTGCAGCGGCTGGCGTTTCGCGACCCGCTGACCGGCGTGTCGAACCGCGCGCACCTGCTCGACCGGCTGCAGCACGCCTGCGAGCTGCTGGCGCGCGACGCGACGGACGCCGCGGCCGCGAAACTGGCGCTGCTGTACATCGACCTCGACGGCTTCAAGCCGGTCAACGACACCTTCGGGCACGACGCCGGCGACCGCCTGCTCGTCGAGATCGCGCAGCGGCTGCAGGGGCTGGTGCGCGACAGCGACACCGTGGCCCGCATCGGCGGCGACGAGTTCGTGCTGCTGCTCGAGAGCGACGACGCGCTGGCCAGCGGCGTGGCCTGCGCCGAGCGCGTGCTGCAGGCGCTGCACCGGCCGTTCGAGATCGGCGTCGGGCAGCCGGTGCAGCTGTCGGCCTCGGTGGGCATCGCCGTGCATCCCGACCACGGTGCCGATGGCCACCTGCTGGCGCGCGCCGACATGGCGATGTATGCGGCCAAGCAGCGCGGTGGCAGCGCCTGGGCGGTCTACGACTCGCAGATGAGCGACGGCGCGAGCCAGCAGGTGATGCTGCAGCAGGCGCTGCGCGGCGCGATCGAGCGCGGCGAACTGCAGCTGCACTACCAGCCCAAGATCGCCGCCGGCGACGGCGGTGTGCACGGCGCCGAGGCGCTGCTGCGCTGGTGCCACCCGCAGCGCGGCTGGATCAGCCCGGCGGTGTTCGTGCCGGTGGCCGAACGCTTCGGCCTGATCGGCGCGATCGGCCGCTGGGTCCTCGACGAGGCCTGCGCGCAGCTGGCGCGCTGGCGCGAGCAGGGCGTGCATTGCCGCGTCGCCGTCAACCTCAGCGCGGTGCAGCTGCGCCAGCCCGACCTCGTCGAGCAGGTCGCGCAGGCGCTGGAACGTCACGGCATCGAGCCCGCGTCGCTCGTGCTCGAGATCACCGAGACGGCGGTGATGGACGACCTGCAGCAGCAGGCGCAGCACCTGCAGCGGCTCGCGGCGCTCGGCGTGCGGCTGTCGATCGACGACTTCGGCACCGGCTATTCGAGCCTCGCGTACCTGCGCCGCCTGCCGGTGCGCCAGCTCAAGCTCGACCGCAGTCTGCTCGCCGACATCGAGACCGCGCCGGCGTCGCGGGCCATCGTCGACGCCGTCGTGCGCCTGGCGCATGCGCTGGCCCTCGAAGTCGTCGCCGAAGGCGTCGAGACCGAGGCGCAGGCCCGCCTGCTGCGCGAGCTCGGCTGCGACGTGCTGCAGGGCTGGCATTACGCGCGGCCGATGCCGGCCGAGCGGCTCGCGGCGTGGCTCGATGCGCGCCGTCGGGCCCCTGCCGAGCCGGCTGTGCCGGCCGTCGCCGAATTCACCGTCTGACGCACGCGCCGGCGGCGGCCGTCGTCAGCCCTTGCCGGCGCTCAGGGCCTTGAGCCGGTACAGCGCGTCGAGCGCCTGGCGGGGCGTGAGCGTATCGGGGTCGAGGTCGGCGAGCGCGTCTTCGACCGGTGAGGCGGCCGGCGCCGGGGCGGGTGGCGGCGGCGCGAACAGGTCGACCTGCGCCGCACCGGCACGCTGCTGCGCCTCGAGCGCCTCGAGCGCGGCGCGCGCCTGGCGGATCACCGACGCGGGCATCCCCGCGAGCTGCGCGACCTGCACGCCGTAGCTGCGGCTCGCGGGCCCGGCTTCGATCTGGTGCAGGAACACGATGTCCTTGCCTGCGCCCTCGACGGCGCTGACGTGCACGTTGATCGCGCGCGGGTGCTTCTCGGGGAACGCGGTCAGCTCGAAGTAGTGCGTCGCGAACAGCGTGAACGCGCGGCAGCGGTCGTGCAGGTGGCTCGCGATCGCGCCGGCGAGCGCCAGCCCGTCGAAGGTGCTCGTGCCGCGGCCGATCTCGTCCATCAGCACGAGGCTGTGCTCGGTCGCGGCGTGCAGGATCGCGCTGGCCTCCGTCATCTCGAGCATGAAGGTCGACTGCGCGTTGGCGAGGTCGTCGGCGGCGCCGATGCGCGTGTGGATCGCGTCGATCGGCCCGAGCCGGCACGCGGCGGCCGGCACGTACGAGCCCATCGCCGCGAGCAGCACGATCAGCGCGACCTGCCGCATGAAGGTACTCTTGCCGCCCATGTTCGGGCCGGTGATGACGAGCATCTTCGTCTTCGCGTCGAGCCGGCAGTGGTTGGCGATGAACGCGCCGCCGCCGGTTTCGGCCAGCCGCGCCTCGACGACGGGGTGGCGCCCGGCCTCGATCTCGATGCACGGGTGCGCGACGAACTGCGGGCGGCACCAGGCGAGCGTCGCGGCACGCTCGGCGAGCGCCGCGAGCGCGTCGAGCGTGGCCAGCGCGCGCGCGGCCGCGCCGAGTGCGGGCAGCGACGGCTGCAGCGCGTCGAGCAGCTGCTCGTAGAGCCACTTCTCGCGCGCGAGGGCGCGCTCCTGCGCCGACAGCGCCTTGTCCTCGAACGCCTTCAGCTCGGGCGTGACGAAGCGCTCGGCGTTCTTCAGCGTCTGGCGGCGCTGGTAGTCGGCGGGCACCTTGTCCTTCTGGCCGGCGGTGACTTCGATGTAGAAGCCGTGCACCTTGTTGTACTGCACGCGCAGGTTGGCGATGCCGGTGCGCGCGCGCTCGCGCGCCTCGAGGTCGAGCAGGAACGCGTCGCAGTTCTGCGCGATGCCGCGCAGCTCGTCGAGCTCGGCGTCGAAGCCCGGCGCGATGACGCCGCCGTCGCGCAGCAGCACCGCGGGCTCGTCGGCGATCGCGCGCGCGAGCAGCTCGTGGATCGACGGCGGCGGCTGCAGCGCGGCGTGCAGCGCGTCGAGCGCGGTGCAGCCCGACGGCGTCACGGCGCGCAGCGCCGGCAGCGCGGCCAGCGTCGCGCGCAGGCCGGCGAGCTCGCGCGGGCGCACCTGGCGCAGCGCGATGCGTGCCGTGATGCGCTCGACGTCGCTGACGTGGCGCAGCGCATCGCGCAGCGCGTCGAACCCGTCGGCGATCAGCCGCTCGACGGCGTCGAGCCGCTCGACGGCCGGTGCGCGATCGCGCGGCGGGTGCGTGAGCCAGTGGCGCAGCAGCCGGCTGCCCATGCCGGTGCGGCAGGTGTCGAGCAGCGACAGCAATGTGGGTGCCTCGTCGCCGCGCAGCGTCTGCACCAGTTCGAGGTTGCGCACGGTGGCCGGCGGCAGGTCGAGCAGCTCGTGCGCGCGCTCGACGGCCAGCGTCGTCACGTGCGCGAGCGCCTGCCCCTGCGTGTGCTCGGCATAGGCGAGCAGCGCGGCCGCCGCCGCGTGCGCGACCGGCAGGTCGGCGGCGTTGAAGCCGGCCAGCGTCGCGACCTTCAGCAGCTCGCGCAGCTTGCGCTCGCCGAGCGCGGCGTCGAACTGCCACGCCGGGCGCTTCGTGCGTGCGGCGCGGTGCTGCAAGACGGCGGCCGGCAGCTCGTCGCGGTCGACGAGGATCTCGGCCGGGTTCAGCCGCGCGAGCCAGCCGGCGAGCTCGGCCTCGCCGCACTCGGTGAGGCCGAGCCGCCCGCTGGCCAGCCCGAGCCACGCGAAGCCGAACGTCGCGCGCTGGCGCGCGAGCGCGACGAGCAGCGTGTCGGCGCGCTCGCTCATCAGCTCGCTGTCGGTGACGGTGCCGGGCGTGACGACGCGCACCACCTTGCGCTCGACCGGCCCCTTGCCGGCGCCGACCTCGCCGACCTGCTCGGCGATCGCGACCGACTCGCCGAGCTTGAGCAGCTTGGCGAGGTAGCTCTCGACCGCGTGCACCGGCACGCCCGCCATCACGACGGGCTCGCCGGCGCTGACGCCGCGCGTGGTCAGCGTGATGTCGAGCAGCCGGTGGGCCTTGCGCGCGTCGTCGTAGAACAGCTCGTAGAAGTCGCCCATGCGGTAGAACACGAGCGTGTCGGGGTGCTCGGCCTTGATGCGCAGGTACTGCGCCATCATCGGCGTGTGCGCCGACAGGTCTGACGTCGGCGCGTTCGGGGGCGGGGCGCTCATCGCGGCGGGGATGTTAGGGGAGCGGGCAGCGGCTGCGGGCGCCACGACGTCAGGCCGCCTCGGCGCGGGCGCGGCCGCCGCGCTTGGCGCGGTACAGCGCCGCGTCGGCACGGCGCAGCACGTCGTCGATCGAACGGTCGTCGGGCTGCCACGCGGCGACACCGACGCTGACGGTCACCGGCGGCACGCCGGGGTCGTCGGCGCCGGCGGCGGCCGCGACGATGCGGCGCGCGGTCACGAGGCCGTCGTCGAGCGACGTCTCGGGCAGCAGCGCGACGAACTCCTCGCCGCCCCAGCGCGCGAACGCGTCGCTCGGGCGCAGCGTGGCCTGCACGCGGCGTGCGAACTGCCGCAGCACGGCGTCGCCGGCGGCGTGGCCGTGGCGGTCGTTGACGGCCTTGAAGTGGTCGAGGTCCATCAGCAGCAGCGAGAACGGGCGGCCGTAGCGGCGGCTGCGTTCGAGCTCGTGGTCGAGCAGCGGCTGCAGTGCGCGTCGGTTGCGCGCGTGCGTCAGCGGGTCGTGCATCGCCTGGTGCTCGAAGCGCTCGCGCACGCTGTCGGACGCCCACAGCGCGAAGCCCAGCGCGATCATCAGGATGCCCACCGTGTAGCTGGCGGTGTACGCGGTCTGCACCCAGTGCGTGGCCAGCAGGTGATCCGCCTGCGGCGCCGGCACCGCGACCGCGTGCAGCCCGCGCCCGACGAACACCAGCCCCAGCAGTGCGAGCGCGACCAGCGTGAAGCTCTGCCCGACGTTGCGCCGACGCGCGGCGCCGCGCAGGTGCCGCCCGAGGAACTGCGCGTGGTGGAGCACGGTGGTGGCGAACAGGGCGACGACGACGACCAGCCGGTGGCGGAAGCTCGGCTCGACGTGGGTGAACCACGCGACGGCGGCCATCGCCGCCGCCAGCGCCGCGAGCCAGGCGCGCCACGGCATCGGTGCGCCGAAGAAGCGCCGCGTGCCGGCCAGGTGCAGCAGGAACGCCGTCGACAGAGTCGCATTGGCCAGCGTGACCGACAGCAGGTCGGGCACGCGGCCGCGCAGCCCGAACAGGATCGCCGCGCCGAACGCGAGCCAGGTGCCCTGCGTCCACTCGCGCAGCCCCGGCACCGGCTCGGGGATCGAGCGGCGCAGCAGCTCGAGCACCAGCGCCATCAGCGCGCCGAGCAGCGACCCCATCAGGATCAGCGTGCGGGGGTCGACGAGGCTCATCGCGGACGGCGCTCACCTCTGGCCGGGCGCTGCGCGCCGGCCCGACGGCCGCGCAGCGTCCACGGACGATCGCGGTGCCGCCGCGACGGGCGGCACGTCATGACCGGCGCGCGACCCAGAGCGTCGTTCCTTCGGCGCCGTAGCGTTCGGCGTGCGGCACGTCGCGCGCGAGCTCGAAGCGGTCGCCCGCGCGCAGGTGGCGCGTCGTGCCGTCACAGGTCAGCCACATCTCGCCCGCGGCGACGATCGCCTGCACGGCGAACGGGTGCGTGTGGGTGTCGACCCCGCTGCCCGCAGCCCAGCGGCGCTCGAGCACGTCGTCGAAGCCGTCGGCACGTGCGCGCGCTTCGAACTCGGCGAAGGTCGGCAGGGCCATCGCGGTCGGCTCAGAACGGCGCGCTGTCGTCGCGCGGTGTGCCTGCCTTGCGCACGCGCACCGCCTTCTTGGCCGCCGGGGCGCTCCCGGCGGTGGCCAGCGCGGCCGGTGGCGTCGATGCCGCCGCCGGCGTCGTCGCGTCGGCGCTGTCGGTGGGGATCACGCGGGTGTAGGGCGCGAGCAGCTGTACGAGCTGGCCGTAGACCTTCGGGTTGCCGGCGACGACTTCGCGCTGGTACAGGAAGTCGGCTTCGCCGGTGAAGTTGCCGATCAGGCCGCCGGCTTCGGTGACCATCAGCGAGCCCGCGGCGATGTCCCACGGCGACAGCCCCGTCTCGAAGAAGCCGTCGTACCAGCCGGCCGCGACGTAGCACAGGTCCAGCGCCGCGGCGCCCGGGCGGCGCAGCCCGGCACAGTGCTGCATGACCTCCTCGAACATCTTGACGTAGCGCTTGAAGTTGTCGCCCTTGCGGAACGGAAAGCCGGTGCCGATCAGCGCGTCCTGGATGCGCGTGCGCTTGCTCACGCGCAGCCGCCGGTCGTTGAGGAACGCGCCGCGGCCCTTGCTGGCGACGAACAGGTCGTTGCGCGCCGGGTCGTAGACGACGGCCTGCTCGATCTTGCCGCGGTACGCGAGCGCGATCGACACCGCGTAGACCGGAAAGCCGTGGATGAAGTTGGTCGTGCCGTCCAGCGGATCGATGATCCACAGGTACTCGCTGTCCTTCGCGCCGCGCTCGCGGCCCGACTCCTCGGCGAGGATCGCGTGGCCCGGGTAGGCGCCGAGCAGCGTGTCGATGATGGCCTGCTCGGCGGCGCGGTCGACCTCGGTGACGAAGTCGTTGGTGCTCTTGGTCGCGACCTTCAGCACGTCGAGGTCGAGCGAGGCGCGGTTGATGATCGCTCCGGCCGCGCGCGCCGCCTTGACGGCGATGTTGAGCATGGGGTGCAGCGACGTCGACATGGGCAGGCGGGGACAGTGGAGGAGCGATTCGGCAGAGGCAAAGAGCGCACGCGCGACAATCGCTGCGTGATGCCCGCTAGTGTACCGGCGCATGGCTGACGAACTCTCGAGCGACGCGTCGAGGACGTCGGCGACGCGCTTCGTGCTGATGCACCCGAGCCACCCCGGCAACGTGGGCGCTGCGGCACGCGCGATCAAGGTGATGGGCTTCACCGACCTGGTGCTGGTGCAGCCGCGCTTTGCCGACGTGCTGATCCGCGAGGAGACGGTCGCGATGGCCAGCGGCGCGGCCGACGTGCTGGTGCGCGCGCGCGTCGTGCCGACGCTGGCCGACGCGCTCGACGGCATCACCTACGCCTGCGCCACCGCGATGACGCCGCGCGACTTCGGCCCGCCGACCTTTGCCCCGCGCGAGCACCTGTCGTCGCTCGCCGGGCGCGGCGAGCGCGTCGCCTTCGTGTTCGGCGGCGAGCGCTTCGGCCTCGCGAACGCCGACGTCTACCGCTGCCACGCGTGCCTGAGCATCCCGACCGCGCCGGGCTACGGCTCGCTGAATCTCGCGCAGGCGGTGCAGGTCATCGCCTACGAGTGGCGCCAGGCGCTCGGCGGCTTCGACGTCGAGTCGCTGCCGGTCGAGGGCGAGCCGGCCGACGCGGCGGCGGTGCAGCAGCTGCTCGAGCACTGGCAGCAGGTGCTCGTCGAGATCGGCTACCTCGACCCGGCGGCGCCGAAGAAGCTCGTGCCGCGGCTGAACCAGCTGTTCAACCGCGCACGCCTCACGCGCGAGGAAGTGCACATCCTGCGCGGCATCGCGCGCGCCGTCGGCCGGTCGCGAACCGGGCAGGGTTGAACGCGGCCGCATACACTGAGCGCCCGCTTGTCACGGCGTCGCACCATGTTCAGCCGCCTGCGTGAAGACATCGCCTGCATCCTCGAGCGCGACCCCGCGGCGCGCTCGTCGTGGGAGGTGCTCACGTGTTATCCGGGGCTGCATGCGCTGGTCTGGCACCGTGCCGCCCACGCCTGCTGGCGCCGCGGGTGGCTGTGGCTCGGCCGCTTCCTGTCGCACCTCGGGCGCATGCTCACCGGCATCGAGATCCACCCCGGCGCGACGATCGGGCGGCGCGTGTTCATCGATCACGGCATGGGCGTCGTGATCGGCGAGACGGCCGAGATCGGCGACGACTGCACGATCTACCAGGGCGTCACGCTCGGCGGCACGTCGCTCACGAAAGGGGCCAAGCGGCATCCGACGCTGGGCCGCGGCGTCATCGTCGGCGCCAACGCGCAGGTGCTCGGCGGCTTCACGGTCGGCGACGGCGCGCGCATCGGCTCGGGTGCCGTCGTCGTCAAGCCGGTGCCCGCCGGCGCCACGGCGGTCGGCAACCCGGCGCGCATCATCGAGGCCGACGTCGACGCGCGGCGCGAGGCGGCAGCCGCCAAGATGGGCTTCTCGGCCTACGGCGTCACGCAGGGCGACGACCCCATCGCGCAGGCGATGAAGGGCCTGATCGACAACGCCGCGGCGCACGAGCACCAGATCGCGCTGCTGTGGCAGGCGATCGAGAAGCTCGGCTCGCGCACGCGCGAACTGCCGGCCGACGCGTGCGTGCCGCAGGACGCGCACACGACCGAAACGTTCGACGCCGAGCGGCTGAACCGCCTCGTCAAGTAGTCAGCCCGCGGCGCGCGGCGCACGCACGGCCGACTTCGGCCGGAACGCCTTGCACACCTCGTCGTGCGTCTCGAGGTACGGCCCGCCGATCAGGTCGATGCAGTACGGCACCGCGGCGAAGATGCCGTGCACCGGCGGCTCGGCCTTCGGCAGCCCTTCGAGCGTCTCGGCGATCGACTTCGGCTGCCCGGGCAGGTTGACGATCAGCGCACGGCCGCGGATCACGGCGACCTGGCGCGACAGGATCGCGGTGGGCACGAAGCGCAGGCTGATCTGGCGCATCTGCTCGCCGAAGCCGGGCATCACCTTGTCGGCGACGGCCAGCGTCGCCTCGGGCGTGACGTCGCGCGGCGCCGGCCCGGTGCCGCCGGTGGTCAGCACGAGGTCGCAGCGCTCGACGTCGACGAGTTCGACGAGGGTCGCGCTGATCGTCGCCTGCTCGTCGGGGATCAGCCGCTCGACGAACGCGAGCGGGTTCTTCAGCGCGCGCTGCAGCCACTCGCGCAGCGCGGGCAAGCCCTTGTCCTCGTAGACGCCGCTGGAGGCGCGGTCGCTGACCGAGACGAGGCCGATGCGCACGGGGTCGAAGTCACTCATCGCCGATTCCGGAAGACGCCACGTGGGGCTTGATGAACTGGAACAGCTCGCGCCACGCGCGGCCGTGGCGCTGCCCGGGTGGCAGTGCGGCGTCCTTGCGCGCACTGCGCACCAGGCTGCGCAGCCGCTGCGCGTCGCACTGGGGGTGGGCGGCGAGCCAGCGCGTGATCGCGTCGTCGTCGCGCGCGAGCTCCTCGCGCCAGCGCTCGGCCTCGTGCAGCGCGAGCGCGTCGTGCGCGGCGCCGAGCTGCGACTGTGCGACCGCGTCGCGCAGCGGCTGCAGGTCCTCGCGCCGCATCAGCTTGCCGACGTACTGCAGCTGGCGCCGCCGGCCCTCGTGCGAGCGCGTGCGGCGCAGCGCGTGCAGCGCGTCGCGCAGCTCGTCGGGCATCGCGAGCGCGGCCAGGCGCTCGTCGGGCAGCGCGGCGAGCGCCTCGCCCAGCCGCTGCGCCTCGTGCGCCTGCTGCTTCAGCGCCGTCTTGCTCGCACGCTCGACGACACCGTCGTCGGCATCGGGGGCGGGGGCGTGACGTCGCATGGCAAGGCAGGGGGGTGGGTATCATAGCTTCGGCCATGCCGCCTCCCGTCGCCGATTCCACGCCCCCATGACCGCACCGACGCCTCCCGGGTTCAGCTACACGCGCGCGCAGTTCGAGCAGCTCGTCGACGACGCGCTCGCGATCGCGAAGCGCATCGGCGCCAGCGACGCGGCCGTCGAGGTGTCCGAAGGCATCGGGCTGTCGGTGTCGGTGCGCAAGGGCGAGCTCGAGAACGTCGAGCGCAACCGCGACAAGTCGATCGGCGTCACCGTCTACCTCGGGCGGCGGCGCGGCAACGCGAGCACGTCGGACTTCTCGCGCGCCGCGCTCGAGCAGACCGTGCGCGCGGCGTACGACATCGCGCGCTTCACCGCCGAGGATCCGGCCGCGGGCCTGCCCGACGCCGAGGACCTCGCGACGCCCGAGCAGGCGGCAATGGACCTCGACCTGTTCCACCCCTGGGCGATCGACGCCGCCGGCGCGACCGAGATCGCGCGCCGCTGCGAGGCGGCGGCCTTCGCGACCGACCGGCGCATCACGAACTCGGAAGGCGCCGGCGTGTCGGCGCAGCAGTCGCACTTCTTCGCCGGCAACACGCGCGGCTTCCGTGGCGGCTACGCGAGCTCGCGCCACTCGCTGAGCGTCGCGCCGATCGCCGGGCGGGGCAACGACATGCAGCGCGACTACTGGTACAGCTCGATGCGCTGTCCGGCCGACCTCGCGAGTCCCGAGGCGGTCGGGCGCTACGCCGCCGAGCGCGCGCTGTCGCGCCTGAAGGGACGCAAGGTCGCGACCTGCGAGGTGCCGGTGCTGTTCGAGTCGACGCTGGCCGCCGGCTTGCTCGGCGCCTACGTGCACGCGACGTCGGGCGGCGCGCTGTACCGCAAGGCGAGCTTCCTGCCCGACAGCCTCGGCCAGGCGGTGATGGCGCCGCACCTCGACATCGTCGAGGACCCGCACGTGCCGCGCGGCAAGGGCAGCGCGCCGTTCGACGACGAGGGCGTCGCCACGCGGCGGCGCACGGTGCTCGACGGCGGTGTGGTGCAGACCTACTTCCTGTCGAGCTATTCGGCGCGCAAGCTCGGCATGCGCACGACGGGCCACGCCGGCGGCTCGCAGAACCTCACGTGGACCAGCCGGCTGACGCAACCCGGCGACGACCTGCCGGCGATGCTGCGCAAGCTGCACCGCGGCCTCTTCGTGATCGAGCTGATGGGGCAGGGCGTCAACTACGTC
Organism: Calidifontimicrobium sp. SYSU G02091; assembly: GCF_022631395.1. Taxonomy (NCBI): domain Bacteria; kingdom Pseudomonadati; phylum Pseudomonadota; class Betaproteobacteria; order Burkholderiales; family Sphaerotilaceae; genus Azohydromonas; species Calidifontimicrobium sp. SYSU G02091. The sequence continues at coordinate 22,907 of NZ_JALBGB010000033.1, forward strand.
ACCGGCGACTACTCGCGCGGCGCGGCCGGCTTCTGGGTCGAGGGCGGGCAGATCGTTCACCCGGTGCACGAGGTGACGATCGCGGGCAACCTGCGCGAGATGTTCCGCCGCATCGTCGCCGTCGGCGCCGACGCCTACACGACGGGCAGCAAGACCTGCGGCTCGGTGCTCGTCGAGGGGATGAAGGTCGCCGGCAGCTGAGCCGCGGCGCCCGTGCCCGGCGGCGCGCCGTCTAGGGATCAACCCGAATTTCAGGCAACTTCAAGGTCGCGCGCCTAGTCTGTGCCGGTTCGACGCGACGGTCGTCGCCCGGTCGTGCGCGACCTGCCGACGACGCGCTGCGCGCGGGAAACCCCCGTTGGCGCGGCGGCACGCTTCGTTGAGCATCCGCAACCTCATCCCATCCTGTTCGAAGGAGCTTCTGAATGGAACGTAGAGCATTCGTGCGTGGCGCCGGGCTGGCCGGCGTGCTGGCCGCCGGTATCGCCCCCGCGGTGCACGCGCAGGCGAACATCCGCTGGCGTCTGGCGTCGAGCTTCCCGAAGTCGCTGGACACGATCCACGGTGCCGCCGACACGCTCGCGAAGGCCGTCGGTGAGATGTCCGGCGGCCGCTTCCAGATCACGGTGGCCGCGCCGGGCGAGATCGTGCCGGCGTTCGGCGTCGACGACGCCGTCAGCAACGGCACCGTCGAGATGGCCCACACCGCGCCGTACTACTTCGTCGGCAAGGACGAGACCTTCGCATTCGGCACCGCCGTGCCGTTCGGCCTGAACATGCGCCAGAACATGGCGTGGAAGATGGACGGCAACGGCATGAAGCTGATGAACGAGTTCTATGCCAGCCGCAACTTGGTCGCCTTCGTCGGCGGGGACACCGGCGCGCAGATGGGCGGTTTCTGGCGCCGCGAGATCAAGTCGCTGGCCGACCTCAAGGGCCAGAAGATGCGCATCGGCGGCTTCGGCGGCCGCATCATGGAGCGCATCGGGGCGGTGCCGCAGATGATCCCGGGCGGCGAGATCTACCAGGCACTCGAGCGCGGCACGATCGACGCGGCCGAGTGGGTCGGTCCGTACGACGACGAGAAGCTCGGCCTGCAGCGCGTCGCGCCGTTCTATGCGTATCCCGGCTTCTGGGAAGGCGGCGCGCAGCTCGAGTTCTGGGTCAACAAGCGCGCCTACGATGGTCTGTCGGCCGAGAACAAGGCGATCCTCGAGACGGCGGCCACGCACGCCGCGACCGTGATGACGGCGCGTTACGACCACCGCAACCCGGCGGCGCTGAAGAAGCTCGTCGCCGGCGGCACCCGCCTGTTCCGCTTCCCGAAGGACGTGATGGACGCGGCGTTCAAGGCCTCGCAGGAGGTGTACGCCGAGATCTCCGGCAAGAACCCGGCGTTCAAGAAGGTGCACGACGACTACATGGCATTCCGCCGCGACGCGAACCTGTGGTTCCGCTTCTCGGAGGCGAGCTTCGACGACTTCATGCAGCAGCAGCGGCTGTAATCGTCGATCGTCGGCGCTGACGCGCAAGCGCCCGGCCCGGGCTCACCCGGCCGGGCGCTTTTTCTTTGCTCCAGGCGGTGCCACGGGCACTCGATCGCCAAGCGCGCACCCGCCCACCGGCGCGCGCCGCCTCGTTGCCGCCCGACCGCCTCGAGGGCGGTTACCGGCTCGCGGGCGGCGCGGGTGGCGGGGCCAGGTCGCGGAAGATCGACATCGGGTCGTACTCGTCGCGCCCTTGGCGACCGCTGGGGGCGGCCTCTTCGAGCTGCTCGCGACCCTGCTGCAGTCGCTCGAGGATCGCGTCGGCGTCGAGCTTCGGGCCCTGGTCGAGGTTGCTGAGCACGAGCTGCGGGAACGCGATGAGGGCGGCAACCATCGTCAGCTGCAGCCCGACGAAGGCGACCGAGCCCTTGTAGATCTGCGCCGTCGTGACTGCCGGGATCAGCGCGCCGGTGACGCGATCGGTGTAGTCCTTGCGTGCGGCGACGCTGCGCAGGTAGAACAGCGCGAAGCCGAACGGCGGCGTCAGAAACGAGGTCTGCAGCGTCATCGCCAGCGTCACGCCAAACCAGATCAGGTGGATGTCGAGCTTCTGCGCCACCGGCGCGAGGATCGGCACGACGATGAACGCGATCTCGAAGAAGTCGATGAAGAAGCCGAGGATGAACACGAGCAGGTTCACGAAGATCATGAACCCGAGCTGCCCGCCGGGCAGCTTGTCGAAGAGGTGCTCGACCCAGATGTGGCCGTCGGCAGCATTGAACGTGAACGCGAACACCGTCGAGCCGACGAGGATGAAGAGCACGAACACCGACAGCCGGGAGGTGCTCGCCAGCGCCTGGAGCAGCACCTTCCAGGTTAGGCGCCGCTTGGCGACGGCCATCACGAGCGCGCCGACGGCGCCCATCGCGCCGCCCTCGGTCGGCGTCGCGATGCCGAGGAAGATCGTGCCGAGCACGAGGAAGATCAGGATCAGCGGCGGGATCAGCACGAAAGTCACGCGCTCGGCCAGCCGCGACAGCAGCCCGAGCTTGAGCAGCCGGTTGCCGAGCGCCAGCGTGACGGCCAGCAGCGACGCGACCGTCATCGACAGGATGAACACCTCGTCGCCCGGTGCCGGGATGCTGCGCCCGATCATCGGGTTGACGATGCCCTCGTGGAACTGGCCCCAGGTGACGCCGGCCACGGCGCACAGCAGCAGCAGCACGATCAGCGAGACGTGTCCGCTCGCGCCGCTGGGCTCGCGGTAGATGCGCGCCTCGGCGGGCAGCGCGGGGACCCAACGCGGGCGCAGCAGCGCCACCGCCGCGATGAACAGCAGGTACACGCCGACCAGCAGCAGGCCGGGGCGCAGTGCGCCGGCGTACATGTCGCCCACCGAGCGGCCGAGCTGGTCGGCGAGCACGATCAGCACCAGCGACGGCGGCAGGGCCTGCGCCAGCGTGCCCGACGCAGTGATCACCCCGGTGGCGATGCTGCGGTTGTAGCCGTAGCGCAGCATGATCGGCAGCGAGATCAGCCCCATCGAGATCACTGCCGCGGCGACGACGCCGGTGGTGGCGGCGAGCAGCGCGCCGACGAGCACCACCGCGATCGCGAGCCCGCCGCGCACGGGGCCGAACACCTGGCCGATCGTCTCGAGCAGGTCCTCGGCCATGCCCGAGCGCTCGAGGATGATGCCCATCAGCGTGAAGAACGGGATCGCCAGCAGCGTGTCGTTCTGCATGATGCCGAACACGCGCAGCGGCAAGGCCTGGAACAGGTTGGCGCCGAACAGGCCGACCTCCATGCCGATGACGCCGAAAGTCAGACCGGTGGCCGCGAGTCCGAACGCGACCGGGAAGCCGGTGAGCAGGAACAGGAACAGCCCCGCGAACATCAGCGGGACGAAGTTCTGGGCGATGAATGCGCTCATCGTGCGCCCCCGCTCGGCTGGCCCTTGTGCTCGGCTTCGGCCATCAGTTCCTCGGCGAGCTTGATCTCGTCGGGCTTCTCGTGCACATCGACGCTGTAGGGCTCGGCACGGTGGCCGCTGAGGTAGGCCGCGCGCTTGATCAGCTCAGACACGCACTGCAGCAGCAGCAACGAGAAGCCCACCGGCATCAGCAGCAGCACCGGCCAGCGGATCAGGCCACCGGCTTGCGGGCTCATCTCGCCGCTCACCCACGCGCGGTAAAACAGCGGCCACGACAGGTCGACCATCAGCACGCAAAACGGCGCGACGAACAGCAGGATGCCGACGATGTCGATGATGGCGTTGGTGCGCGTGGACAGGCGCGACGAGACGAAGTCGATGCGCACGTGGCCGTTCTTCAGGAACACGAAGCCCGCACCGAGCATGAACACGGCGGCGAACAGGTACCACTGGATCTCGAGGTACGCGTTCGAGCTGTAGTTGAACGCGCGTCGCACGATGGCGTTGGCGGCGCTGATCAGCACGCACGCGAGCACGAGCCACATGATCAGCTTGCCGATCAGCTCGCTGATCGCGTCGACCAGCGACGAGACTTTCAACAGGGCGGACACGCTGCCTCCTGGGGTAGCGCCCGCCCGGCAGCGGGCGGCGCGATGGCACAAGGACCGGAAATTCTAGGCACCCCGAGCCCCGCCGACGGCGCCGGCTCGACGAGCGCCGCGACTGTACCGACCCGGCGCTGAAAGGCGCCTGAAAACGCCCGGCGCCCGATGCGCGCGCGGGCGCGCGGCGGCCGGCACCGCAGCCTTGCGTCAGCGGCTCGTCGCGGCGTGGTAGAGCTTGGTCGAGCGTGCCCCGCTGCGGCAGAACATCAGCAGCGGACGCGGCAATTCTTCGAGCAGCTTGGCGCACGCGGCGATCTGCTCCGGCGACTGGTAGGCGCCGTCGACGGGCAGGAAGCGGTATTCGAGGCCGGCCGCGCGTGCGGCGGCCTCGATGGCGGCACTCGTCGGCTGGTCGGGGCCGTGTTCGAAGTCGGGGCGGTTGTTGATCACGCTGCGAAAGCCCAGCCGCGCGGCCTCGGCCATCGCCTCGGGCCACAGCTGCGGGGCCACGCACACGCCCTCGGCGATCGGGCGGATCGACAGGTGATGAGGCGTCGTCATCGCGTCACCTCCCCAGCGCCTGCTTGACGGCGGCCGAGACGAGGGCCATCTCGGCCTGACCGCCGAGCTTTGCCTTGGCCGCGGCCATCACCCGGCCCATGTCGCCCGGACCCGAGGCGCCGAGTTCGGCGACCAGGGCGGCGACCTGCGCGGCGATCTCGTCGGCGCTCAGCCGCTGCGGCAGGTAGCCCTCGAGCACGCGGATCTCTGCCGATTCCTTGTCGACGAGGTCGTTGCGGCCGGCCTGCGCGTAGGCGGCCACCGAGTCCTTGCGCTGCTTGATCAGCTTGTCGACGATCGAGACGACGGCCGCGTCGTCGAGCGTGATGCGCTCGTCGACCTCGCGCTGCTTGCACGCGGCCAGCAGCATGCGGATCGTCGACAGACGCTCGGCATCCTTGGCGCGCATCGCGGCCTTCATGTCCTCGGTGATGCGGTCCTTCAGGCTCATCGGGGCTCCTTCGCAAAACGTCAAAGCCCGCGACGGCGGACCGCGCGGGCTCGTGCGTCAGAGGGCGGGGCGGCAGCCGACCCGCACGCGTTCGAGACTCAGTACAGCTTCTTGGGCAGCTGCATGCTGCGCACGCGCTTGAAGTGGCGCTTGATCGCAGCCGCCTTCTTGCGCTTGCGCTCGGCGGTGGGCTTCTCGTAGAACTCGCGCGCGCGCAGTTCGGTGAGCAGGCCGAGCTTTTCGATGGTGCGCTTGAAGCGGCGCAGGGCGACGTCGAACGGCTCGTTCTCTTTGACGCGGATCGTGGTCATGGAGCGGAAGGTCCTTCGGAATCTCGAAGCTGAGGGCTGCCGATCGAAGCGGCGCGATGCGCCGCCCCAGGCCGCCGCGTGACACCTCGCGCCACGCCGCGGTGGCGCTCAGGGGTGGGTGCTTCGGCCTACGAAATCGCGCATTATAGTCACGGCGCGCCACGCCGCCAGTGCCTCTCTGATGCGTGCACGCATCGTCCTCTGCCGCCGGGGTGCGCCAAGCGGCCACTGGCGCCACCTCCCGGCGTCGTCGGCACGGCCAGCGCTGCGTGCCGTCGCGACGAGCCGGCCGGTGACGCGGCGCATCACCCTGTTCAAGCTAGGGAAAGCCGGGAAACCCGCGTTGATCCGGCTTGTGGGGCGCCTGCACTGGGCGGACGATAGGCGGGCTCGCCGAGCCGGCCTCGCGACGAGCGAAACTGCCGGTCGCCCACACGCCTGAACGCTTCCCCCATGTCGCCGCTCGCCTCGAATCCCGTTGCCGCCGCGGGCGACCCGGACTGGGTCGCGGCGCGCTGGGCGCTGCTCGCGGCCTGGGTCGATCGGCAGCAGGCGGCGCTGGCGATCAAAGACGCCGAGAGCGGCCGCTACGTCGAGGCCAACGCAGCGATGGCCGCGCTGCTGGCGCGTGCGATGGCCGACATCGTCGGCCGTACCGACGTCGAGCTCTTCGGCGCCGACGTCGCGCACGTGCTGCGCGCCGCCGACCGGGCCGCGGTGGCGGCGAGCGACGTCGCGTCGGTCACCGAGCACCGCTTCGACCTGCACGGGCAGCGGCGCGAGTTCGCCGTGCTGCGCCTGGTGCACACGGCGCCCGACGGCCGCCGCTGGCTCGCCAGCCTGTGGAGCGACCTCGCGCCGCAGCGCCAGAAGGACGCGCAGCTGCGCCAGGCGCTCGAGCAGCTCGAGCAGCAGCAGCGTGCCAACGCGCTGCTGCGCGTCGAGCTGCACGAGCAGCACGGCCTGCGCGATGCCGCCACCGGCCTGTACAACCGCGCCCACTTCGACGACTTGCTCAAGCGTGAGGTCGATCTGTCGAACCGCGAACACCGCGAGTTCGCGCTGGTGTCGATCGCGCTCGATCCGTTGCCGGCCGACGTCGCGGCGCTCGGTGCGCCGGCGCGGCGCGCGCTGCTGGCGGCCATCGGGCGTCTGCTGCGCGGCAACACGCGCGCGATGGATGCGTCGTGTCACCTCGACGAAGGCCGGTTCGCGGTGCTGCTGTCCGGCGTCGGGCTGGCCACCGCGCACTCGCGCATGGAGGGTCTGCGCCGCCAGTGCGCGACGCAGATCGTGATGCTCGACGGGCGCGAGCTCGGCTTCACCGTCTCGATGGGCGTGGCGAGCTTCCCGCACACCGCCCACACGCTCGACGAGCTGCTCGCCGCCAGCCACGACGCGCTGGCCGAGGCCCAGCGCCGCGGCGGCAACCACGTCACGCTGGCGAGCATCCGCTTCGAGCGGCCGTGAGCGCGGCGCCGGCTGGCGCACCGGTCGTCAGCCGACCCACGCCTTGGCGAACATGTAGCTGGCCAGCCCGTAGAGCATGAATGCGAAGATGCGCTTGAGCTGACGCACGTCCATCGCGTGGGAGGCGCGCGCGCCCAGCGGCGCGGTGGCCACGCTGGCCAGCGAGACGACCACCAGCGCGGGCACGAACAGGTAGCCGACGGCACCGGGCAGCGCGGGCGGCAGCGTCCAGCCGGCGATCAGGTAGCCGGCGGTGTTGGCCAGCGCGATCGGAAAGCCCAGCGCTGCGCTCGTGCCCACGGCCTGGTGCATCGGCACGTTGCCACGCGTCATCCACGGCACCGACAGGAACGCGCCACCGGCGCCGACCAGGCCCGACACGAACCCGATCACGCCACCCATCGCCGCCTGGCCGCCGGCGCCGGGCAGGCGTCGCGTCGCACGCGGCGGCCGCGCCAGCAGCATCTGCGTGGCCATCAGCGCGATGAACACGCCGAACAGCAGCCCCAGCCAGCGGCCCTTGAGCAGCGCGAACGCGCCGGCGCCGGCGAGCAGCCCGCCGGCGACGATGCCCGGCGCGATCGTGCGCACGAGGTCCCAGCGCACCGCGCCGCGCGCGTGGTGCGCGCGCACGCTCGACAGCGACGTGAACAGGATCGTCGCCATCGACGTCGCGATCGCCATCTTGACCGCCAGGCCGGTGTCGACGCCGCGGTTCGAGACGATCAGCGTCATGAACGGCACCAGCAGCATGCCGCCGCCCACACCGAGCAGCCCGGCCATGAAGCCGACCGCGGCGCCGAGGGCGAGCAGCTCGGCGATCAGCAGCGCGTCGAGGCTCAACGCGCCGCGCCCTGCGCTTCGTCGAGCGCTGCGAGCACCGCGCGCCACTGCGCCGGCGTGACCGGCGTGATCGACAGGCGGTTGCCACGCCGCAGCACCTGCAGGTCGGCCAGCTCGGGGCGACGGCGCATCTCGCGCAGGCTGAGCAGCCGCGTCTTGCGCACCAGCCGCACGTCGACGTGCACCCAGCGCGGCGCGTCGGGTGATGAGCGCGGATCGTGGTAGGGGCTTTCGGGGTCGAACTGCGTCGCGTCGGGGTAGGCCGTGCGGGCCACTTCGGCGAGCCCGGCGATGCCCGGCTCGGCGCACGACGAGTGGTAGAACAGCACGCCGTCGCCGATGCGCATCGCGTCGCGCATGAAGTTGCGCGCCTGGTGGTTGCGCACGCCGGTCCACGGCACCGTCTGCCGCGGTGCGCGCGCGAGGTCGTCGATCGAGCACTCGGCGGGCTCGCTCTTCATCAGCCAGTAGGCCACGGCAAAGGCGACGCGGGGTGAGGCAGGCAGCGGCGAAGGTGTCCGCCGCGAGACGTGAGCCGCATTCCTGAACCCTCAGGGAAGTTCAGGTGGGCGAGGTCAGCGAGGCGTCGGGTTCGTCTGACGCGAGACGATCACACCAGCCGCGCGATGTTCCAAGCCCTGGCTCGATGAGCATCGGTTCAAGGAAATCTAGACCCACGCACACGCGACGGACGTGGCCATTCTAGGCCCCGAGGCGCCGCCGGGTCACAGCAGGCGGCCGTCGTCGCCGAGCGCGGCGTCGATGCGCGCGATCAGGTGCTCGATCTCGGCGTCGCCGGCGCCTGCGGGGCGCGCCGGCTCGGCCGCCGGCGGCGGGTTCGCCGGGCGCTCGGCCAGCTGGTAGGCGAGGTTCAGCGCGGCCAGCACCGCCATGCGCTCGCGCGCCTTGACCTTGCCGGCGTCGCGGATCGCGCTCATCTCCCGGTCGACGGTGGCCACCGCAGCCAGCAGCGTGGCCTCGCCCCCCTCGGGACAGCCGAGGCGATAGCTCTGGCCGAGGATCGTGACCTCGATCTGCTTCACGTCGCGTTCCCGGCGTCGCTGCCGGCAGGCAGCCTGTCGAGTAGCGCGTCGATGCGTGCGCGCGCCGCGGCGAGGCGCGACTTCAGGCTGTCGCGCTCGGCGGTCAGCGCGGCCACCTGCTGCTCGAGCAGCGCGTTGGTGCGCTTGAGTTCCTCGTGCCGCAGCAGCAGCCGGTCGATGCGTTCGGCCAACGAGTCGAGGGTTGCCATGCGTTGCGCCGCCTCAGGGGGTGGCAACGATTGTAGGGGCGCGGTCAGCTGCCGCTGCTACGATCCGCGCCGTTGGTGCCTGGGTCGGCCGTCGTGCCGCCCCGGGGTAAACGGGAAGCAGGAAGGCCGGATCCACCGGACGAGGCCCAACCTGCGCTGCCCCCGCAACGGTAAGCGGACGGGCGCGTGCACGCCACGCACCCCGCTTCGGCGCAGTGGCCACTGGTGCAGCCGCACCGGGAAGGTCGCCGAGGTCGCATCCGCCAGCCCGGATACCGGCCAACGGGCGGTGCACCGCGCGCAGCGGTGCACCATGTCGTCGGGGCCTGCGGGGAAGCAGGCCACGGCCTTCGAGTCCTTCATCGTCCATGATCGTCTCTTCCTTCGTCACGCGGCGCGCCAGCGCGTGCGTCGCCACGTCGCTGGCCGCGACTCTTATGTGTGCTGCAGCCGGCACCGCAGCCCAGGAAACACCCACCGTCGTCGTCACCGGCAGCGTGCTGCCGCGCACCGTCGGCACCGAGCTGGCGGCCAGCAGCGTGCTCACGCGCAGCGACCTCGAGCGCGCCGGCGTGCGCGATCTCGTCGCGGCGCTCGGCCTGCTTGGCACCGCGGTGCCCGAGCAGCTCGGCGGGCCTGGCACGCAGGCGGCGCTGCGGCTGCGCGGCGCCGACACGCGCGACACGCTGGTGCTGATCGACGGTGTGCCGATCACCGACGTCACCAGCGGCCAGGCGTCGATCGCCTCGATTGCGGTCGACGACATCGAGCGCATCGAGGTCGTGCGCGGCAACCTCTCGGCGCTGCACGGCGGCAATGCGACCGGCGGCGTGCTGCAGATCTTCACGCGCCGCGGCCGCAGCGGCCTCGACGTCAGTGCGCACGCCGGACTCGGCACGCGCTCGACGCGCGGCGCCGGCGCGAGCCTGGCCGGCGGCAGCGAGGTGCTCAACGCGCGCCTGACCGTCGGTGGCGAACGCAGTGACAGCTTCTCGGCGCAGGACCCGGCGCAGGTGCCCAACGTCAACCCCGACGACGACGGCTACCGCCGCCGCTTCGCGACGCTGGTCGCCGACGCGACACCTGCGCCGGGCCACCGACTGTCGTTCGACCTGCGCTGGCTGCGCGGCGAGGTCGCCTACGACAGCAGCTGGGGCGCGCCGACGGACATGCACGACGCGACGATCGACCAGCGCGGGCTCACGCTGCGCGGACGCCACGCACTGACGCCGGCGTGGTCGCTCGCCTGGCACCTCGGCGGCAACGACGAGGACCGGCGCGACACCACCGTCGATGCCTTCGGGACGTCGACCTTCGGCAACCGGCTGCACAACCGCTCCGCGATGGCCGAAGCCACCGGCACCCTGGTCGGCTCGCTCGCGCTGAAGGTGGCGGCCGAGCGGCTGCGCCAGTGGACCGACAACGCGACCTACCTTCGCCGTCAGCGCACGACTGACACCTGGCGCGTGGGGCTGCAGGACGAGCGCGAGGCGGGCGGCTGGCAGCTCGCGTGGCGGCACGACGACAGCAGCGACTTCGGCACCGCGACGACGTGGCTTGCCGGTGGCCGCGTGCGGCTCACACCGGCGTGGAGCCTGCTCGCCAGCGCGTCGACGAGCTACACGCCGCCGACGCTGGACTTCCTCTACTTCGACTGCAGTCCGTTCGGCTTCGTCTGCTCGAACCCCGACCTGCGCCCCGAGCGCGGCCGCACGGTCGAGGTCGGCGCGCAATGGCAGGAAGGGCCATCGCGGCTGCGTGCGACGCTGTTCCACGCGCGCTACCGCGACAAGATCGCCAGCGACGCCTTCTTCGTGCCGCAGAACCTCGCGCGCACGCGCAACCGCGGCGTCGAGGTCGTGGGTCAGACGCAGTGGGCCGACTGGCGCGCCAGCGGCGAACTGCTGTGGCAGGACCCCGAGAACGTCGACACCGGCGAGCGGCTGCTGCGCCGCGCGCGCGTGCAGGCGTCGCTGCGGCTGGGCCGCGACATCGGCGCGTTCGGCGTCGACGCCGTCGTGCGCCACGTCGGCCGCCGGCCCGACGCCACCGAGATGCTGCCGGCGGCCACCGTGCTCGGCCTGAACGCGACGTGGCGCTTCGCGAAGGGCTGGACCGCCGCGGCGACGTTCGACAACGTGTTCGACCGCGACGAAGTGCCGGCCTACGGCTACAACGGCCGTCCGCGCAGCGTCTTCGTGCGCGTGGCCTGGCAGCCCTGAAGGCGCGGGGCGGCCTTGGGCGGGCGGTCCGACGGTTGGTGGCGCGCAGTCGCGGCGGCGGTGCTCGCGCTGGCGGGCGCCGTCGCCGCAGCCGCCGACGGCCGCCCCCCCCAGCGCATCGTCTCGATGGTGCCCGCCTTCACCGAGGCCACCTGCGCGCTCGGCGCGTGCGAGCGGCTGGTCGGTGTCGACCGCCACTCGAACTGGCCCGAGCGCGTGCGCGACCTGCCGCAGGTCGGCTCGCTCGAGGACGCGCAGGTCGAGCGCATCGTCGCGCTGCGGCCCGACCTCGTGATCGTCGCGCCAGGCGCGCGCGCGCGCGCGCGGCTCGAGGCGCTGGGCCTGCCGGTGCTCGTGCTGCAGGCCGACACGCTGGCCGAGATGCGCGCCGCGACCGAGACGCTGGCGCGCGCGCTCGGTGTGCCGGGCGGCGGCGAGCGGCTGTGGCAGCGCATCGACGCGCGCGTGGCGGCCGCCGCCGCGCGCGTGCCGCCGGCGTGGCGCGGGCAGCGCGTCTACGTCGAGGTCTCGCCGATGCCGCACGCCGCCGGCGAAGCGTCGTTCATCGGCGAGCTGCTCGCGCGGCTGGGTCTGCGCAACGTCGTGCCGGCCGCACTCGGGCCGTTCCCGCAGCTCAGCCCTGAGTACGTGCTGCGCGCGCGGCCGGCGCTCGTGGTCGCCGCCGCGCAGGCGGTGGCCGAGATGCCGCAGCGCCCGGGCTGGGCGCGGCTCGAGGCGCTGCGCGCCGGGCATGTGTGCGCGCTCGCACCGGCACAGTACGACCTGCTCGTGCGCCCGGGGCCGCGCTTGGACGAGGCGGCCGACGTGATCGTCGATTGCGTCGCCGCGCTCGGCAACGGGCGATGACGTCGCGGCCGGCGTCGTCGCCGCACACCGGCGCACGGCCGCTGGCGCTGGGCCTGGGTGCTGCGGCGCTGGTGCTCGCCGCGTGCGGGCTGGCCGCCGGCAGCGACGGCTGGTCGTGGGCGTGGCGCGACGAGTGGGACCTCGTCGCCGCGGTGCGCGCGCCGCGCACGCTGGGTGCGCTGCTCGTCGGGGCGCTGCTCGGGCTGGCCGGCGCGATCGCGCAGGGGCTGTTCCGCAACCCGCTGGCCGACCCGTTCCTGCTCGGCAGCGCCGCCGGCGCCGGGCTCGGCGTGATGGTGGTGCTCGCCGCCGCCACCGGACTGGTCGCGACGCTGCCGGCGTCGCTCGCGGCGGGCGTGCTGCAGGCGGGCATCGTCGGCGGGGCCTTCGCCGGTGCGCTGTTCGGCGTCGGGCTCGCGCTGGCGCTGGCCGGCGGCGCCGGGCGGCCGCTGGTGCTGCTGCTGGCCGGCGTCGTCGTCGGCGTGCTGCTCGGCGCGCTGGCCGACCTGCTCGCGCTGCTGGCGCCGGCGACGCTGCGCGCGCGCCAGGCCTTCCTGCTCGGCACGACGGCCTTCCTCGGCTGGGACGGCGTCGCGTGGCTCGCGGCGGTCGGCGCGCTCGTGCTGCCGCTGGCGGTGCGCTTCGCGCGCGCGCTCGACGCGCTCGTGCTCGGCGAGGCCAGCGCCGCGAGCCTGGGCGTGCCGCTGGCGCGCGTGCGCCTGCTGCTGGTGGCTGCGATGGCGCTGGCCACCGGTACCGCGGTGGCGCACGCCGGGCTGGTGGCCTTCGTCGGGCTCGTGGCGCCGCACCTGGTGCGCCGCGCCGTCACCGTGACCCACGCGGCGCTGCTGGCGCTGTCGGCGCTGGCCGGCGGCGTGCTGCTGCTGGCCGCCGACGTCGCCGCACGCAGCGTGCGCGTGCCGCAGGAGCTGCCGGTGGGCCTGCTGACGGCGGTGTTCGGTGGCGCCTACCTGCTCGTGCTGCTGCGCCGCCGCCATGGCGGGGGAGGCGCGCGATGACGCCGCTGCGCACGCACGGCCTCTCGCTGGCCTACGGCCCGCGCCGTGTCGTCGACGGCGTGTCGCTCGACCTGCGCGCCGGCGAGTGGGCGGCGCTGGTCGGGCCGAACGGCGCCGGCAAGAGCACGCTGCTCGCGCTGCTGGCCGGGCTGCGCGCGCCGCACGCCGGTCGCGTCGAGCTCGAAGGCCGCACGCTCGCCGACTGGCCGCCGCGCGAGCGCGCGCGCCGCGTCGCGTGGCTCGCACAGCACGGCGAGGCCGACGGCGACCTTGCCGCGCGCGACGTCGTGCGCCTGGGCCGCCTGCCGCACCACGGGCTGTTCGGCGCCGTCACCGCCGCCGACGAGGCCGCGGTCGACGCGGCGATGGCCGAGACCGAGTGCGCCGCGTTCGCCGAGCGCCGCCTCGGCGAGCTGTCGGGCGGCGAGCGCCAGCGCGTGCTGATCGCGCGCGCGCTCGCGGTGAACGCGCCGGTGCTGCTGCTCGACGAGCCGATGACGCACCTCGACGTGCCGCACCAGCGTGCCCTCGTCGCGAGCCTCGCGGCACGCGCGCGCGCCGGCGCCGCGGTGGCTGCCGTGCTGCACGACCTGACGCTCGCGCTCGCCGCCGACCGCGTGCTCGTGATGGTGGCCGGCCGACTGCGTGCCGACGGCGCGCCGGCCGACGCGGCGGTGCGCGCCGCCGTCGTCGACGCGTTCGGCGGCGCGGTCGCGATCGAGCGCGTGGCCACCGCCGGCGGCGAGCGCTGGGTCGCGCTGCCCGTCGTCGCGGCACGCTGACGCGCGCCGAAAATCGCCGCATGGGCCCGCAGCGCATCGTCTGCCTGACCGAGGAAACCACCGAGTGGCTGTACCTGCTCGGTGAGGAGCACCGCATCGTCGGCATCAGCGGCTACACGGTGCGCCCGCGCCGCGCGCGCGCCGAAAAGCCCAAGGTGTCGCACTTCCTCGACGGGCGCATCGAGCAGATCGTCGCGCTCGAGCCCGACCTCGTCATCGGCTTCTCCGACATGCAGGCCGCGCTGGCCGACAAGCTGATCCGCGCCGGGCTCAACGTGCTGGTGACGAACCAGCGCAGCGTCGGCCAGATCTTCGACACGCTGCGCCTGGTGGCGTCGATGGTCGGCGCCGGCGACCGCGCCGAGCGCTGGATCGCCGGCTGCCAGGCGCGCCACGCGCAGATCGCCGCGGCGGCCGCCGCGTGGCCCAGGCGCCCGCGCGTGTACTTCGAGGAGTGGGACGCGCCGATGATCAGTGCGATCCGCTGGGTCAGCGAGCTGATCGGCATCGCCGGCGGCGACGACGTGTTCCCCGAACTCGCCGCGCAGCCGATGGGCCGCGACCGCGTCGTCGCCGACGCGCTCGAGCCGGCGCGCCGCGCGCCCGACGTCATCGTCGGCTCGTGGTGCGGCAAGAAGTTCCGCCCCGAGAAGGTCGCCGCGCGCGCCGGCTGGGCCGATGTGCCGGCGGTGCGCGACGGCGAGCTGCACGAGGTCAAGTCGGCCGACATCCTGCAGCCCGGCCCGGCGGCGCTGACCGACGGCGTCGAGCAGCTGCACCGGCTGTTGGCGGCGTGGGCGGCGCGCCACGGCGCGGGCTGAGGGTGCGTCGCGCTATCCTGCGCGCCCATGTACGAGCGCCACTTCGGGCTGCAGCGCGAGCCGTTCTCGATCGCTCCCGACCCGCGCCTGCTGTACATGAGCGAGCGCCACCGCGAGGCGCTCGCGCACCTGCTGTACGGCGTCGGCGGCGGTGGCGGCTTCGTCGTGCTGACCGGCGAGGTCGGCACCGGCAAGACGACGGTGTGCCGCGCCTTCCTCGAGCAGGTGCCGCCGCGCTGCCGCGTGGCCTACGTCTTCAATCCGGCGCTCGACGTGATCGAGCTGCTGCGCACGATCTGCGCCGAGTTCCGCATCCCGGTGGCGGCGGCCGACGGCAGTGCGCACCCGACGCGCAAGGACCACGTCGACGCGCTCAACGAATACCTGCTGCGCACGCACGCCGCCGGCTTCAACAACGTGCTCGTGATCGACGAGGCGCAGGCGCTGTCGGCGGCCGTGCTCGAGCAGCTGCGGCTGCTGACCAACCTCGAGACGAACGAGCGCAAGCTGCTGCAGATCGTGCTGATCGGCCAGCCCGAGCTGCGCGCGCTGCTCGCGCGGCCCGAGATGGAGCAGCTCGCGCAGCGCGTGATCGCGCGCTACCACCTCGCGCCGCTCGACGCGGCCGAGACGGTGCGCTACGTCGCGCACCGGCTGGCCGCCGCCGGCCGCGATGGGCCGCTGCCGTTCGACCGCGGCGCGCTCGCGCGGCTGGTGCACCACAGCCGCGGCGTGCCACGGCGCATCAACCTGCTCGCCGACCGCGCGCTGCTCGGTGCCTACGCGCTCGGGCGCGCGCAGGCCGACCGCGCCATCGTCGACCGTGCGGCGGCCGAAGTGTTCGGTGCCGCGCCGGCGGCATCGAGCGCGGCGACGCGGTGGGCGTGGCGGGGCGCGGGGGCCGTGGCGGTCGCCGTGGCAGCCGGCGCCGGCGCGGTGTGGCTCGCCGGCGGGTGGGACGAAGCCGCCCGAGCGCTGCGGGCGGCAGCGCCGGTGGCGGCCGAGCC
>NZ_JALBGB010000034.1:0-38238 GCF_022631395.1 Calidifontimicrobium sp. SYSU G02091
CGATGGCCGCCTGCTCGTCTTCGGCCTCGACGAGCTGAAGCTGCAGCCCAACGGCGGGCGCGGGCTGACGCTGATGGACGTCGACGCGAAGACGCCGCTGCTGTCGGTGGCGACGTGTGCCGACCGCCTGGCGGTGTTCGGCAGCGGGCGCGGCGGCAAGGCGAAGGACGAGGTGCTGCGCGGTGCCGCGCTCGAAGCGCACGTCGGCCGCCGCTCACGCAAGGGGCGCAAGGTCGAGGGGTTCGTCAAGGTGGCGCGGCTCGCCGCCGTCGGGGCGTAGGCGGGCGTAGGCAAGCTCGAGCCTGCGGCAGGTGACGCGCCCGGCGAGCGTCGCGGGTTCTGTTGGTCGCGCGACGCATGCGGCACGGCGCAGACCGCGGTGCACTTGGTGGACCGCGCGGGGCTTGAGTCCGGGGAAGGCCCGGACGGCGCCGTCACGCTGATCCAGCGCTTCGGATCGGCGGCCAATCTCAACATTCCCCGCGCGGCCTGGTGCTGGACGGCGTGTACCGCTGCGGCGGCGACGGCGCGCCAGGCTTCGTCGAGGTGGGTGCGCCCGCCGGTAGGCGGCGGTGCGGGTTGGAGCATACGACTGCAGGCGGTTGGGGCAGGTGTGCCGCTACATCAACCGGCCGGCCTGGGCGGACGAGCGGATCCAGCTCAACGCCGCCCCAGGTGGAGCTGAGGCTCAAGACGCCTTGGCGCGACGGAACAACGCACTTGGTCATGAGCCTGCTGGAGTTCATGCAGCGGCTCGCCGCACTGGTGCCGCGGCCTTGGCTGCACCTGATTCGCTTCCATGGGGTGCTGGCGCCGAACGCGAAGCTGCGGCCGCTGGTGGTGCCGCAGGGGCCGGCAGATGAGCAACGCGGCGCCGAGACCGCGGCTGCCGAGCGCGAGGTCGAGACTGTCCAGGCCCGGCGGGGCCGCATCAGCTGGACGAGGTTGCTCAAGCGCGTCTTAGCTACGGCATGACTTGGATACAAGTCAGTCTTCGCTGAAGCCTCGCTTTCGACATCGACATGCAGCACTGCCCGAACTGCGGCAACGGGGAGCTGAAGATCATCGCCGCCATTCTGGAGCAGCCGGTGATCGAGAAGATCGGGTAGCTCTGCGCGCCGGCTTGGCTCGAAGCTGTCGAAAACGCGTCAACCCGGCGGTTGAGGCCGAAAGCGCCCCTTGTGAACGGCCAGACCCTTGCCGACTCGGCACAACGCTACGACACGGGCGCCGAATCCGGGCACTACAGTCCGCCGCACGCCGCCACCCGCTCCCGTCGCGGGTCTTGCCGAGGGTGTTCGAAGTTCCTATGCTCCGCGTGGATCCGTGATCTGGCCGCTACCCGCAGCGGTATGGATCGAAAGGCGGAAGGACGATGACGCGACTGACCGCATCGGCGCTCGCCGTGCTGCTGACCGCGGCTGGCGCGGCGCACGCCACCGACACCGCCAAGACCAAGCCGACCGCCTCGGCGGCGCGGGCCGCCAAACCCTCGGCACGCGGGCCGGGCACGCAGACCGAAGACGACCTGTACGTCGGCGCCAAGGCCAAGGCGCAGGCGAGCAAGGAGAGCCTGCGCCGCAGGCCCGGCGCGCGCGGCGGCGACGACGATCTCGAAGACCTCGAGGTCCAGCGCAGCCGCGCCAAGCAGAAGTGACTGAGCTGCGCGGCACCGCAGGAACGCATCACAACGAACCTGGTGCAGGAGGTGGCATGAAAGACAGCTTCGATATCGCTCGCGCCCGCAGGCGGCCGGGGCCGTCGTGCTGGCTCGCCGCCAGCGTTCTACTGCTGGCGCAACCCGCGTTGGCCGACTGCCCGTTACGCGCCGCCACGCCGAAGGAGCGCGACTACATCGCACGGCTGCAGGCTTCGCTGCTGGCGGCACTGCCGGCCGCGCCGGCGCACATGGCGCTCACCGCCGCGCCGCGTGCGCAGGTCAGTTCGCTGTGCGAGGACACTGCCGAAGGCGAGGTGCGCGCATCGGCACTCGCAACGTACCGCTATGCGCTGCCGCAGGCGGAGGCCGATCGCATCGCGCAGGAGCGAGCCCAGCTCGAGGCGCAGATCAAGTCACTGCAGACGCTGCCGCCGCCGCTGAAGCAGGAATTCGACGCCCTCGAGGCGCAGCGGCAGGAGGCCTTCCGCGACGCCCGTCGCGCCGAGAGAGCCGGCGACAAGGCGCTCGCCTCGCAGAAGTACAAAGAGGCGAGCGCGTTCGAGGAGCAGGGCCGCGCGGTGCACAAGCGTCACCTCGATACGGTCAAGCTGCAGCTCGACGAACTGGAGGCGCGCCGGCTCGATCTGCCGCCGTCGTCGGCGGACCTGCAAGTTCGGCTCGAAGCCAACGGCTGGGGCTCGGCCGCGCGCAGTCACGAGACTGAGTTGCGCCTGGGCGCGCTGCCGCCGCCGTCGGGCTTCCGCTTCAAGGTGCACGGCCTGCAAGCGATCGTCGCCGGTCCGCGCGGCGCGGACGCGCAGCGCAACGCGCTGCTCGCCGCGTTCGACCGCGCGCGCCTGCAAACCCTGATCGACCAGCCGCTGCCGCAGGAGCCGCCGCCTGCGGCCTGGCACGTCGGTCCCGCACCCGTGGCCGCCGCGCCCGCGGCGGCGCCCACGCCCGCGGCGGCTCCGCCGTCGGCCGGTGTGTCGACGGCCGGTGCGTCGCCGACCAGTGCGCCGCCGGCACCGGCGCCCGCCGCGCCCGATGCCGCGCAGATGGCTGCCGAAAAGGCGAAGGAAGCCGTCGGCAAGCTGCGCAGTCTGTTCGGCCGCTGACGCCGCCAGATCGAGGGTGCCGAAGTCGATGATGTCCTTACCGGTCGTGCCGCCCCTGCGTGACGCGCTGCTCGCGGCGGCCGTCTGCAGTGCGCTGCCCGCCGCGGCGCAGATGCCTTCGCCCAAAGAGATGGAAGAGGCGATGCGCGAGATGCGCGAGCAGATGCAAAAGCTCACGCCCGAGCAGCGCAAGATGCTCGAGCAGGCGCAGGGCCAGCTCGCGTCGCGCGCGGCCGCCGATTCCGGCGACGACGTCGGCGTGCCCCGGCGCGACGCCGCGCGCATCGCGAAAGTGCCCCGGGCGCCGCTGACCGGCGCGCAGCTCAAGGCATATGTGGAGGCGTTGCAGCCGAAGCTCGCGCAGGCGCTATCGGCCGCCGCACGCCAGCGCGCACAGGTGATCGAACGCGCGCTACAGCAGCAGGGCGGCGACGTCGCCGCGAAGCTCGCCGCCGCGGCCAACGGCCTGGCCGCCTGGGGCGCGTGGCCCGAGGCGACCTATCTGATGGGCAAGGCGGCGCGGACGAGCGGCTCGGCGCAGGACCTGAACAACCTGGCCGCCCTGCTGACGATGCAGAAGGCGGGCCATGCGGCGCTGCCGATCCTTATCACGCTCGATGCGCGCTATCCGAACAACGCGACGATTCTCAACAACCTGGGCCAGGCCTGGTTCGAACTCGGCGAGCTGAAAGAGGCCGAGCGCGCGCTGAGGCTGGCGCTCGCCCGCGCGCCCAACCACCCGCAGGCTAACGCCACGCAGTCGTACATCGAGGAAGCGCGCGGCGACCGCGCGGCGGCGCAGGCCTCGATGCGCAAGGCGATCGCCGGCGGCTACAGCGAGGGCAAGGAGCGGCGCCTGAACAAGCTCGGCGGCAGGCTCGCGCCTGGCGAGCTGCGCTGGACGATGAAGCTGCCGTCGGACGCGCTCGGCTTGTCGAAGTTCGTGCCGCCGCCGTACGCGATGAAGCTGTCCGACCTATGGCTGCTGCCGCCGTCCTGGCAATCGTTCCGCGAAGACGTGGAGGCCATGCGCGAGAAGTACACGGCGCAGGGCGCCGCGCTTGCCAAGCAGGCACCCTGGCTCGCCGATGCGGCGCTGCGTGGTCCGCTCACGGCAAAGGCTTCACGCATGAGCCAGCTCAGCGGCGACGACTGGATGCGGCGCCGGGACGCCGCGTACGGGGCGTACACGGATGCCATTCGGTTTGAGCAGCAGGAACGCAAGTCGCTCGAGAGCCGCCTGGCCGCGATCCATGCGGAAGGCGAGCAGAAGTACCGCAACGTCCCGGGTGGCTATCAGTACGACTACGCCTGTCCGCAAATCCGCGCAGCTATCACCCAGTACCTGGAGGCGAGTGGCAGGCGCCTGGACGAGGCACGGCGCGGCTTGCTGGACTACCAGCGCCAGACGACCAATGAGCGCCTTTACTATGCGCAGTTCATGCAGTCGCAGCGCTCTTTCGAATACACGGTGATACAGGCCAAGGTCGAGTTCCTCGACCTGCTGCGAGGCCTGGCATTGAATGTGAATGACGGACCGGGCCTGTTGCACCAGTTCGGCAACAGCTGCCTGAAGCCCGATCGGCCCGGCAAGTCTGGCGGCAAGCTGGCCGACTTCGACGAGATCAACTGTCAGCACATCGTGAGCTTCACGGTGCCCGGCTTCGGCCGCATCGACGTGCGCTGCAACCGCATGGACACGACACTCGATCCGATCGTGGTGCCGTTCAAGGCGCAGTGGAGCGAAGACCTCAACAAGGACCGCGTCTTGAGCGCCTCGGCCGCGGTCAGCATGAAGGGGGTGTCCGTCTCCGGCCGCGGGGAGTTCGACGACCAGGGGCTGGCGCGCGGCGGCGTGCAGGTCGGCGCCGGCGTCAGCACGAGCGTCGGGGCCGGGCCGCTCGAAGTGGGCCTGGACGCGAGCGCGACGGTCGGGATCGAGTTCGACCGCGGCGGCATCACCGACGTGCGGCTCGAAGGCGATGTCGGCGCGAGCGTGAGCAGCACCGTCGCCGGTGCGGGCACGCAGGTCAATACCAACCTCGGCGGTACCTGGAGCTGGAATGCCGGCGCGAGCGCGACGGCCAGTGGCGGCTTCGACCGTTCGGTTTTCTGACCCGCGACTGGAGGGAGGCGATGATCGGATCGAGCAACCGGTGGTGGGCCATCCTGGCGGCCTTGTCGTGTGCAGCCGCTGCGCCGGCATGGGCCCAACCCAAGGGCGAGGAGTGGGACTATGCGCTCACCGTGCAGATGGGCGGCATGCAGATGCCGCTGCCGGCGAGCAAGGTCTGCGCGCGCCCCGACGAAGGCAACACGCCGCCGGTGGACAAGCACTGCCAGCTCAAGGAGCGCAGGGTGAGCGGCGCGACCACAAATTTTCGCATCGTTTGCGGCCCGCCGGAGCCTGGCGAGCTCAAGGGCGAGTTCACGCGCAAGGGCGACCGCGTGGAAGGCCGCTACACGATGACGCAAGGCGGCGAGTCGATGACCGTGGTCGCCGTCGGCAAGCGGCTCGGCGCTTGCGATCCGTCCAAGCCCGTTGCGCTCGAAGGCAAGAAATGAAGCCGGGCGAGTCTCGGATGCCCGTCGCGGCCGCCGTGTTGACCGCGACGGGTGCGCTGCGCGCCCAGCTTGCCGCGCCGCCCGCCCTGCCGAGATCCTCGACAGCTTGGCGGTGCTCAAGCGCACGCTGATCAAGGAGATCGAGGCCGACGCGAAGCAGTACGGCGACGCGCGGCGCACGCTGATCCAGGCCGACAAGCGCGCAGTGGCCGAAGTGAAGGTCGTCGACGAGCCGGTGACGGTCGTCGCGAGCCGCAAAGGCTGGGTGAGGGCGCTCAAGGGCCACGAGGTCGACACCGCGACGCTCGCGTTCAAGGCCGGCGACGCGCTGTACGGCACCTTTGCGTGCCGCAGCGTCGACACGCTGGTCGTGCTCGGCAGCAACGGGCGCGCCTACAGCGTCGCGGTCGCGAACCTGCCCGGCGGGCGCGGTGACGGGCAGCCGATCACGACGCTGATCGACCTCGAGGCGGGCACGCAGCCGGTGCACTGACCTGCTCCCCTCCAGCCGTACCAAGGTAAACGAGAAGGGGTCCGCCCATCAGGAGAATGGCGGACATGAGGAAGAGCAAGTTCAGCGAGGAGCCGATCATCGGGTTCCTCAAGCAGGCCGAGGCCGGGATGCCGGTGGCCGACGTGTGCCGCAAGGGCGGCTTCAGCGACGCGACGTTCTACAAATGGCGCTCGAAGTTCGGCGGTATGGAGGCCTCCGACGCGCAGCGCCTGCGCGAGCTTGAGGCGGAGAACGCCAAGCTCAAGAAGCTGCTGGCCGAAGCGCACCTGGACATCCACGCGCTCAAGAGCGTCTTCGGGGTAAAGCGCTAGCCCCACAGGTCAGGCGCGAGGCGATCCGCAGCATGGTCGAGGACCATCACCTGTCGGAGCGCCGCGCGTGCCGTCTTGTGGGGCTCTCCCGAGACAGCTATCGCCATCCGCCCGAGGCCGATGCCGCCACGCGCGAGTTGGCCGGCCGGATCGTCGAGATCGCACATGCTCGCCGGCGCTTCGGCTACCCGCGCATCCACGATCTGCTGCGCCCGCAGTTCCCGGGCGTCAACCACAAGCGCGTCTGGCGCCTGTACAGCGCGGCGAACCTGGCCGTGCGCAAGCGCAAGAAGGTGCGCCGTCCGCCGGCCGAGCGCGTGCCGCTGCAGCTGGCCACCGACGTCAACGAGGTCTGGAGCATGGATTTCGTCAGCGACAGCCTGGCCAACGGCAGGCGGCTGAAGTGCCTGACGGTGGCCGACGACTTCAGCCACGAGTGCGTGGACATCACGGTCGACTACGGCATCTCGGGCGAGTACGTCACGCGGCTGCTCGACCGTGCCGCTATCTTCCGGGGCTACCCGGCAGCCGTGCGCACCGACAACGGCCCGGAGTTCACCAGCCGGGCCTTCATCGCCTGGACGCAGGAGCACCGCGTCCGGCACCTGCTGATTGAGCCGGGCAAGCCCATGCAGAACGGCTACATCGAGAGCTTCAACGGCAAGTTCCGCGACGAGTGCCTCAACGAGCACTGGTTCCAGACCCTGCAGCAGGCCCGCGAGGTCATCGCCCACTGGCGGCGCGACTACAACGAGGTGCGGCCGCACAGCAGCATCGGGCGTATCCCGCCCGCGCGCTTCGCCGAGCAGCACCGCCGGCATGCCGGCGGTGCTGCTCATCAAGACTCGGCAGCCAACGAGATCACGTAACCTTCAACCCGGACTCCTTTCGAAACGCTGGTACGGCGGACGGGGGCAGGTCAGACCCAGGCGCGGATGGGCCGCAGCGGGTGGTTCGCCGGAACGAAGTCCTCCAGGCGTACCGTGGTGAACAGGCTCTCGCTATAGCTGTCGGGGCCTCGCATCGTCGGCTCGTCCTGGGTCGATCCAGGCCCAGAGGCTCGCCTGTCAGGCGCGCGGCGTCGATCGGTATTTCAACGGCCTGCTAGTCGTTCAGGCTTGCGCCAGAGACCTTGACGAGCTTTGCCCAATGGTCGATCTCTGCGCTCAGGAACTTCGCGAAGTCCGCCGGCGAGTTGCCCACCGGTACCGACGCCTGGTCCTCGAGAGCCCTGCGGAAGCCGGGTTCCTTCACTACTTTCTGCACTGCCTCGGCGATTCGGTTGACGATCGCATCAGGCGTTCCCGCCGGAGCGAAGACGCCATTCCACAGAACTACCTCATAGCCAGGAAGTACCTCATTGATTGCCGGCACGTTCGGCAAACGTGGCGAACGCGTCTTGGTTGTGACGCCCAGCGCGCGCAACTTACCACCGTCGACGAATCCAAGCACTTCGATGAGCGGCGCAAACACCACATCGATTTGACCGCCGATCAGATCGGTGTTGGCCGGCGCGCCGCCCTTGTACGGGACATGCAGCATGTCCGCGCCAACCATGCTGCTGAAGAGGGACGCGGCCAGATGCTGCGAGGCACCGTTGCCGCTTGATCCGTACCTCACGTTTCCCTTGTTGCTCTTGACGTGCTGGACGAAATCACTCAACGACTTCGCTGGGTAGTCCGTCCGGACCATCACTCCCAGAGGAATCGTAGATACCAGCGACACGGGGATCAGATCCTTTCGCAAGTTGTACCCCGGGTTCTTGTAGAGAGTGGCGTTCGTGGCCATCGTGCTGGTACCCAGCAGAATCGTGTAGCCGTCGGGTTGCGCTCGTGCCACGGCGGCGACCCCAATGTTGCTGGCTGCACCTGCCTTGTTCTCGACGATCACCTGCTGGCCGAGTTCTTTGGCCATGCCGGCCGCCAGGGCGCGCGCAGTCACATCCGTGCTGCCCCCAGCGGCGAACGGCACGACCATCGTGATGACCTTCTTTGCGGGCCAGTCTTGAGCCTGGGCAGCGACGGCAAGAGTGGCAATGCCAGCAGTGAGCAAGGTGCGCAACAAAGGGAATCGTTTCATGGTTGTCTCCTTATTGAGGGGTCGAAAGGCGCGGCCGTGCCTGAATCGGCCGATCCATGGAAAGAGTGTTCGCGTCGCGTCGACGCTGGATGTGCGAGGTTGCCTAGGGCGATCGCAAGCGTCGGTTGACGGCGACCGTGCCCGCATCGGCGTCGACCTCGACGAAATCGCCGTTGCGGATAACCTGCGTCGGGTCCTGGTCCAGCCCCGCCACGGCGGGGATCTCGCCGATGATGGCGCCGATGGTGGTGACTCCTTCGGGGCTCACCTGCACGAATGCCACAGGAGCGGTGCCGCGGCTCACCATGTCGTAGATCTTGTACGAACCGCCGGTGGAGCCCTTGCCGGTGAGGAACACCAGCACCTTGCCGGCGATGTTGACGCCTTCCAGCTCGTGCCCGGGCTCGGTGACGATGCCGGTCATGTTGTCGACGCCCCCGTTGAAGCTGATCGCTTCCTTGGTCACGATGGCTTCGCCGCTGGCCTTGCCCTTGACGATCCTGCGGCCCTTCAGGACCAGTTGTTCAGTGGTCATGATCAGCTCCACACGCCGTTGATGGCGGCCTTCATCACCCGGTCCAGGTTGCCGTAGTGGGTCGGAAGACCGAACTGCCCGGGGGCGTAGAACGCCATCTTGGCTGAGTTGGTGGTCAGGGTCTTGTAGCCCTTCTTCGGCGCGATCACCCGGCTGCGCGCCAGGAACGGGCAGGTCTCGCGAACCACGACGCCGCCAGCGTCCGTGATCGTCTTGATGTATCCATTGCGCTCGGCCATGGCGTACATGGCGCCCGCCGTTGTCACCCACAAGGCCACATCTTGGTGGACCTTCTTGCCCTGCAAGGCGTCGGCAACCTCGCGGATCTCCTCGACGGAGGCGTTGGGGCAGCCGACTAGGATCCAATCCACATGGTCACTCGGTTCGCGGTTCAGCGCGGCCTCGGCCTGGGCCTTCTCCGCATCGCCGAAGATGAGCACCTTCTCGGGACTGCCCCCGCCGAAGGCTTCTTCGAGCGAAGGTGCCTCGGGCGTCACGCCCACGGCGTGGAACATGCTCACAGAACCTGACGAGGCAAGCGCAGCGCTGAGTGCCTTCAACTGCTCGAGCGTCGGGTCACTGGGCACGCCGGTGAACACCGGCGTGTCCTGGCCCGCGATCAGGCCCGTGAAGTAGCCGAGCGTGCCGTAGTCGGTCATGTCTCGCAGCGACGTCTCGACCTTGACGAGGAACTTGCCGTAGCGGTTCTTCTTGAGGTGGAAGCCGTACTCTGGGGTACGGCCCGTGAGCGCGGAGGCCAGGCCACTCGGCCCGCCTTCACGATTGGTCCGCGCCCCGCAGACGGAGTTCGCGTAGACCACCGCAGACGACTCGCCCCAGGCTATGTGTTCGCCGAAGCGCGGACTGTTGCCTACCAGGTAGGGGATGCAGGTGTTGCAGGTGTTGGCACCCATGCCGGCGTAGGCATCGGTGAGCCGCGTCTGCAGGATGGTGTCGGACTCGGGGATGCCGATGGCCTCCCACTGCGTCGGGTCGACGGCTGTGGGATTGGTCGTCACCTTGGTGACGAACTTGCCGCCCTTCTTGCGGATGTCCTCGACGAATCGCGTGCCGGCTTCCTCGGCCACGAGCACCGAAGAGCCCGCCATGTGCACGTTGTTGATCGGGACGAGCCGCTCGGCATCGAAGCTCTCGCCGAGCGCGACGAGAATCTCCATGGCTATGCGGACCGCCTCGCCTTTCTCCCCGTTAAGCATCCGGGTCTCTTCGTCAGTCAGGTACATGGAAGTGTCTTTCGCAGGTTGGACATCGGGTGCTCGGCAGCGCCGATCAAGCGCGCTCTCGCCACGCCGAGAGCCCCATCAGTTCGAGCGTGGTCTCGCCCTTGGACAGCTTGTCCATCATCGCGGCCTCCTTCGCGGCGCGTGCTTCGCCCGCAGCGAGCGTGCGCGCGACCTCGGCTGCCGGCAGCACGATGACGCCGTCGTCGTCGGCCACCACCAGGTCGCCCGCTGCGACCGTGACTCCGGTGAAGTTGATCGGCTTGCCGACCGATGGTGCGGCGGCCTTGATGGTGCCGCGCACCGACACGCCACGCGTGAACACCGGGAAGCGGCGTCGCGCCAGCGCCGCGACGTCGCGCACACCGCCGTCGATTACCAGCCCGGCGATGCCGGCGGCCTCGGCTGCGACCGTGAGCACCTCGCCCCAGTAGCCGGCCACGAAGTTGTCCGTGCCGACCACCAGCACACTGCCGCGTGGCGCACGCTCCATCGCGATGTGGATGGCCAGGTTGTCGCCAGGCGAACACTGCAGCGGATATGCCGGGGCGGCGATCGCGGCACCGGGCCAGACGGCGCGAATCAGCGGATCAACGGAACAGCCGATTCCGGAGGCCTCGTACAGCGTGGATGTGCCGAGGGCAAGCGCGCGCGCGGCGATGTCGTTCGAGCTCATGCGCCCCTCGTCTGCAGTTGGTGGTAGCCCAGTTCCTTGCGGGCCTGGCCGAGGGTCTTGCCCGCAACGATCAGCTCACGGATGCGCGATTCGGCCTCTTCGATCTTGCGAGCCGTCTCGGCCACTTCGCGTGCCCGGCCGCGCGGCACCACCAGCACCCCGTTTGCGTCGGCCACGACGATGTCGCGTGCGACCACACGAGCGGTGCCGATCGAGACCGGCTGGTTCACAGCGGCGACTTCCACCCTGTCCTTGCCGGTGCGCATGAAGCGGCCGCGGGAAAATATCGGGTAGCCGTCGCCCAGCGCCTTGGCCACGTCGCGGCAGACACCGTCGATGACGGTCGCGGCGATCCTCCGGATGCCGGCGTACTGGGTCATGATGTCACCCCAGACAGTGGCATCGGTGCGGCCGTCGTTGTCGATCACGATCACGTCGCCTTCGGCCACGTCGTCGATGAAGTCGCCCACCGTGCCGGCAGGTTGGCCGCAACTCACGTACTTGACGGTGAATGCCGGCCCCACCACCGTGCCACGGTAGTCGTCCAGCGGCATGATGCCCAGACACTGACCAGGAATGCCGAGCTTGTCCATGGCGTCGGACACCCCCGGGGTGTCGAGCCCCTGGAACAGGGCGACCAGGTCGCGATCCTCTGCGTTCATTTCGTGTCTCCTGCCTTGATGGCTTCGAATTCCTTGTCGTGCATGACTTCCTCGACAGAGCGACCCGCGCGAACTGCCTTCACCATGCCGTCCTGCCGACGCATGATTCGCTCGCCGAGGTTCAGCACTTCTTCAATGCGGGCGGCGGGCACGAAGACGCTGCCGCAGCGGTCGGCGATGACGTAGTCGTCCTCGTGGACCGTGACGCCGGCGACGCTCACTGGCGTTCCCGAGGCGATCTGCACGATGCGGTTGCGGGCGCTGATCATGGTCACACCGCGCCCGTAGAGCGGGTAGCCCACCGACTCGCTGCCCTCGATGTCGCGCGTGAAGCCGTCGATCACGGTGCCGCGGATGCCCTTGACCTTCGCGGCATTGGCCAGGATGTCGCCCCAGCACGAAATGCCGTCGATGCCACCGGCAATCACCAGGACGCGGTCAGCACTGGCGACGGCGGCGATCACCGGCGATATCAGGTGCACGGTGGGCGCGGTGCCGGTCTTCGGCCCGAGCTGCACGGTGCTGGCACGGCCGACGATCTTCGGGCAGTCCCACAGCGGGCGCAGACCGACCGTTGCGCCGGGGAGGGACAGGAAGTCGAGCGCATCCGACACAGTCGTGGTGTCGAGCTTGCTTAGCCGTTCGAGGTGGGAAGCAGAGTTCATGACCAGAATCTTCGGTCGAACGGCGCATCTGCAAAAGCGATAAATTGGAATCGCACCACATGCTTAGAATCGATATGCTCTGTCCCGGAGGTTCACGCCTTGATGACTTTCAAGCAGTTGGAGGCGATCTACTGGGTGGTACGGTTGGGCGGCTTCGCACAGGCAGCCAACAAGCTGCACACCACTCAGTCGGCGGTGTCCAAGCGGATTCAGGAACTGGAAGCGCTGTTCGAGACGCCGCTGTTTGACCGGTCACGTCGCACCGCTCGGCTCACCGAGAAGGGCGACGAGATGTTCCTGCTGGCCCAACGGCTTCTGGAACAACGCGACGCCGCGGTCGAGCAGTTCCAACGCCCCGAGGTGACGGAGCGTCACGTGCGCATCGGCGTGACCGAATTGACTGCCATGACCTGGTTGCCCCGTTTGATCGGCGCCATCCAGCGCCACTACCCTCGGGTGATCATCGAGCCGCACGTCGACGCCAGCGTGGTGCTTCGCGACAAACTCCTCGCCGACGAGGTCGACCTCATGATCGTCCCCGAGGTATTCAACGATCAGCGGTTTGTCTCCAGGCCGGTCGGGGTAGTCGAGAACGCGTGGATGTGCAAGCCAGGACTGGTCGGCCCGTGCACCCGTCTGCGCATGCACGAGTTGGCTGCGCATCGCCTGTTGACGCAAGACGACCGCTCGGGCACTGGGCTGCTCTACAACCGCTGGCTGCGTTCGATTGGCGTGCAGCCCGACAACCTGCTGTTCAGCAACAGCGTGGTGGCGCTGATCGGGCTGACGGTTTCCGGCATGGGAGTGAGCTATCTGCCCAAGAAGTGTCTGGCGCCAATGATCGAGTCAGGCACGCTGGAAGCCCTCAAGGTCACCCCTGCCCTGCCGCCGGCAACCTACTCGGCGTTCTGCAAAGCCGACCAACGCAGCTCGCTCGTGAGCTCCATCGCCAGGATCGCGGAAGAGAGCTGCGACTTCGGGCGGATCTTCCAGACCGCCTGAGGCATCGGCCTGGCTTAAGGCGGCCTCTTCCAGGGACGCTACCCAGAGCCATCCAGCCACGAGCTCGGTGGCGCGCGGGGCGGGGCGCTGCTTACAGATTTCCTGGGTCCAGCGCGGGCTGAACGGTTCCGGCGCACTCGCCGAATCCGATGCTCCTGAAGCCGCCCTGCTCGCAACGCCCGCGCAGAACGATGGCATCGCCGTCGTGCAGGAAGCTTCGCATCTCGCCATTCGACAATCGCAGAGGCTGCACGCCGCCGTGCGTGAGCTCCAGCAGCGATCCCGCTTGCTCTGGCATGGGGCCCGACAAGGTGCCAGATCCGAACAGATCCCCGTTGCTCAGGCTGCAGCCGTTGACGGTGTGGTGCGCCACGAGCTGCGCAGCCGTCCAGTACGCGTCGGTGAAGTTCGATCGGCTCAGGCGATCCCCAGCGTGGCCGGCTTCCCGCATGGCGCTGGTCTGTATCCACACCTCCAGTCCCATGTCGATCGCGCCGCGCTCGCGGTTGCCTGGCGAGTCGAGATAGGGCAGCGGCTGCGGATCGCCCTCGGGCCGGCTGAACGGCCTCCGGAATGGCGCCAGCGCTTCCATGGTCACAATCCACGGCGAGATCGTGCTGGCGAAGTTCTTGGACAAGAAGGGGCCGAGCGGTTGGTACTCCCAGGCCTGGATGTCGCGTGCACTCCAGTCGTTGAGCAAGACCACGCCGAACAGGTGGTCCTCGGCGTCCTTCATCCGGATCGGTTCACCCTGGGGATTGGGCCGGCCGATGATCAGTCCGACTTCGAGCTCGTAGTCCAGCCGCGCACTGGGCGCCAGGGTTGGCTGAGTGGCGCCGGGAGGCATCCGCTGCCCCAAGGGCCGCTTGAACGTGTTGGGGCTGGCGTTGATGGTCGATGCACGCCCGTGATAGCCGATCGGCACCCACTTGTAGTTGGGCAGCAGCGGGTTGTCCGGCCTGAACAGCTTGCCCACCGTCGTGGCGTGGTGGATCCCGGTGTAGAAGTCCGTGTAGTCCCCGATCTCGCAAGGCAGGCCCATGCGAACCCGCGATTGCGGCACCAGCGCGTCCCTGAACACGGATTCCTGGGGGCTGTCCCGGCGCAGGCCTTGGCTGATGGCCAGGCGCAAGGCCTGCCGCACTTCGGGCAGCAGCCGCATGAGCCGGTTCATGTCGTACGTTTCCAGCAACCGCGCACGACGCAGGTCCAGCACCTGGTCGCCGATGGCCACACCGATGCGCCAGTCCATGTCGTCGGCGCGGCGGAAGCGCCCGAACGGCAGGTTCTGGATCGGGAAGTCGGTCGCCGGATCGTTGGCTGATTCGACCCAGCTCTGCAGCGCGGGGTCGTGGGTTTCGTCGACGGCGGCAATCATGTCCTGAACTCGCGCTCGTGCAGGAAGGCTGCGTGCTTCGGCGCACGCCGGGTCTTCGACCACTCCTCGAGCATGTCCCACTTCACCGCGTCCAGGCGCCGGATCATGGCCTCCTCGTCCGGATCCGGGCAGGCCAGTTCTACGCGGTGGCCGTTGGGGTCGAAGAAGTAGATTGAGTGGAACGCGCCGTGGTCAGTGACGCCCAGCACCTCGACGCCCTGCGCCTCCAGGTGGGCGCGGAACGCCAGCAGCGTGGTTCGGTCCTTCACCTTGAAGGCGATGTGCTGCACCCACTCAGGCGTGTTCGGGTCGCGACCCATCGGCGGCTGCGTAGGTAGCTCGAAGAAGGCCTGGACGTTGCCGCCACCCGCGTCGAGAAAGACGTGCATGTAGGGATCCGGTGCCTTGGTGGACGGGACCTGGTTCTCGGCGATGGCGAGCACGAAGTCCATCTTCAGCATCTGCTGGTACCAGAGCACCGTCTGCTTCGCGTCCTTGCAGCGGTAGGCAACGTGATGGATGCGATCGATCTTCATGTCAGGCCTCCACCTGGATGGCACCGCGGCGCACCTGGTCACGCTCCAGGCTCTCGAACAGCGCCTTGAAGTTGCCTTCGCCGAAGCCGTCGTCGGCCTTGCGCTGGATGAACCAGGCGATGGTCGGCGTCGGCCAGCGCCTGTCCTGGCCGCAGCAGCACCCGGTGGTGGACAAGCACTGCATCGGCGGCATCCCCGGCAACCGCACCTCGATGCTGGTGGTGCCGATCGTGGCCGCGCACGGCATGCTGATCCCCGAGACCTCCAGCCGCGCCATCACCTCGCCTATGCTCTCCGCTTCTGGGCCCGCACGAGACGCACGTCTCGAGCAAGACCTTTCGGCGCGATCCCCAACCCTTCACTTCTCGGGAGTGTCGATGGCTTCCATCGCGCCGGCCTGGCTCTGGGCCTTCTTCGTCGTTTCCGTCATCGTCGCGCTGTTCATCGACTTCGTCGTGCTGAAGAAGCAGGGTGCCCACGCGGTGGGCGTCAAGGAGGCGCTGAACTGGTCGCTCGTCTGGGTGGCGCTGAGCTTCGCGTTCAACGGCCTGTTCTGGTGGGCGGTCTACCAGGACCACGGCATGGAGGTCGCGAACACGAAGAGCATGGAGTTCCTGACCGGCTATCTGATCGAGAAGAGCCTGGCGGTCGACAACATCTTCGTGTTCCTGATGATCTTCACCTACTTCGCGGTGCCGCCGGCGTTCCAGAAGCGGGTGCTGATGATCGGCATCATCGGTGCGATCGTGCTGCGCACCGTGATGATCCTCGTGGGCTCGTGGCTGATCGCGCACTTCCACTGGATCCTCTACGTGTTCGGCGCGTTCCTGGTCATCACCGGCATCAAGATGTGGTGGGCCTCGGGGCAGGAGCCCGACCTCGAGAGCAACCCGGCGCTCAGGCTGCTCAAGCGCTTCATGCCGGTGAGCAAGGGCTTCGACGGCGAGAAGTTCTTCACCGTCGAGAACGGCAAGAAGATCGCCACGCCGCTGCTGATGGTCGTCGCGCTCGTTGGCGTGACCGACGTGATCTTCGCCGTCGACTCGATCCCGGCGATCTTCGCGATCACGACCGACCCGTTCATCGTGCTGACGTCGAACATCTTCGCGATCCTCGGCCTGCGCGCGATGTACTTCCTGCTCGCTGCGGTGGCGGCGAAGTTCCACCTGCTGAGCTACGGACTGGCGGTGATCCTCGTTTTCATCGGCACGAAGATGCTGCTGATCGACGTCGTCAAGATCCCGGTGCTGGTCTCGCTCGGCGTCGTCGTCGCGGTGCTGGCGATCACGATGGTGTGGAGCGTCAAGACCGCGCCGCGCCTGCCGCAGCGCACGGCCGACAGTGCGGCATCCTGGCCCACGGCTTCCTGAGGCTGCGCTGCGGCGAGTGCGGTCACGACAAGCTGCTGGCGTTCAGCTGCAAGCGCCGCGGGTTCTGTCCGTCGTGCGGGGCGCGACGCATGTCGCAAACCGCCGCCCACCTGGTCGGGCACGTCATCCCGCACGTGCCGGTGGAGGTGTTCGGATTAGATGCGACAGAGTTGATGCGACAAAAAGGTCGCGGGAAGGCGCGGGAACAGCCGGGAAATAACGCTAAGCCATTGATTTGACGAGCAAATCTGGCATCTGCAGCGCAGCGAGCGCCTCATCGGGCGTGTGCTCGCATTGCATGCGACAAGCAAGCGAGCGCCAGCGGCTGTTTCAGGCCCGTTTTTGTAAGGTGGCGGTCAGGTTGCTGACGGCCTGGCGCAGCTCGGCCAGCTCTGTTTTCTCACGAGCGCGCGCGAGAAACTCGTTGAGGAGAGCCTCGGCCTCCTCGGGGCTGGGGGCGGATTCGACGAGCTCGATGATCTTGGCCCAGCGGCGGGCGTGGGGGCCGGCCAGGGCGTCCAGAGACGCGCTATCGCGTTGATTTTCTTCGTTTTTCAGTAGTTCGGCACGGGTGCGCGGGCCGCGCCCCGTGGCCAGCCAGTCCACCGTCACGCCGGCGGCGTCGGCGATCTTGACGAGCTTGTCGAACACAGGCTTTTTGCCTTCTAGATACGAACGAATCGTTGCTTCTGGAAGCTTGCATCGGCGCGCGAAAGACGAGACGGTCTCGTCTGCGATGCACTCTCGCAGACGCGCAGGCAGCTCGGAAGCCGTGTCCGATTCTTGATCGTGGCTCATGGCGAATCGGACATGCGAATCGGACATCGCGCACAAATCGGACGCGAATCGGACGTGTGAATCGGACGTGAATCGGACGTGAATCGGACGTGAATCGGACGTGAATCGGACGTGGCGCACATTCGCAAGAAGTTGTTGGCGTCGCGACTTGTTGCGTTATACTCTCGCAAACAGTTACGAGGATAGCACCATGAAGCGAGAGCGTGAACTGAGGCGCGAGCCGCTGGGGGATGCCACCCGGGTGCGCGGGCTGCTGGCGATGGCAGGCTACCGCTCGATCACCGCTTGGGCGGAGGCGCATGGCATCAAGCCGGTGACGGCGCGGCGGGTGATCTACGACTGGGCGCAGCGCGCCGACCGCGAGCCGCACGGGGGTGTGGCGCGGGAGGTGATGAAGAAACTGCGCCAGACGGTGGAGGCGGCACGCGATGCCGCGCGGGAGGCGGCGTGATGGCCATGGACGTGTGGCTCACACCACAGCAGATCGCGGCCATGCGGCTGGCCGGGATGCCGACGACGGATCGGCGCGTAAGGACATGGGCCGAAAAAAATTTGGCCGTGATTCGCAACATGTTGCGAGGAAAGGGCATCGAAATCGCGCTCTCCAGCCTGCCGCTGGAGGCGCAGCGGGATTACTACGCGCGGTTTGCGGCGCGGATGACAAAGGAGCACACCCATGAAAGTCAACCCCATGAAGCCCGTCTCACGGGTGATGAGCGGGCCGGTGCTGGTGGCGTCCATCGTGCGCACGGGCAACGGCCGGCCGGGGTCGCCGGTGCGGTGGATGCCGTACTGGTCGCAGATCGCGGAGCGGCTGGGGGCGCCGGTGCCGCCGCCGAGGTTTTCGAGCCGTCACGAGGCGGAGGCCATGGCGATGCTGTGGGCGCATACGCGCCTAGCGCACGCGGCGCGCGTGGAGCGGGAGCGGTGACGGCGCCCGCTACGCCGGATGTAGCGCCTTCTGTCGTTCTGCCCGCCCCCGGCGGCGAGCCTATCCGGGTGGGGTTGCCCTCTCCTGCCTTGTCTTCGACAGCTCTGGCGGCCACCGGAGCGGGTGGGCTCACCGGCGGGGGTGGCGCTGGATGCGCCTTCGTGCCGGGCGGTGGCGTCGCCGCGCCGGCAGGGTACCCGATGGCAGCCTCGGCGACGGCTGCGGCGAACGCGGGCAACGGGCCGCTAACCCGTGGGGCCGGTTCGATTCCGGCTGCCCCCGCCATTTTTGAGACCAGCGATGCGATTTTGGTCGGGATGATCGACGGCAGAGCGCCGCGCGACGATGACTTTGAGCGGGTGCAGCAGGCGCGCGACCTGATGCTGCTGCTCAAGCCCGTCCTGGACTTGCCGGAGCGCCACCGCGGGCGGCGCGCGATGGCCGAGGAGGTGGCGCGCGCGCTTGGAAAGAGCGTGGCGCAGGTGTACCGGTTGTGTGAGATCGCGCGGGAGGGCGGTGTGCTGGCGCTGGCGCGGCTGGGGCAGCGTCGCGACCGCGGGCAAGCGCGCACGCTCATTTCCAGCGGGTGGCTGGCGTGGGCGCAGGAGGCCGCTGGGCGCTGGGGCGCGATGGATGTGCCGGAGCTGGCGGAGCGGATGCGCCAGGCGGTGCGCTCGGCCTGGGTGGGCGGGGCGGCGAGCGAGCGGCAGTGTTGGCTGAAGGCCACGACGCATGTGGCCAAGGAGTTGATGGAGATGGGGCTGCCGCGTGACCTGGGCGCGCGGCTCATCAGCCTGCCGGCGCCGCGCCGGTATCTGGACGCGGAGGGTCGGCATTTCCGGGTGGCGGGGCGCTTCCTGCGCGATGCCAAGGGGTTCTACGACAAGAACCGCGCACCAGTGAAGCGCACGGCCGCCGGGATGATGCCGGGCGAGGTGGTCTGCGGCGATATCACGCCGCTGGATATTCCGGTGCTGCGCGAGGATGGCTCGACGGCTTATGCGCGCATCGTCATGTGGCACGACGTGGCGACCAACTGGCTGCACTATGACCTGGTGCTGCTGGACAAGGGCGAGGGCATCCGCCGCGATGTGGTGGCGGCATCGTTTGCCCGCATGTGCGAGGAGGCGCCGTTTGGGGCGCCGCGGCGGCTGTATCTGGACAACGGCAGCGAGTACCGCTGGGACGAGATGCTGGCCGCGGCCAAGCGGCTGGCCGATCTGACGCAGCACGCGTTTGCCGCAGAGGACGCGGCCACGGCGCCTGAGGATCGGCGGGTGGTGCGTTCGATTCCGTTCCATCCGCGCGGCAAGCGGGTGGAGGGGCAGTTTGGCAACCTGCGCCACTGGCTGGCGTGGTGGGTGGGCTATGTGGGCGGCAACCGGATGACGAAGAAGGTGGTCACCCTGGGCAAAGGCGTGCAGCCCGCGCCGTTCGATGAGGTGCGGCAGTGGCTCAAGGCCACCATCGACGATTACCTGGTCACGCCGCAGCCCTCGGCCGAGCACATGGGCGGAATGAGCCCGCAGCAAAAGCTCGAAGCCGCGCGCGTGGCGGGCTGGAAGCCTTGGCATGTGGACCGGCTGGCGCTGGCGCTGGCGTTTGCGGACCTGGAGACGCGGGTGGTGAGCCGCGGCACGGTGCAGGTGCGGGGCAAGACGTACTACGCGGACTTCCTGATGTGGATCGAGGGCCGGGTGACGGTGGCTGTGCCGCGCATTCTGGCCCCGGCCTTCGATGCGGTGTACATCCTGGACGGCCAGCGGGTGCTGGGCTGGGCCGAGCCCGAGCGTGTCTATGGGCTGCTGGATGAGGCGGGCGCCAAGGAGGCTGCCCGCCGGGCCAAGGCGGCTCGGGTGCTGATGGGCCAGAAGATCGAGGCTGCCGGCGGACCGCTGGATGAGTCCGCCACCGCTGGCCTGCGCGCGAAGCTGCTCGGATTGGATGAGACGCTGGAGGAGGCGAGATCGGCGGCACAGCAGGTGCAGGT
Source organism: Calidifontimicrobium sp. SYSU G02091 (assembly GCF_022631395.1). Lineage (NCBI taxonomy): Bacteria > Pseudomonadati > Pseudomonadota > Betaproteobacteria > Burkholderiales > Sphaerotilaceae > Azohydromonas > Calidifontimicrobium sp. SYSU G02091. The sequence continues at coordinate 20,032 of NZ_JALBGB010000034.1, forward strand.
TTCGCCCGAGTTGGTTGCGCTGATGGATGGGATGCGTCGGGCCGAAGCCGAGGCCATCGCGCGGATCAATGCGGCGTACCAGGCGCGGCAGGCCGATGGGATGGATCGCTTTGCCGCTGGCGATGACCCGGAGACGCAGCTGGCGCGGGAGATGGGGCTGTGAGCGCAGAGGACATCCAGGCTGGATGGCGCGCCGGCGTAGCGGCGATGGTGCGCGAGCTGCGCATCGGCCAGAAGCTGCAGCAGGCGTATCGAGCCGCGCTGGCGCATGGGGTCGATCTGCGCGTGCAGGATGGGCTGTCGCAGGCGTGGATGGACGGCTACGCCGATGCGTGCGCGTCGGTGGCCTGGGGCGCCTACGGCTACGAGGTGGGGTCTGGCAAGCCGGGCGTGCCCAGGGTGGCGCGCTGGGAGCCGGATTACCTGAGCTGGTATTGGCTGGGTCACCAGGCCGGCATTCGTGCCAGAAGGCTGGCCGACGCCCATCAAAACCAAGCCCGGTGGCTGCGCGAGGCAGCCGCCGGGCTGGAGATGTGGCTTTTGGAGCCGCCCCGTGACGGCGGGGCGGATGTGCAACCTAAGAAAGGAGCAAGGCGATGATAGCAAAAGGCGCGCCTGCGCGCGAGATCCGGGACACGAAGGTGGTGCGCGAGGCGCTGGCGCTGGCGCAGCTGGTGCTTGAGAGCGAAAACCCCATCGGCGAGATCACCGGGCCGGCCGGCACGGGCAAGAGCATGGCGGGCCGCGCCGTAGCGGACAAGATGGGGGCGCTGCGGCTGGCGGCCTGGGATGGGATGACGCGGCACCAGCTGCTGGTGGCGGTGGCGCAGATGCTGGGCATCGAGGGCGCGGGGGCGGCCGACCGCCTGCTGCGCCGTGGCGATGCGCACGAGCGCGCGCTGCTGGTGGTGGATGAGGCCAACAAGTGCAGCTGGCGGGTGCTGGAGACGCTGCGCTATTTGGCCGATGAGAGCGGCATCGCGGTGCTGCTGATTGGCACGGAGCTCTACAGCCGCAAGTTCGCCGAGGCGCGCACGCGCCCGCTGCTCATCCAGCTCGGCAGCCGCATCGGCGCAAAGCGCGTGTCCACGCGACACCTGGACCGCGCAGAGACCTACGCGCACGTGATGCGTCCGGCATTCGGCGACGTGGCCGATCGCGACATCGTCACCAGCTTCTGGCAGCTGTGCCGCAAGGGCAACTATCGCGAGGCGGTGGAGCTGGCCGGCGAGTGCCGACGGATCATGGCGTCAAACGCCATCCAAAGCCTGACACCGGCGGTGCTGGAGCTGGCCGGCGAGTGGATGGCCAATCGGCACGCGGTTGGGTCCGACGCATGAAGATCGAGGACATCGCCGACGTGCTCGGCTGCTCGAAGGCCGCCGCATCCATGCTGCGCTCTGGAAAGTACGAGCGCAAAGGCGGCGAGCTGCACGCGCGCTACCAGGCGCTCGTGCGCCTGGTCGACGCCGAGGCCGCACGGGCGCGCGTCCCAGACATCGCCGCTATCTGCCGCGCGTGCCCGCGCGAGGACTGCACCGGCTGCCGAATCGCGGAGCTCTGACATGACGCGCGACACCATCTACCCGAAAGCCATGGACCGCCTGATCTGGCGCTACCTGCGAGACGAGGGCGGCTGGCACAGCCGCGACGACCTCATCCGCGCGCTGGCGCTCGATGGAACCGGCGAGCGCATGCTGCGAGACAGCCTGCGCCGACTGCTGCGCAACGCAGCCATCAAGCTGCGCTGCACGCACGACGGCGTCGTCACCTACGGCGTCACCGCGCACTGCGAGCCGCCAGATGGCGAAACCATCGTCCCGGACAGCCACCGCCCCATGGGCGACGCATGACACCAGGGCAACACCGCGCCGCTGGCCGGCGGCGCCTCGAGGCAAGGACACCATGACCACCACCAACACCACCACCAAGCAGGCCGCCAAGCTGGCCCAACCAAAGGAAGCCAGCCGCCTGGCCGCCCACATCATCGACCGCGACAGCAACCAGCGCATCGACGCCGTCGCGCCCGCCCTCGTGCGCACGGCGCTCCAGGCATGGGAGCTCGTGCAGAAGATCGAGGCGCTCGAGGCCGAGCTTAAGACGCACAAGGACCAGCTCGCGCAGGCGCTGGCCGGCCAGAGCCTGGTCGTGCCAGGCGTGTGCCGCGTGAGCGTGGCCACCACGTCGAGCGTGTCGATCGTCGACGCCGAAAAGCTCCAGACGCTGCTGGGTGACCGGTTCAACGACCTCGTCGACATCAGCGTCTCCTACAAGCCGAGCGAGCACCTGCTGCAGATGGCCAGCGACGGCGACGACCCGATGGCGCCAGCCTATCGCGCGCTGCTGAAGGTGCGCAGCGGCACCACCGTGCGCATCACGGCCGAGAAGTGACCATGACCGCGCTGCACGGGCCTGACGGAGTCGGCGAAGAACTCGCAGAAGACGTGCACTGCGCACCACCAGTGCGCGCATTCGACGCCACGCTGCCGCAGCGCATCGCGCGCGGCGACGCCACCGTCTGGGACGCGCGTCAGGTGGAAGGTCTGATTGTCTGGATGCAGCGCTACGAGCAGGCGCTGCGCCACATCGCCGTCCATGGCGACCGCGAAAGCGCCCGCGTGGCGATGATGGCCATTTGCGTCGGGCACTGGTGATGGACGCCGCAGCGCGCCGCCGCGTCCTGCTCGGCCTGGCCCACAAGGCCGCGCTGCAGCTCGGCATGGACGAGGACACCAGGCGCGCTGCGCAGATGTCCTTCGCGGGCCACGCGAGCCTGCGCGACTTCACCTACGCGCAGCTCGTGGCCTGGTGCTGGGAACTCAAGCGCCGCGGCGCCGACATCGGCGTGCCAGCGCCGCCGCCAAGGGGCGGCACCGGCTGGGGGCGCCCCACGCAGCGGCAGCTCGCCGAGATCGAGAGGCTTTGCCTGGCGATGGGCTGGGACGGCCTGGACGACGGCGCCCTTCGCGCCTTCGTGCGGCGCACCTGCGGCGCCGACGACGTGCGCTTCGCAACGCGCCGCGACGCCACCGAAATCATCGTCGGGCTGCGCCGCTGGCTCGCGCAGCGCCAGCGCCATGCGGGACGGCGCGAGGTCCAGCGATGAGGCTGCGCTGCCCCGTCTGCCACGCCGAGGCCGCGCTCGAGGCCTGGGCCGAGGATGACGCAGCTCGCGAGCTGATGGCTCTTCTGTCCACATTGGATGCGACGCTTGGCAGGCCTCTGGTGGCCTATCTGGGCCTGTGGCGCAGCGCCAGCCGCGCCATGGCGTGGGATCGCGCGCTGCGCATCGCGCGCGAAGTGCTCGCCCTCGACGCCGATGCGCAGCGCCTGGCTGCGGCGCTGACGCAAACCGTCGAGCAGCTGCGCGCCAAGCGCGACGCCGGCGACGTTCGGCCGCTGACCAGCCACGGCTACCTGTTGCGTGTGCTGCAGGGCACCCAGGCAGCGATCTTGCCGTCAGACGATGGACTGGACACGTCTGCAGCGCGTCGGCTGGCAGCGCGCTCGCCGTCGGCCACCGTCGACGGTGTCATGCGCCTCGAGGCGCTCAAGCGACGTGCGCGAGGTGACGGCCAATGAGCGCCGAATCTTTGCCCGGCTGGCTCGTCGCGGAGGTCGCCGAGGGCATCCAGCGCCTGCTCGTGCTGCGCCTGGAAGGGTGCCCGCCGGCCGACGCCGTCGAGGCGGTCGCGCTTGCCTGGGCCGACGCCATCGTGATGCGCGGCGGCCTGTGGGACGAGGCACTCGATGCGCCGCGGCTGCGCGCGGCCTTCCGCCATCTGGCGGCGCACGTCACGCGCTGGCCGGCGCCGTCCGAGCTGTGGCAGCACATGCCGGCGCGGCCGCAGCCGCCGGCTCTCGACCGGCCCGCGCCAGCGCCGCAGGACAAGGAGCGCATCCTGGCGCTGCTGCAACAGGCGCGTCGCCGTCTTGTACGATCATGACGCTCAGGCGTGTGCATCGGCGGGTGCACACGCCTGAACGCATGCGGGGGCACATGGGGCGCATGGCCGAGCGCTCTGCCACGGAGTTCGACATGCGTGCCGCTCGACTCGAAAACTCGCCACGCCTGCAGCGCGTGGCACAGCTGCTCTCCGACGGGCGCTGGTACTCGACGCTCGACATCATCGTGGGCGCCGGCGTGTGCGCCGTCAACAGCTGCGTGGCCGAGCTGCGCGAAAACGGCCTCGCCATCGAGTGCCGCCGCGTGGGCAAGGACAGGTTCGAATACCGGCTGGCGCACGAAGGCGTGGGTCACTGATGGCCATCGCAGACACCACGCTGCTCGAGAAGCTGATCGGCGAAGACGCGCTGCGCACGCTCATCGGTGTGGCCGGAGGTCTGGCGCTGCGCATCCCCAAGAGCCCGCCACTGAGTGGCCCGCTGGCCGAACTGCCGATGCCGGCGCAGGAGGCCTTGGCGCGGTACGCGGCCGGCGACATCCTCTACATTCCAAAGTGCGACGGCGCAAGACGCGCAGCGCGCGACGCCGCGATCCGGGCGGCCTACGACGCGGGTCACCGAGTGCAAGACATCGCCCGCGAACACCGGCTCACAGAGCGCTGGGTCTACGAGATCCTCGGGCGCGACGACCAGAACGCAGAGCAGGGCAGCCTGTTCTAGCGCCTCTGAAGTGAATCAGCCTGCCGCTTGATCGGCATCGGCGGCACGATGGGCGCCATGAGCGCCTCGCCAGCCTTTCGTGTGGCCGTCTCAGCGCTGGCGCTGAGCGCCATCGGCGCGGCCACGATCGCCGTGCACGAAGGATACCGAAGCCGCGCCTACGCCGATGTCGCCGGCGTGCACACGGTGGGCTTCGGCACCACCAGGCGCGACGACGGATCTGCGGTACAGCCAGGCGACACCACCACGCCGGTGCGCGCCGTCGTGCGCCTAGCCCACGACGCCGCGCGCATCGAGCGACACATCAAAGACTGCCTGCCGGCAGACCTGGAGCTTTACCCGCACGAGTGGGACGCATTCATCAGCCTGGCCTACAACATCGGCGGCACAGCCTTTTGCGCATCGACACTCGCGCGCAAGCTGCGCGAGGTGCCGCCAGACTACGAAGGCGCCTGCGACGAGATCCTGCGCTGGACGCGCGCCGCCGGCCGTGAGCTCGACGGCTTGAAACGCCGGCGTGCTGCCGAGCATGAGCTGTGCAGGACGGGGCGCACGCCGTGAGGGCCGCATTCAACTTCCGCGCGCTTGCCACCGTGCTGCTCGGCGCGCTCTACGGAGGCGGCCTGTGGTGGGCCCTGGTCAACGGCCGCCTCGACGTGCAGAGCTTCGTCAGCGGCCTGGGTCCGAGCTTCGGGCTGGCGCTCGGCTACTGGTTCCGCGACGCGGCGTCGCCGCCTGCGCAGTGAATGCATGGAGCCGCAGATGATGTCAACCAGTGCATGGGCCGCGCTGTCCTTCGCGCTGGCCGGCGCGTGCTTCCTGGCCGGCTACAGGCTAGGCGACGACAACCGCGGTGCCCAGTGCGAGCAGCTCATCCAGTCGCAGGAGCGGCAGCGCGCGCAGGAAGCCGCCGCCGCATTGGCCAAAGCCCAGGAAGCGGCCTTCGTGGCCGCGCAATCACTGACCGCGCAGCGCGCCGCTGCATCGCAAAGACTCAAGGAGGCCCGTCGTGAGATCAACCGCCTGGCTGCTGGCCGCGAGTGCCTGTCCGGCGCTCTTCGCGTGCGCATCAGCGACGCCGCCGCAGGCGCCACAGACAACCTGCCCGAGGGTCCCGGCGCTGCTGCTCGCGCCGCTGCCGAGCCTGCCTCCGATCCCGGCCACGGCATCGCCAGCACCGACGCCGACGTCGCGGCATGGGCACTGGACGTCGCCAGCGCCTACGACGAGTGCCGCGCCCGCATCGATGCCATCCGCCAGTGGGACCAGGTGACGCATGGAAGGTGACGTGCTCGACTCGCTGATGCGCTGGCAGGTGGCACTGTGGATCGCGGGCGCCGTCATCGGCGCCCTGGTCTTGATGGCCAGAGCGCTGGCGATGCGAATGATGCGCGAGATCGACGCGCGCTTTGACCGCATCGACTCGCTGTCGGGCGAAGTGGCCCGTGTAGACGGCGACCTCAAGCGGCTGATTGCCGAGCTGCCGCTGCACTACCAGCGCCGCGAGGACGCGATCCGCGAGTTCACCGCCATCAACACCAAGCTCGACCGCCTTTACGAACTGCTCGCGAGGAAAGCATGAACGAACGCCGCATCGACGCAGCCATCGACACGGCACGCGCCGAGCGTGAGGCGCTCAGGTGGCTGATGATCACCGCACTGTGGCACGCGAGGCCCTACGGCACACGCGAGGACGTGCTGCTCGCCTGCGCGCACGAGATCCCGATATACGCCACCGCCGACCTCATCCGCCGCGAACTCGGCTGGCTCGACAGCCACGGCCTGGCCAGCATCGTCAAGGACCGATCGCCCGTGTGGTCTGCCAAGCTCACCGCGCTCGGCGAAGACGTCTATGAATACCGTGCCGACGCGCCGGCTGGCCTTGCGCGCCCGCCGAGGTGGTGACATGGCTCGCCGCTGCAAAGTGGACGCACTGCCCGCGGCACTCAAGGCCGAGCTCGAGCGGCTGCTGGCCGACCGCGCGCACGGCGGCTATGAGGCGCTGGCCGCCTGGCTGCGCGAGCAGGGCTGGGAGATCAGCAAAAGCAGCCTGCACCGCTACGACCAGCGCGTGCAGGCAGTGATGAGCCGCATCAAGGCCAGCACCGAGGCGGCGCGTCTTCTCGCCCAGTCGGCACCGGACGATGCAGACGAGCACTCAGCCGCCGTGCTGCGCATCGTGCAGTCGGCGCTCTTCGATGCGCTCACGCGCGTGAGTGAGGCGAGCGATGAGGCCGACCCGGCCGAGCAGGTCAAGGTGCTGTCGCGAGCCGCGCGGGCCATTGCCGAGGCTTCCCGCGCCAGCATCGGCCAGAAGAAGTGGGCCGACGAGGTGCGCGCGCGCATCGAAGAAGTGGAGCGCTTCGCGCAGAAGTCTGGCAAGCGCCTCGATGCGGCGACGCTCGAGGAGATCAAGCGGGGGTTGTATGGAGGGTGAAGCGCCCATCCTCTACCCCTACCAGCGCCGCTACCTGGCCGACAAAAGCCGCTGGAAGGCGGCCTGCTGGTCGCGGCAGACAGGGAAAACCTTCACCACCACGCTGGAGGCGGTGCTCGATGTGCTGGAGGCCGAGGCCGAATGGCGGGTGGCCCGCTGGACGATCCTTTCGATCTCGCGCGACCGGGCTCTGGATGCGATCCGAGGCGGCGCGGCGCTGCATCTGAAGGCCATCGGCGCCGCCTTCGAGGCGCTGGATCAGCCCTTCGAGGCCGACGAGATGGCGCACATGGTGCGCCTGCCGGGCGGCAGCTACATCCGCGCCATCGCCGCCAAGCCCGAGACGGCGCGCGGGATGAGCGACAACCTGATCCTCGACGAATTCGCCCACCACAAGGACAACCGGGCGCTTTGGCGCGCGCTCGTTCCCGTGGTCAGTCGCCCCGACCTCAAGCTGCGGGTCATCTCCACACCCAACGGCGTTGGCGACATGTTCCACGAGATCATGACCGACGGACTCGGCGGGCTGTTCAGCCGCCACACCGTCACCATCCACGACGCGGTGGCCGACGGCCTGCCGCGCAACGTGGACGAGCTCCGCAAGGCCGCGCGCGACCCGGACACCTGGGCGCAGGAATACGAATGCGCCTTCCTCGACCAGGCGGGACGCGAGTGGCTGTCCTACGACGAGATTCTGGCCGCGCTGGACGCGCCGCCGCCGCCCGCCTACGACGGGCGGGCGGTGTATGTGGGCATGGACATTGCCGCGCGCGGCGACCTCTCGGTGATCGCGGTGCTGGAGGACGTGGGCGGCGGGGTGCTGGCCCTGCGCGAGATGCAGGTCATGCGTGGCGAATCGTTCGCCGCCCAGCTCGCCCGGCTCGATGCCGTGATGCGCACCTACCGCGTGGCGCGCGTGGCCATCGACCAGACCGGCATGGGCGAGATGCCGGTGCAAGAGGCGCAGCGGCGGCACGGGCAGTACCGCGTGACGGGCGTGATCTTCACCGCGGCGGCCAAGCTGGAGATGGCCGTGGCGCTCAAAGACCGGCTGCAGGCGCGGCGTCTGCTCTTGCCGGTGCCAGACGCCGACAAGGCGGCCGTCATCGACGACCTGCGCGCCGTGAAGATGGAGCCTGGCGCGGGCGCGGTGCCGCGCCTGCTGGCCGACCGGGATTCCGGCGGCCACGCCGACCGCTTCTGGGCGCTGGCGCTGGCCTGCGCGGCCGCGGGCGAGCAGGTTCCGGTGTATGCCTACGAGAGCGTGGCGCGCCGCAGCTTCGCGCCGCGCCAGGATGATCTGGACGGGCGCGCACGCGCCCGCGCCTGGGAGGGATGGTAATGGCCGCCATCAAGATCTACCGTGGCGACACCTGGCAGCGCGCCTGGATCATCAAGGACGGCGCCGGCAACCCCGTGGACCTCACTGGAGCGGCCGCCAGGCTGCACGTGCGTGACGCCGACGGCGTCAAGGTCATGGAGGCGTCCACCGCCGATGGGAGGCTCACGCTGCAGTCCGCTGCCGGGCGCATCGACCTCGTGATGCCTGCATCGGCCACGGCGGTGGCCCCGGCCAGCTACCGCTTCGATATCGAGGTGACGTACCCAAGCGGCGTGCGCATCACCTACGAACAGGCCACCCTCCTCGTGATGGAGGACATGAGCCGTGACTGACGTCGTCGTCGTGCGAGAGCCAGCCGTCGTCGTGACGGTGCTCGAGCAGCCGGTGACCGTGGGCGCCGCACAGCCGGGCCTCGTCGGCCCGCCGGGGCCGATGCCGCCAGATGCGCTTCGCGTCTCTCAGCGCCTGGCCGAGTTCGACTCGCCAGAAGCCAAGGCCGCCGCGCGCATCAACCTCGAGCTGCAGTGGATCGACTGCGGCGAGTTCTGACCACGAAACAGTCCAAGGAGGACCGACATGCCACGCATCCAGATCAAACGCGGCCTCAAGGCCAACCTGCCGACGAGCTCGATGCTCTCCGGCGAGCAGTTCTACACGACCGACCGCTCCACGCTGCATGTGGCCACCGACGCCACGACGCGACAGCCCGTCGTCCCGCCCATCGACGACCTGGCCACCATGCCGGCGGTCGACGGAGCCGCCGACCTCGTGCTGATGCACGACGCCAGCGAAGCCTCTGGCGTCAAGGAAAAGAAGATCACCTTCGACGCTTTCAAGGCGGCGCTCAACATCCCGGCCGGCACGACCGACGAGAAGGTCGCCGTCGTCTCCGGTGGCACGGCAGGCTACATCTGGGGCACCGATGGCACTGACGGCGTGCTGCGCATGGGGCCTACGATGAGCTGGGTCAAGGCCGCCGGCAATGGATACGTCACGCTCGATGTGGGTGTCATCGACTGCGGGAGTTTCTGACGATGCCGCGCCTACAGATCAAGCGCGGTCAGTTCTACGAGATCCAGTCTGCGGCAGACAACAATCTCGTGTTGCCTGGCGAGCTGTTTTTAGCGGCTGACCAGGAGAGGCTCTTTTACGCAACAGCGACCAACAGCGTCCAGAGGGTTCCAAAGTTCGGAGAGGCAAATTTCGACCACGCCGGAAGCGTGGCCTGGCCTGTACGGCAGTCGAATCCTCGCATCATCGGAGACGTTGGGGCGACGGCACTGACCACATTGGCGCTGACGGCGGCGCGCCAGTACTTCATCCCTTTTGCCGTGCCACGCAACCTGGCGCTCGGTGCTTTGATGATATCTGTCACGACGGCATCTGCAGGATCGGCTTCTGTTGGCGTCTATGCAAACACCACCAGCTCGGGAAACGACGCGCCTGGCGCCCTTCTCGCGTCTGCCAGCGGCCTGAACGTCGGAACGACAGGAAACAAAGAAGGCGACGTGACAATGCCGGATCTATGCCGGCCGGGGATCATTTACTGGGCAAGCATCATCTGCTCATCTGCAGCGACGGTGCGCGCCCTGGCGATTGCATCGGTGCAGACATCTCTCGGCCGGGTGTTGAACGCGACGAGCGCCGTGACTTACCTGTACGCGGCAGGATCAGGCTCGACGATGCCGAATACTGCTCCGGCGGCGCTAACTGCTGGCACCGGAGTGTGTCCTGCGATCTACATGGTGGCTCAAGCGCCAGAAGGTGGATAGTGACCGCGTCATCGGAGACCGCGATGCATAGCCGTGTCAGCCGCGCCGTTTTGCGCATCTCGGTGTTGGAGTGATCGATGCTCGATCTCAAGACCCCCATCGCCATGCCATCGCAGGCCGGCCTGCGCAGCGTCTGGCAGTGGCGTCCGCTGGCAAGCATGACTCCGGCCATGGTGGCCGACGTGCTGCGCCGAGCGTCGATGGGCGACGCGCACGACTTCCTGCTCGCCGCCGACGACATCCGCGAGAAAGACCTGCACTACCGTGCCGTGCTTCAGACTCGCACTCTGGCTGTTGCTGGCCTCCCGGTGAGCATCCTCGCGCGCGATGACAGCCGCGCCGCCAAGCGCGCCGCCGATCTGGTGCGCGATGCGATTACAGATCAGGACATCAGCCAGCTGGCAGCGCACCTGATGGACGCGGTGGCCAAAGGCTACGCGGTGGCCGAGATCCTGTGGGACACCTCCGGCAGGATCTGGTACCCGCGCGAGATCGTGCCGCGCGAGGCGCACTGGTTCACCTTCGACCGCGATACCGGGCGGCTGCTGCGCCTGGTCGACGGCAGCGCCGAAGGCGCCACGATGCCGCCATACCGCATGATCGTGCACACCCCGCCGCTTTCGGCCGGAATCCCGCTGCTCGGCGGCGTCGCGCGCTCGGCCCTGTGGGCCTGGGTCTTCAAGAGCTTCGCGCTGCGGGACTGGGCGCGCTTTGCCGAGCTGTTCGGCCAGCCGATCCGCGTGGGCAAGTACCACCAGGGCGCCAGCCCCGATGACGTGGCCGTGCTGCGGCAGGCTGCATTCAGCCTGGGGTCGGACGCCGCCGCCGTGATTCCGCAGGAGATGGCGCTCGAGCTGGTCGAGTCCGGCTCCAAGAGCGCCAGCGCCGACCTGTATCACAAGCTGATCGACTACCTCGACCGCCAGGTGAGCAAGGCGGTGCTCGGCCAGACGATGACCACCGACGACGGCTCGAGCCAGGCGCAAGCGCGCGTGCACGAGCAGGTGCGCCGCGACATCCTCGAGGCCGACGCACGCGCGCTCGAGCAGACGATCACGCGCGACTTGATCTCCCCGATCGTGCGGCTCAACCTCGGCGAGGACGCCCCGCTGCCCATCGTCGACCTGGTCGTCGAGGCGCCCGAAGACATGGCCGCGCTGGCCGACCAGGTTGCCAAACTCGCCGGCGCCGGCGTGGCCATCCCGCAAACGTGGGTGCGCGGCCGCTTCGGCATCCCCGAGCCGCAAGACGGCGAAGCGGTGGTCGGCGCGGAGCCTGCGTCCGCTGGCGAACCATTGGCAAACACGGTGGCGAACCGCGCGCGAACTCATGGTTCGCCGGTGGCCGTGCACGGATTCGATGCGACAAAAAACGCGCAGAACGAGTACGAACCGGACGAGCTCGACCGGCTCGTGGACGAGGCCACGGGCGAATGGCAGGCGCAGATCGGCCCTGCTGCGCACGCCCTGCAAGACGTCATCGACCAGGCCCAGGCAGACGGCCTGACGGCGCAGGAGCTCTCCTCGAGGCTGGCCGCGGCGCTCGATGGCATCCCCATCGAGGCGCTGACCGAGGCGCTGGAGCGCGCCCAGTTCGCCGCGCGGCTGGCCGGTGTGCATGGCCGCGAGCCGGAGCCGGATCGTGGATGAGGCCGACATCACGCAGGAGCGCCTGGAGCGCGAGATGGCGCTGACGCTCAAGAGCCGCCGCTGGACGCCCAGCCTGCCCTTCACTGGTTACTGCCACTGGTGCGGAGAAATCACCGCTGCAGGCCGCCGCTTCTGCGACGCGGACTGCCGAGACGACTGGGAGCGCGCCCATGCCGGCACGCATCGCCGCTGATCCTGGCGACGCGCCGCTGAACGCGCCGGCCACGCCGGGCGAATTCGCGCGCGCCTTCCGCCTGCCGCCCGAGGAGGCGGTGCGCTACATGGCCGCACGCGACGCCGTGCGCATCACCTACGACTGGCACGAGCTCTGGCACGACGAGCACGCACGCGCCTTCACGGTGAGCCGCCTTGCCCGCGCCGACCTGCTCGCCGCCCTGCGCGACGGGCTGGAAAAGAGCGTCGCCGGCGACCTCTCGCGCCGCGACTGGACGCGCGACGCCAGGCAGCTGCTCGCCGACGCCGGCTGGTGGGGAGAAAACGAGGTCACCGGCCCTGACGGCGTGGCGCGCAAGACCCGCTTCGACCCGGCGCGGCTGAAGCTCATCTTCGACGTCAACACCCGCATGGCCTGGGCCGCCGGGCGCTGGGAGCGCATCCAGGCAGCCAAGGACAGCCACCCCTACCTGCGCTATGTCACGCGGGCGGATGAGCGCGTGCGCCAGAGCCACCGCGTCTGGCACAACGTCACCCTGCCGGTGGATGACCCGTGGTGGCGCACCCACTACCCGCCCTGCGGCTGGCGCTGCCGCTGCCGCGCCGTGCCCATGCGGGCCAAGGAATACGAGGCCAGAAGCGACCTCAAGCACACCCCGCCGGCCGAGCCGCCCGTCGAATGGACGAACCCCAGGACCGGCGAGGTCAAGACCATCCCGGCGCGCATCGACCCCGGCTTCGGCTACAACGTGGGCGAGGCGGCGATGAGATGGCGGGGACTGATCGACGCCGCCCGCGATAAGCTCGCGGGCTACGCCGCCGAGCTCGGTGCGCGGCTGGTAGACGATCTCGCGCCGCTCGTCGAGCGCGACTGGTCAGACTGGATCGGGCCGGTGCTGGCCGGGCAGGAGCGCAATCGCCTCGGCTGGCTGGGCGCGATCACCGCGCGCGATCTGGCGCACCTGGAGGCGGCGGGCATCAGCCCGCAGACCGCCGAAGTCATGGTCGGGCCAGGGCTGATCCATGGCCCCAAGGCCAGGCGTCATCTGGATGATGGCAACGCGCTCGCTGAGGCGCAATGGCGCAGCCTGCCTGCGCTGTGGCGGCAGGCCGTGGCGCTGGTCATTGACATGGAGAGCGGCAAACCGCTGTGGCTGCTGCCGGGCGCGGATGGCCGAACGCCACAGCTGGCGGTGGAGGTCGATTTCGTGACTGGAAAGCCCAAGCGCGCGACCAATGCGGTCAAGTCGGCCTTGCTTCAGCGCGCGGATGTGCTCGATGGCAAGCTGCGCGGCGGCAAGATCAAGATTCTGTGGGGAGGCTGGTGATGCGCGGTGGGACTCGAACCCACACACAACCCGCTGGCGCGGACCCGTTACCTGTCAGGGCGCAGCGCATCACCGCCAATTGCCAGCATAGCCTACCCCGCCCGCGCGTCAAACCGGGCGGACTCGCGCGCCGCATGCGCCGCGCCGCGCAATGGGGTAGAGCATGATCGACATCCAAATAGATGACCGCGAAGTGCGCGCGGCGCTGGATCGGCTCCAGCGGCGGCTCTCCGACCTCTCTCCGGTGATGAAGGCCATCGCCACCGAACTGGAAGCGCGGGTGGAGCAGCGCTTCGAGACCGCCACCGACCCGCAGGGCCGCCCCTGGAAGCCGCTGGCGCCCTCGACGCTCGCGGCATATCTGGCGCGCGGCAAGGGCAACCGCAGGAAGGACGGCAGCCTGACGAAGAAGGGCCGCGAGCGCCTGGCCAGCCGCCGCCCGCTCTACGACACCGGCGACCTGCTCGGCAGCCTCACCAGCAGCTTCAGCCGCAGCGAGGCGCGGGTGGGATTCGGGCAGCCGTATGCGGCCTTTCACGAATACGGCACGAAGCGCATCCCCCGCCGCGGCCTCCTGATGGCCGACCCCGTCGCCCGCACCCTGGGCGACGCCGACCGCGCCGCCGTGCTCGACATCCTTGGCGATGCGCTGCGCGGCGCCCTGGACGGCCGCGCCTGACCGCCCGGAATGCCAAAACCGCAAAATCGGGCCTGTGGGCGATTTTTGGCCCGGGTGGCTACCACCCCCTTACCGAGGCCCCGATCGCGCAAAGTGAACGCGAGTGAACCGGTTTGCGGGGCATTCGCCGCGGCCGGCAAGCGTGCGGACGCCGCAAACGGCCCCGGCTGAACTGGCGCGCGGCAAGGGCAACCGCAGGAAGGACGGCAGCCTGACGAAGAAGGGCCGCGAGCGCCTGGCCAGCCGCCGCCCGCTCTACGACACCGGCGACCTGCTCGGCAGCCTCACCAGCAGCTTCAGCCGCAGCGAGGCGCGGGTGGGATTCGGGCAGCCGTATGCGGCCTTTCACGAATACGGCACGAAGCGCATCCCCCGCCGCGGCCTCCTGATGGCCGACCCCGTCGCCCGCACCCTGGGCGACGCCGACCGCGCCGCCGTGCTCGACATCCTTGGCGATGCGCTGCGCGGCGCCCTGGACGGCCGCGCCTGACCGCCCGGAATGCCAAAACCGCAAAATCGGGCCTGTGGGCGATTTTTGGCCCGGGTGGCTACCACCCCCTTACCGAGGCCCCGATCGCGCAAAGTGAACGCGAGTGAACCGGTTTGCGGGGCATTCGCCGCGGCCGGCAAGCGTGCGGACGCCGCAAACGGCCCCGGCTGAACCGGTTCAGCCTTCCTGAGGTGGCCGCGGCGGCGCAAAGTGCGCCGCATGCCGCAGCATCCGCGCCCCAGGGCCACCGCGCACGACCGCGCGGCGCACGTTGTTTCATTGCCTCTCCAGCCCGACGGCGACGTGCCGTCTTCCCCGCCGGAATGGGTGCAGCTCGTTCCGGCGGGCACTTTTTCCGGGCGCGACGGGCGCGGGCCGTACCGGCTGGACATGGCGGCGGTGCTGGCGGCCTTCAACAGCGCGGGCGTCGACCTGCCCATAGACTACGACCACCAGACGCTCGACGCCGACGCCAAGGCCGGCCCCGTGCCGGCAGCCGGCTGGATCAAGGAGCTGCAGCCGCGCGCGGGCAGCCTGTGGGGGCGCGTGCAGTGGACGCCGCGCGCCGCCGAGCTGATCGCCGCGCGCGAGTACCGCTACCTGTCGCCGGTCTTTCGCCACGACAAGGCCGGCGTGGTGCTCGCGCTCGAAGGCGCCGGGCTCACGCACTACCCGAACCTCTACCTCCCGCCCGTGGCGCACAAACAAGGAGCAGACGTGACCGACCTGACCCCCATCGCCCAGGCGCTGGGCATCGAAGGCGACGCCGACGTGGCGGCTTTGGCCGCGCACGCGGCGCGCTTGCTGCGCGACGCCGCCGCCCGCCAGCCCGACCCCGCCCAGTGGGTGCCGATGAGCCAGCACAAGGCCGTGGCCGACGAGCTGGCCGCACTGCAGCAGCGCATCGCCGCCGAGAAAGCCGAGGCGGACGTCGCGGCCGCCATGCGCGCGGGCAAGCTCGCCCCGGCGCTCAAGGACTGGGCCATCGGCTACGCCAGCCGCGACGCCGCCGGCTTCGCCAGCTGGGTCGAGAAAGCCCCGGTGATCCTGCCGGCAGACCAGCCGGCCGCGCACCGCGTCGCATCGAATGCGGACACGGCCTGCGAGGCGCTGACCGAGGAAGACCGCATCGCCTGCGCGCTGCTGGGCCTGAGCGAGGCCGACTTCGCCGCGCACAAGAAGGCCCTCGGGGTCGCCCGTGCGTGACGTGCTGCGCGACAGCGCCGAGGCGCGCCGCCTGATTCTGGAGCGCCTCTACGTCGTGCGCCTGGGCGAAGGCGCGCAGGAGGTGGGCGGTTTCGTGCCGCGCCGCCGCCTGGCCGACCTCGCGCCGCACATCGATTTCTTGCTGCACACGCTGGCCGAGCAGGGCCTGGTCAGCCGCGACGGCGACCGCTGGCGCATCACGGGCGCCGGCTGCGCCCATCTGGAATCAACCGTGGACAAGGAGTAACTGCTCATGGCCATCATCACCCCGGCCCTCATTACGAGCCTTCGCGTCGGCTTCAGCAAGGCGTTCCAGGACGCGCTGCAGGGCACGCCCGTTGACTGGGACAAGATCGCCACGCGCGTGCCGTCGTCGAGCACGGCCAACACCTACGGCTGGCTCAACCAGTTCCCGAAGCTGCGCGAGTGGGTGGGCGACCGCGTCGTCAAGGACATGGCCGCCAGCGCCTACCAGGTGCAAAACAAGCTCTACGAGGGCACGGTCGGTGTGCGCCGCACCGACATCGAGGACGACAACGTGGGCGTGTACACGCCGCTGTTCGCCGAGATGGGGCGCGCGGCGCGCGCGCATGCCGACCAGCTCGTCTTCGAGCTGCTCGCCGCCGGCGAGACCACGCTGTGCTACGACGGCCAGAACTTCTTCGACGTCGACCACCCCGTCTACCCGAACGTCGACGGCACCGGCACCGCGACCAGCGTCTCGAACCTCCAGGCGGGCACCGATCCGGCCTGGTACCTGCTCGACACCAGTCGCGCGCTCAAGCCGCTGATCTTCCAGGAGCGCACCACGCCCGAGCTCGAGGCCATGACGGCCTCCAACGACGAGGGCGTGTTCACCAGCGACACGTACCGCTACGGCATCCGCTACCGCTGCAACGCCGGCTTCGGCTTCTGGCAGCTGGCCTACAAGAGCAAGGCAGCGCTGACCGCGGCCAACTTCAACGCGGCGATGGCCGCGATGATGAGCGTCAAGGCCGACGGCGGCCGCCCGATGGGTGTGCGGCCCACGCACCTGGTGGTGCCGCCCACGCTGCGCGCCGCAGCGCTTGCCCTGATCGAGTCGCAGCTGACCACGGGCGGCGAGAGCAACCCCAACTACAAGGCGGTCGAGGTCATCGTCTCGCCGTGGCTGGTCTGAGCACGCGCTGATCCATGAGCCGCAACCGCGCCAAGACGGCCAACCCGGTGCTCGACGGCACGATCGACGTGCCGCCGGCGGCGCCGGCGGGCACCTTGCGGCTGCTCGTGCGCACGGTCAGCGTGCACGGCGACTACGGCCGCTATCGCGCCGGCCTCGGCCCGTTCGGCCGCGAGCCGGTGGTGGTCTGCGCCACGCCACAGCAGGCGCAGGCGCTGCGCGCCGACCCGGCGCTGGCCGTGGCCGAGCTCGGAGGCTGACCTGTGCCCTACGCGAGCGCCGCGGACATGCAGTCGCGCTTCGGGCTCGAGGAGCTCACCGCGCGCACCGACCGCAACGGCACCGGGGCGGTCGACGCGGCGGTGCTCGCGCGCGCGCTGGCCGACGCCGACGCCGAGATCGACGGCTACCTGGCCACGCGCTACCGCCTGCCGCTGCCCACCGTGCCGCCGGTGCTCGTGCGCGTGGCGTGCGACATCGCGCGCTACCGCCTGTGGGAAGACCTCGCCAGCGAGGAGGTGCGCCGCCGCTACGAGGACGCGCGCCGCATGCTCGAGGCGCTCACGCGCGGACACGTGAGCCTGGGGCTGCCCGCGACGCTTCCACAGGAGCAGCAGCCCGCTCTGTCGCTGGCCGCGGCGAAGTCCGGCGCCGCCCCCAACTTCGACCGCGATGGGCTGGGTGGCTTCTGATGCTCGCCGCAGAGCCTCTCATCCGCGCCCGCCTGGAGTCGGTGCCTGGCGTGGCCGGCGGCGTGCACGGCATGGCCGAGCTCGACATGCAGTCGGTGGCCGGCAAGCGGCTGCCAGCGCTGTTCGTGGCCTGCGACGGTTACCGCGTCGTCGACGACAAGTCGCCCGGTGCGGTCAGGGTCGCCGCGCGCTGGCTGGTCGTGGCGGCCGTGCGCCAGGTGGCCGACGTGGTCGGCGGCACCGATGCGCGCGCAGCCGCCTCCGACATCGCCGCCGCCGTGTTCGCACGGCTGTACCGCTGGCAGCCATCGGCCGACTACCAGCCGATGATGCCAGCTGCCGCCCCACGCCCCGACTACGCCGCCGGCGTGCTGCTGTTGCCGCTGGCCTTTGAAACCTCCCAGATCATCGAAAGGAGCGCTTGATGAGCTACTTCTCCGGCCAGGGCCGCGTCTATCTGGCCGCGCGCGACACCAGCGGCAATCCGCTGGCGCTGCGCTGGGTGGGCAACGTGCCCGACCTCAAGATCAGCCTGAGCGTCGAGACCATCGAGCACAAGGAAAGCTACTCGGGCCAGCGCCTGACCGACCTGCAGCTCATCAAGAGCAAGGACGGCGAGTTCAGCTGCACGCTCGAAGATCTCTCGGCCGAGA
>NZ_JALBGB010000035.1:0-33386 GCF_022631395.1 Calidifontimicrobium sp. SYSU G02091
TGTCTTGGTGCGTCGGATCGCTCATGCCCAACAGCAAGCCAGAGACATGCCAGCACGAGGGCAGCGGACGAAAAACTCTCACGCTCTCAGCGGGACTTGCCCGGGTCCTTCACGTCCTTGATCGTCTCGAACTCCTTGTTCCAGAGCTGGCCGTCGATCTTCTCGACGCGGCGCAGGTAGACGTTGTGCACGACGTCACGCGTCTGCGCGTCGATGAACATCGGCCCGCGCGGGCTCTCGAAGATCTGGCCCTTCATTGCGTTGAGCAGTGCCTCGCCGCGCCCGCCCTTGGTCGCCTTGGCCGCCTCGTAGATCACGCGCATGCCGTCGTAGCCGCCGACGCCCATGAAGTTCGGGCGCCCGCCACCGCTGGCCTTCGCGAAAGCCTCGACGAACTTCTTGTTCAGCGGCGAGTCGTGCGCCGCCGAGTAGTGGTGCGCGGTGACGACGCCGAGCGCGACGTCGCCCATGCCGTTGAGGATGTCGTCGTCGGTCACGCTGCCTTCGGCGATCAGGCGGATGCCGGCCTTGTCGAGCCCGCGCTCGGCGAACTGCTTCATCAGCGCCGAACCCTGGCCCGACGGCACGAATGCGAACAGCGCGTCGGGCTTGGCGTCGCGCACGCGCTGCAGGAACGGCGCGAAGTCCGGGCTGCGCAGCGGCACACGCAGCTTCTCGACGACGGTGCCGCCGTTGAGCACGAAGCGGTCGCTGAAGTACTTCTCGGAGTCGACGCCTGGCGCGTAGTCGGTCACCAGGCTGACGACGCGCTTGATGTTGTTCTTCGCGGCCCAGTCGGCGAGCGCGGTGACGACCTGCGGCACCGTGAAGCTCGTGCGCACGATGTACGGCGACGCCTCGGTGACGCTGGAGGTGGCGGCGGCCATCACGACCATCGGCGTCTTGGCCTGCGTCGCGATCGGCGCGGTCGCGAAGGCCAGCGGCGTCAGGCCGAAGCCGGCCAGCACGTTGACCTTGTCGTTGACGATCAGCTCCTGCGCGATGCGCTTGGTGACG
This sequence comes from Calidifontimicrobium sp. SYSU G02091, assembly GCF_022631395.1. Taxonomy (NCBI): domain Bacteria; kingdom Pseudomonadati; phylum Pseudomonadota; class Betaproteobacteria; order Burkholderiales; family Sphaerotilaceae; genus Azohydromonas; species Calidifontimicrobium sp. SYSU G02091. The sequence goes on from NZ_JALBGB010000035.1 coordinate 1,018, forward strand.
TCGGGCGCGCCGGTGTCGTCCTTGACGATCAGCTCGACCTTCTTGCCGGCCACCGTGTCGCCGTTTTGCGCCATGTACAGGCGCGCGGCGGTCTCGATCTGCTTGCCGGTCGACGCGAACGGGCCCGTCAGCGGCAGGATCAGACCGATCTTGAAGCGGTCGTCCTGGGCGATGGCGGAGGACGTCGCGATCGCCAGCACGGCGGCAGCGACGCTGGTCAGAAAGGCTCGCTTGAGCATCGAAGGTCTCCTGAAGGGCGGTGTGTGGCGAGGCCGCGAGCTTGGCAGCGCCGCGTGCCGCGCGCCAGTGCGAAGCGGCGCCGAGTCTATGCAGATTGCTTATACCCTCCAGCGCGGCCGAGCGCCGGTGCGGGTTGCCCCGCAGTGCCGACCTCGCGTGCGGCGGCGCGCAGGCTGTCGAGCAGCACGCGCATGCCGGGCGGCGGCATGTAGTCGGCGCGCGTGGTCATGCCGATCAGCCGCGGTGCGTGCTGCACCACGACCGGCAGCACCGTCAGCAGCCCGGCGGCGATCTCGCGCTCGAGGTGGCGCGGCGACATCAGCGCGACGCGGTCGCTGTCGTACAGCAGGGCCTGCATCATCATCGTGCTGTTGACGCGCAGCCGCTCCTGTGGCGCGGCGAGTCCCTCGGCGGCGAAAGCCTGGTCGAACGCAGCCTGTGCCGGCGTGCCCGGCATCGGCAGCACCCAGGCACAGCGCGCGAGGTCGCGCAGGCGCAGCGGCGCGCGCCCGGCCAGCGGGTGGCCGCGGCGCGCGACGACGGCCAGGCGGTCGTCGAAGAGTGTCTCCTGCCGCACGTCGTCGGCCGGCGGCGGGTCGCGCAGCGCGCCGACGATGACGTCGATCTCGGCGTAGCGCAGCTGGTGCAGCAGCGTCGCGTAGGTGCCGTCGACGACGGTGACTTCGAGGTCGGGGTGGCTGGCCAGCACGCGGTCGAGCGCGCGCGGCACGAACAGGCCGGTCGAGAACGGCAGCGTGCCGATCACGGCGCGCCCGCGCATCGTGCCCTGCGCGCTGGCGATGTCGTCGGCCGCGTGGGCCAGCTCGGCGAGCATCAGCTTGACCGCCTTCAGCAGCGCCTGGCCCGCGTCGTTCAGTCGCAGGCCGGCACGCGCGCGGTAGAACAGCGGCTCGCCGGCCAGGTGCTCGGCCTGTGCCAGCGTCTGGTGCACTGCCGACTGGCTCACGCCGAGCGCCTGCGACGCGCGCGATTCGCTGCCGCCGTCGACGAGCGCGAGGAAGGTGCGCACGTGCCGGTGCCCGATCCCGGACGCGAGCCGGCTGCGTTGCCACGCGAGGGCGGGCCATGGGCTGCGCGGCGCTCGTGTCGCGTGTGCGTCGGCCTGCGCGATCAGCTCGAGCGCACGCGCGACGCGCTGCGCGACGAGCCGACCGACGGGGGTCGGGACCATGCCGCGCGACGAGCGCTCGAACAGCGCGACGCCGAGCGCCGCTTCGGCGTGCCTGACCGCGCGCACGACCGACGACTGCGACGCGTGCAGTCCTTGCGCGGCGTCGACGGTGCTGCCTGCCGCAGCCACCGCCTGCACGGCGCGCAGCTTGCGCAGCAGCGGGGCGAGGTCCATCGGCGGCCGGCTGCGTGGCGCCGCCGGTCAGCGCGCCGGCGCCATGCGCTGCGCGAGTTCGCGCAGCAGCGCGATCACGCGCGTGCCCAGCGGCGTGGGCCGCCGCCGCGACGACGTCGCGATGCTGAGCACGGTGCGCAGCGCCGGCTCGACGATCGGGCGCACGACGAGCTCGGCGCCGCGCGGCCACGCCGACACGGCGTTGGGCGTCAGCACGGCGCAGCCGTGGCCGGCGCAGACGAGGTCGATGATGATCGGCACGCCCGACACCTCCCACGCGATGTCGAGCTTGATGCCGGCGTGCGCGGCTTGCGTCTCGAGCAGCTTGCGGAAGGTGTGGGCGCGCTCGGGCAGGATCAGCGCGTGGCGCGACAGCTCGTGCAGCGGCACCGTCGCCGCGGTGCGGCGGGCGCGCGCGCTGCCGCGCTCGATCAGCGCGAGCGGCTCGTCGAACAGCGGCACCGTCTCGAGGCCGGGCTGCGGCTCGGGGTCGTAGAGCACGCCGACGTCGACGCGGCCGGTGACGGTCCACTCGGCGATGTGCGCCGACAGGCCCTCGACGATCGCCAGCCGCGCGCGTGGCAGCCGGGCCGCGAAGGCCTCGACCAGCGGCAGCGTCAGCCGCCGCGCGATGCTCGGCGGCATGCCGACGACGATGCGCCCGCTGGGCTCGTCGCGGCTGGCCGCGATGTCCTCACGCGCACGCGCGACGAGCTGCAGGATGCCGATGCTGTGCTCGAACAGCCGCTGGCCGGCCTGCGTCATGCGCACGCCGCGGCCGTCGCGCAGCAGCAGCGTCTCGCGCAGGTCGGTCTCGAGCGCACGCACCTGGCGGCTCAGTGCCGGCTGGGCGATGCCGAGCACGCGCGACGCCTTGCTGAAGCTGCCGAGTTCGGCGACGCGGACGAAGTATTCGAGCTGCTTGAGGTTCATCGGCACGCGCGGCGGCGGCAGCCGCACGCGGCGCCGATCTTAGTCGGCGGCGCCCGTGACCTGCAGCAGCTGCGCGACGACCGCGATCGCGAGCACTTCGGGCTCCTTGCCGGCGATGCCGGGCACGCCGATCGGGCAGGTCAGCCGTGCGATCGCCGCCGCCGGCACGCCGCGCTGCTCGAAGCGGTGGATGAAACGCGCGCGCTTGGTCTTCGAGCCGATCAGCCCGCAGTAGGCGAAGTCGCCGCGCCGCAGGATCGCCTCGGTGATGCGCAGGTCGAGGTCGTGGCTGTGCGTCAGCACGAGGTAGCACGTGCCCGGTGGCGCCGCGTCGACCTCGGCCTCGACCGGCTCGACGCACAGCTTCGTCACGTGTTCGGGCAGCGGCTCGGCGGGAAACTCGGCCTCGCGCTCGTCGATCCACTGCACGCGGCAGTCGATGCCGGCGAGCAGCCGCACGATCGCGCGGCCGACGTGGCCGGCGCCGTACAGCTGCAGCACGAAGCGCGGCCGCGGCTCGGGCCACGCCGCGAGCGACGCGGCGGTCAGCGGCTGCGTGCGCAGCACGAGCGCGCCGCCGCAGCACTGGCCGAGCGACGGCCCGAGCGCGACCGCCCAGTCGTCGACCGCGGTCGCGCCTTCGGCCAGCTGCCGCCGCGCGCGCTCGATCGCCAGCCACTCGAGGTGGCCGCCGCCGACCGTGCCGGCCACCGCGTCGGCGGCCACCAGCATGCGCGTGCCGGCCTCGCGCGGCACCGAGCCGCGGTGTTCGAGCACCTGCACCTCCATTGCCGGCCGGCCGGCGGCGAGCCAGGCCTGCGCGGTGGCGCGCAGCGTGGCGAACGTCATACCGTGGCGGCGCGCACGGCGTCGATCGCGTCGAGTACCGCCTCGGGCGTGGCCGGCGCGCGCAGCGGCGGGTCGACGCGGTGGCCGCCGACCGCCGAGACGGCGTCGCGGATCGCGAGCAGCACCGAGAACGCCAACAGCAGCGGCGGCTCGCCGACCGCCTTGCTGCGGTGGATGCTGTCGGCCGCGTTGGCGTTCTCGTACAGCTGCACGTTGAACACCGGCGGGCAGTCGTTGGCGGTCGGGATCTTGTACGTGCTCGGCGCGTGGGTCATCAGCCGCCCCGTCTTCGGGTGCCAGACGAGTTCTTCCATCGTCAGCCAGCCCATGCCCTGGATGAACGCGCCCTCGATCTGGCCGATGTCGACCGCCGGGTTCAGCGATGCGCCGACGTCGTGCAGCACGTCGGTGCGCAGCAGCTTGTGTTCGCCCGTCAGCGTGTCGACGACGACTTCGCTCGCCGCCGCGCCGTACGCGAAGTAGAAGAACGGCTTGCCCTTGAGCCGCTCGCGGTCCCAGTGCAGTCCGGGCGTCGCGTAGAAGCCGTCGCTCCACAGCTGCACGCGCGCGACGTAGGCCTCGTGCACGACCTCCACGAATGGCACCCGCACGCCGCCCGCCTCGACGAAGTCGTTGGCGAAGCGCACGCTCGCCGGCTCGACACCGTGCTTGGCGGCCACCAGCGCCGCCAGGCGCTCGCGGATGCGCCGCGCCGCGTCCTGCGCCGCCTTGCCGTTGAGGTCGCTGCCGGTCGACGCGGCGGTGGCCGACGTGTTGGCGACCTTGTGCGTGTCGGTCGCGGTCACGCGCACGCGCTCGAAGCCGACGCCGAGCTCGTGCGCGACGACCTGCGCGACCTTGGTGTTCAGCCCCTGGCCCATCTCGGTGCCGCCGTGGTTCACGAGGATGCTGCCGTCGGTGTAGACGTGCACCAGCGCGCCGGCCTGGTTGTAGTGCGCGACGTTGAACGAGATGCCGAACTTGACCGGTGTCAGCGCGAGGCCGCGCTTGAGCACCGGGCTCGCGGCGTTGAACGCCGCGATCTCGGCGCGGCGGCGCGCGTAGTCGCACTGCGCGGCCAGCCGCGCGACGAGGTCGGCGATCACGTTGTCCTCGACGGCCTGCTCGTACGGCGTCACGTTGCGCTCGCCGATGCCGTAGAAGTTGGCGCGCCGCACGTCGAGCGGGTCGCGGCCGAGCCGGCGCGCGACGCCGTCGAGAATCATCTCGATCGCGAGCGCCCCCTGCGGCCCGCCGAAGCCGCGGAACGCGGTGTTGCTCTGCGTGTTCGTCTTCGCGCAGTAGCCGCGCAGGTCGACGTGAGGCAGCCAGTACGCGTTGTCGACATGGCACAGCGCGCGCGTCATCACCGGCGGCGACAGGTCGGCGCTGCAACCGGCGTTGGCGATCAGCGTCATGTCGACGCCGAGCAGGCGCCCGTCGGCGTCGAAGCCGACGTCCCAGTCGAACTCGAAGCCGTGCCGGCGGCCGGTGACGAGGAAGTCGTCGTCGCGGTCCAGGCGCAGCTTGACCGGGCGCTGCAGCGTCACCGCCGCCACCGCGGCCACACAGGCGAACAGCGCCGACTGCGACTCCTTGCCGCCGAAGCCGCCGCCCATGCGCCGGCACTGCACCTGCACCTGGTGCGCGTGCCAGCCCAGCGCCTGCGCGACGACGTGCTGCATCTCGCTCGGGTGCTGCGTCGAGCAGTGCACGAGCAGCGTGCGGTCCTCCTGCGGGACCGCATAGCTGATCTGGCCCTCGAGGTAGAACTGCTCCTGGCCGCCGAGGCTGAACGAGCCCTGCAGGCGGTGCGGCGCGGCGGCGATGGCGGCGTGCGCGTCGCCGCGCGCGAGCTGCATCGGCGGCACGACGTACTGCCGCGCCGCGTGCGCCTCGCGCGCCGTGAGGACCGGCGGCAGCGGCTCGGCGTCGATCACGTCCTTCGCGAGCGCCGCGGCACGGCGCGCGAGATCGCGGTCGGTCGCGATCACCGCGAACACCGGCTGGCCGAGGTACTTCAGCTCGCGGTCGGCGAGGATCGGGTCGTCGTGCACGATCGGGCCGCAGTCGTTCGCGCCCGGGATGTCGGCGGCCGTCAGCACCGCGACGACGCCGGGCTGCGCGCGCAGCCGCGCGACGTCGACGGCCTTCAGCCGCCCGTGCGCAAGCGGCGACAGCCCGAGCGCGGCGTGCAGCGTGCCGTCGACCTCGGCGATGTCGTCGACGTAGGTCGCGGCACCGGCCACGTGCAGGTGCGCCGATTCGTGCGCTCGGCTGACGCCCACGCGCGCGCCGGCGTCGTGGCGCTTGGCCTCCGCCGCGGCGTCGAGGCGGCGTGCCGCGTGCACCGCGTGGTTGACGAAAGGCGCGGCCAGCGGCGCCTCGAGGAAGGGGTCGACGGGCTTGTTCATCGTCGTGTCTCCCGGCTCAGGCGGCTGTGGTGTGCGGCATCGTCGCCCACACCTGCGTCGCCGAAGGCGGCAGCGGCTGCGCGGGGCGCGTCTCGAGCCACAGCCGCAGCAGCAGGTTCTTCGACGCGCGCATGCGGTAGCCGGCGCTGCCGCGCAGGTCGGTCAGCGGCGTGAAGTCGCGCTCGAGCACGCCCATCGCGGCGCGCACCGTGGCCTCGGTCCACGGCTGGCCGCGCACCGCGGCTTCGGCGTGGGCGGCGCGCCTGACGATCGCGGCCATGCCGCCGAACGCGAAGCGTGCGTCGGCGACGCGGTCGCCGTCGAGTGTCACCGCGAGGCCGGCGCACACGGCCGAGATGTCGCAGTCGAAGCGCTTGCTGAGCTTGTACGCGCGCACCGCGGTGGGCGGCGCCGGCAGCGGCACCTCGATCGTCTCGACGAATTCGCCGGGCTCGAGGCGATTGACCATGTAGTCGACGTACAGATCCTCGAGTGCGAGCGTGCGCCGGCGGTCGCCGCGGCGCAGCACGACGCGCGCGCCGAGCGCGATCAGCACCGGCGCGCTGTCGCCGATCGGCGAGCCGTTGGCGACGTTGCCACCCATCGTGCCGGCGTGGCGCACCGGCGGCGACGCGAAGCGCAGCCAGAGGTCGGTGAGCGTCGGGATGCGCGCCGCGAGCGCGCCCCAAGCGTCTTCCAGCGGCGCGGCGGCGCCGATCGCGAGCACGCCGTCGTGCTCGTCGATGCGCTTCAATGCGTCGACCGCGCCGACGTGGATCAGCACCGGCAGGTCGCGCAACTGCTTGTTGACCCACAGCCCGATGTCGGTGCTGCCGGCCAGCAGCCGCGCCTGCGGCTCGGCGGCGTAGGCGGCGGCCAGCGCGTCGACGCTGCGCGGCGCGAGGCAGCGCTCGACGCGGCCGGTGGCGGGGTGGGGCGCCGCGTACGCGAGCGGGGGGTCGGCGGCGAGCGTGTGCAGCGCGCTGACGATCGGCGCGGTGTCGAGCCGCACCCGCGGCAGCTCGAACATGCGCTGGCCGGCGTCGAGGATCGGCCGATAGCCGGTGCAGCGGCACAGATTGCCCGCCAGGTCGTCGGCGAGCTGCTGGCGCGTCGGCGCGGTACCGCGTTCGCAGTGGCGCTCGTAGGTGGCGGCCAGCGACATCGCGAAGCCGGGCGTGCAGAAGCCACACTGCGAGCCGTGGCATTCGACGAGCGCCTGCTGCACCGGATGCAGGCCGCCGCCGGCGATGCGCTGCAGGTCCTCCACGGTCAGCAGCGCCTTGCCGTCGAGCGTGGGCAGGAACTGGATGCACGCGTTGACGGTGCGCAGGCTCAGGCCGCCGACCACGGTCGCGCGCGCCGACGGCGTGCCCACGGCGTCGGCGCGCTCGGCGAGTTCGGCGACGACGACGGTGCACGCGCCGCAGTCGCCCTCGTTGCAGCCTTCCTTGGTGCCGGTGCAGCGCGCGTGCTCGCGCAGCCACGCGAGCACGCTCGTCGTCGGCGGCAGGCCGTCGACCTCGACGACGGCGCCGCGGTGGAAGAAGCGGATCGGACGGGTGTTCATGCCTCGGGCGAGCGGGGTGGGCGTGGCTGCAAAGGTACTGCCCCGACGCCGTTTGTCCATATCAGAATCGAAATATCGGCTATCGAAATGAACGTATGGCAGGGCGCGCCGCCTTCGACAAGATCGAGCTCCACCTCGTCAGGGTCTTGCACACCGTGATCACCGAGCGCAGCGTCTCGCGGGCCGCCTTGAAGCTGGCCACCACGCAGCCGCAGGTCAGCGCGCAGCTCAGGCGCCTGCGCGAGCTCGTCGGCGACCCGCTGCTGGTGCGCTCGGGCACCGGCATGGCGCCCACCGCGGTCGCGCTCGAGCTGCTCGCGCCGGCCGAGGCGCTGCTGCGGCACGCCGAGCAGCTGTTCGGCGCGCGCACGCCGGCGCTGGCGTTCGACGCGGCGACGACGCGGCTGACGTTTCGCATCGCCGCCAGCGACTACCTCGACCCGCTGTTCCTGCCCGAGCTCGTCGCGCGGATCAAGCGCGACGCGCCCGACGCGCGCGTCGAGATCCTGCCGCTGTCGCGCGAGTTCGACTACCGCCACGCGCTCGCGCATGGCGAGATCGACCTCGTCATCGGCAACTGGCTGCGCCCGCCCGGCGAGCTGCACCTCGGGCGGCTGCTCGCCGACGAGGTCGTCTGCCTCGTCGCGGCCGATCACCCGGCGGCGACGAACCCGCGTGGCTGGACGGCCGAGCGCTACCTCGCGGCCGAACACGTCGCACCGACGCCGCTGCACGCCGGCACGCCCGGCGTGATCGACGAGCACCTGGCCGCGCAGGGCCTGGCGCGGCAGGTCGCGGTGCGCAGCCCGCACTTCGGGCTGGTGCCGCTGATGGTCGCGCGCTCGCGGCTGGTGCTGACCACCGGGCGGCTGTTCTGCAGCCGCTACGTCGGCCAGTTTCCGGTGCGCATCGTGCGCTGCCCGGTGGCGTTCCCGCCGCTGGTCTATTACCAGCTGTGGCACGACCTGTCGCACGCCAGTGCGGCCGGGCGCTGGCTGCGCGAGCAGGTGCGCACGCTCGCGCGTGAGCTGCAGGCGCAGGGCGCGAGGGCCATGCCGTGACGGCCGGCGCGGTGCAGCGGCTCGCGATCCGCGGCGACCTGCTCGACGTCGTCGACGACCCCGGCTTCGGCGCCGTCGACACGCCGGCGGTGCGCTTCGACGCCGACACGTGGCTGCTCGTCGAGAACGGCCGCATCACCGGGCGCACGCGCGCCGACCCGGGCGAAGGCTGGCCGCGCGTCGACCACCGTGGCCGGCTCGTGACGCCCGGCTTCGTCGACACCCACGTGCACATGCCGCAGCTCGACGTCATCGCGAGCTACGGCACCGAGCTGCTCGACTGGCTGAACACCTACACGTTCCCGGCCGAGCAGCGCTATGCCGACCCCGCGGTCTCGCGCGCCGGCGCCGAGCGCTTCGTCGCCGCGCTGCTCGCCCACGGCACGACGGCCGCCGCCGTCTTCCCGACGGTGCACAAGGTCTCGGCCGACGCGCTGTTCGACGCCGCGGCCGCGCGCGGCATGCGCATGATCACCGGCAAGGTGCTGATGGACCGCCACGCGCCCGCGGGCCTGACCGACGACGTGGCCGTCGCCGAGCGCGACTGCGTCGACGGCATCGCGCGCTGGCACGGCCGCGGGCGGCTCGCGTATGCGCTGACGGTGCGCTTCGCCGCCACGAGCACGCGCGAGCAGCTCGCGATGGCCGGGCGGCTGCTCGCCGCGCACCCGGGCGTGTACCTGCAGACGCACGTCGCCGAGAACCGCGCCGAGGTCGCGTGGATCGCCGAGCTGTTCCCCGAGGCGCGCAGCTACCTCGACGTCTACCACCGCCACGGGCTGCTCGGGCCACGCTCGGTGCTCGCGCACGGCATCTGGCTCGACGACGCCGACCGCGCGCTGCTCGCCGCCACCGGCGCGCAGATCGCGCACTGCCCGACGTCGAACCTGTTCCTCGGCAGCGGCCTGCTGCGCTGGACCGCGCTCGAAGCCGCCGGTGCCGCAGTGACGCTGGCCAGCGACGTCGGCGGCGGCACGAGCCTGTCGATGCTGCGCACGCTGGCCGCCGCGTACCAGATCCAGGCGCTGCAGGGGGTGCGGCTGACGGCGTGGAAGGCGCTGTATGCGGCCACGCGCGGGGCGGCGCGCGCGCTGCGCCTCGACGACGAGATCGGCTCGCTCGAGCCCGGCCGCATGGCCGACCTCGCGGTGTGGGACTGGGCCGTCGGCCCGGTCGCGACACACCGCGACGCGCTCGCGCGCACGCCGCACGAGCGCGTGTTCGCGTGGATCACGCTCGGCGACGAGCGCAACCTCGTGGCCACCTACGTCGGCGGGCGGCTGCAGCACGCCCGCGCCGGCTGAGGCCGCCGCGACGCTGGCGACAATGCGCACCCTGGCCCCGAGCGATCCCCCGACCGAGACGACCATGACCCTGCGCCTGGAACTGCGCGGCATCCGCAAGGCCTACCCGGCCGTCGTCGCCAACGACGCGGTGGACCTGCGCGTCGAGCCGGGCGAGATCCACGCCGTGCTCGGCGAGAACGGCGCCGGCAAGAGCACGCTGATGAAGATCGTCTACGGCGCCGTGCGCCCCGACGCCGGCGAGATGCGCTTCGACGGCCGGCCGGTGCAGGTCGCGAGCCCCGCGCAGGCCAGGCAGCTCGGCATCAGCATGGTCTACCAGCACTTCTCGCTGTTCGACACGCTGACCGCGGCCGAGAACGTGTGGCTCGGGCTCGACAAGTCGATGTCGCTGGCCGAAGTCACGCGCCGCATCGAGCAGCTGGCCGGCACCTACGGGCTCGAGGTGCACCCGCTGCGCCCGGTGCACAGCCTGTCGGTCGGCGAGCGCCAGCGCGTCGAGATCGTGCGCGCGCTGCTGACCGAGCCGAAGCTGCTGATCCTCGACGAGCCGACATCGGTGCTGACGCCGCAGGCGGTCGACAAGCTGTTCGTCACGCTGCGCCAGCTCGCGCAGCGCGGCTGCAGCATCCTCTACATCAGCCACAAGCTCGACGAGATCCGCGCGCTGTGCCACCGCTGCACCGTGCTGCGCGGCGGCCGCGTCACCGGCGTCGTCGACCCGGCGCAGGAGACCCATGCGAGCCTGAGCCGGCTGATGATCGGCGCCGAGCCGCCGCCGCTGCAGCACCGCACAGCGAACACCGGCGCGCCGGTGCTGCGCGTGCAGCGCCTCGCGCTGCCGCGCTCGTCGCCGTTCGCCGTCGAGCTGAAGGACGTCGACCTGACGGTGCACGCCGGCGAGATCGTCGGTGTGGCCGGCGTCTCGGGCAACGGCCAGCAGGAGCTGATGGCCGCGCTGTCGGGCGAGGACCCGCGTGCCGCGCCGGGCAGCGTGACGCTGTTCGGCCGCGACATCGCGCGCGCCGGACCGCGCGCGCGGCGCCGGCTCGGCCTGCACTTCGTGCCCGAGGAGCGGCTCGGCCGCGGCGCGGTGCCGACGCTGTCGCTCGCGCTGAACACACTGCTCACGCGCACCGAGCCGCTCGCTGCCGCGGGCTGGATCCGCCAGCGCGCGATGCGCGCACTGGCCCAGCGGCTGATCGAGCGCTTCGGCGTCAAGGCCGGCGGCCCCGACGCGCCGGCGCGCAGCCTGTCGGGCGGCAACCTGCAGAAGTTCATCGTCGGGCGCGAGATCGACGCGCAGCCGAAGTGCCTGATCGTCGCGCAGCCGACCTGGGGCGTCGACGTCGGCGCAGCGGCGCAGATCCGCCAGGCGCTGCTCGCGCTGCGCGACGCCGGCTGCGCGCTGCTCGTCGTCAGCGAGGAGCTCGACGAGCTGTTCGAGATCGCCGACCGGCTGGTCGTCATCGCGCAGGGGCGCGTGTCGCCGCCGGTGGCGGTGCGCGACGCGACGGTCGAGACGATCGGCGCGTGGATGAGCGGGCTGTGGCCCGGCGGGCCGAAGCGCATGGCCGGCGAGGACCTGCCGGCCGGGGAGGCCGCGCATGCTTAGGCTCGAGGCGCGCGCCGAGCCCTCGCGGGCGATGGCGTGGCTGTCGCCGCTCGTCGCGCTCGCGCTGACCGCCGTGATCGCGGCGGCGCTGTTCGCCTGGCTCGGCAAGGATCCGGTCGCGGGGCTGCGCATCTACCTCGTCGAGCCGCTGAACGGGCCGCGCGCGGTCAGCGAGGTCGCGCTGAAGGCCACGCCGCTCGTGCTGTGCGCGTTGGGGCTTGCGGTGTGCTTTCGCAGCAACGTGTGGAACATCGGCGCTGAGGGCCAGTTCCTGCTCGGCGCGATCGCCGGCGGCGGCGTCGCGCTGTGGCTGCACGGGCAGGGCGTGACCGGCGCGCGCGGCGTCTACGCGCCGCTGGTACTCGCCGGCGGCGTGCTCGGCGGCGCGGCGTGGGCCGCGCTCACCGCCGTGCTGCGCGACCGCTTCAACGCCAACGAGATCCTCGTCAGCCTGATGCTCGTCTACGTCGCGCAGCAGCTGCTGAACTACCTCGTGTTCGGGCCGTGGAAAGACCCGAAGGGCTTCAACTTCCCGCAGACGCCGACGTTCGACGCGTCGACCTGGCTGCCGGCGCTCGTCACCGGCTACCGCGCCCACGTCGGCGTCGTCGTCGCACTCGTGCTCGTGCTCGCGTTCTGGGTCTTCATGTTCCGCTCGTGGCGCGGCTACCAGCTGCAAGTCGGCGGGCTGGCGCCGGCGGCGGCGCGCTACGCCGGCTTCTCGTCGCGCGCAGCGCTGTGGACGGCCCTGCTGCTGTCGGGCGCGATGGCCGGACTCGCCGGCGCGATGGAAGTCGCCGGGCCCCTGCGGCAGCTGACGCCGCACGTGTCGACCGGCTACGGTTTCACGGCGATCATCGTTGCGTTCGTCGGGCGGCTGCACCCGGTGGGCATCGTGTTCTCGGGCGTGCTGCTGTCGATGATGCTGATCGGCGGCGAGCTCGGCCAGTCGCGGCTGGGGCTGCCGAACGCGCTGTCGGGTGTGTTCCAGGGGCTGCTGCTGTTCCTGCTGCTCGCGTGCGACACGCTGATCCAGTATCGCGTGCGCTGGGCGGGCGCGGTGCGGAGGTCGGCGTGAACGAGGTCGCGCTGCTCGTCGCCGCGACGATCGCGTCGGGCACGCCGCTCGCGCTCGCGAGCCTGGGGCTGCTGCTGGGCGAGAAGTCCGGCGTGCTGAACCTCGGCGCCGAGGGGATGATGCTGGTGGCCGCGGTCACCGGCTTCGCGGTCGCGTTGACGACGGGCAACGACTGGGTCGCGTTCGCCGCCGGCGCGGCTGCGGGCGCGGTGCTCGCGGTGTGCTTCGGCGTGCTCGCGATCTGGCTCAACACGAACCAGTACGCGACCGGGCTCGCGCTCAGTCTGTTCGGCGCCGGCTTCTCGGCCTTCGTCGGCAAGGAGTACGTCGGCAAGACGCTCGGTGCGCGCGAGTCCTTCGCGGTGCCGGGGCTGTCGGAGCTGCCGTTCGTCGGCGACGCGCTGTTCAAGCAGCACCCGATGGCCTATGTCGCGATCGTGCTCGCGGTGGCCATCGCATGGTTCCTGTACCGCAGCCGCGCCGGGCTGGTGCTGCGCGCGGTCGGCGAGTCGCCCGAGTCCGCGCACGCGCTCGGCTACCGCGTGCGCTGGATCCGGCTGGCCGCCGTGACCGCGGGCGGTGCACTGTGCGGCGTGGCCGGCGCCTTCCTGTCGGTCGTCTATGCACCGTTGTGGGTCGAGGGACTGGTGGCCGGGCGCGGCTGGATCGCGCTGGCGCTGACGACGTTCGCGACCTGGCGCCCTGGGCGCGTGCTGCTCGGGGCCTACCTGTTCGGTGGCGTCACGATGCTGCAGTTCTCGCTGCAGGGCATGGGGGTGCAGGTCGCCAGCCAGCTGCTCGCGATGCTGCCGTACCTGGCGACGATCGCCGTGCTGGCGCTGATCAGCCGCAATCCGCTGTGGATCCGCGTCAACATGCCCGCATCGCTCGGGAGGCCCTTCCACCCCGGCTCATAATTTGCTTTTTGACCGCAGCACATTGACTGCCCAGGAGAGAGCATCCATGACCGATTTGTCCAAGCGCGCCCTGATGCGGCTGGCCGGTGCCGCCGGCGTCATCGCCACCGCGGCCCTCGTCGGCTGCGGCAAGAAGGAGGAGCCGCCGCCGCCCGCGCCGGCACCCGCCCCTCAGGCCGAAGCGCCGAAGCCCGAGCCGCTGAAGGCCGCGTGGGTCTACGTCGGCCCGGTCGGTGACGCCGGCTGGACCTTCGCGCACGACCAGGGCCGCAAGGCGGTCGAGGCGCACTTCGGCGACAAGGTCGTGACGACCTTCGTCGAGAAGGTGCCCGAGGGGGCGGACGCCGAGCGCGTGATCCGCGACCTGGCGCAGCAGGGCAACAAGATCATCTTCGCGACCAGCTTCGGCTTCATGGAGGCGATGCTCAAGGTCGCCGCCGAGTTCCCCGACGTCAAGTTCGAGCATGCGACCGGCTACAAGACGGCCGACAACATGCGCATCTACGATGCCAGCTTCTATCAGGACACCTACATGGCCGGCGTCATCGCCGGCCACATGACGAAGACCAACACGCTGGGCTTCGTCGGCAGCTTCCCGATCCCCGAGGTGCTGCGCAACATCAACGCCTTCATGCTCGGCGCGCAGAGCGTCAATCCGAAAGTCAAGATGAAGGTCGTGTGGGTCAACACCTGGTTCGATCCGCCGAAGGAGGCCGACGCCGCGCAGAGCCTGATCAACCAGGGCGCCGACGTGCTGCTGCAGAACACCGATTCGACGGCCGTGCTGCAGACGGCCGAGAAGAACGGCAAGTTCGCATTCGGCTGGGACAGCGACATGAGCGCGTTCGCGCCGAACGCGCACCTCGCGAGCGCCGTCGTCAACTGGGGCCCGTACTACATCAAGGCCATCGAAGAGTTGATGAACGGCACCTGGAAGGTCGAGCGCACGGTGTGGGGCGTCAAGGAAGGGCTCAACGACCTGATCAAGATCGCCGACATCGTCCCCGAGGCGGCGAAGAAGCGCGTCGAGGAGATCAAGGCCGGCCTGAAGGACGGCAGCTTCGAGCCCTTCACCGGGCCGATCGTCGACAACACCGGCAAGGAGCGGCTGGCCAAGGACCAGAAGGCCGACCAGGCGTGGAAGGACAGCGTCGACTTCTTCGTCAAGGGCATCGAGGGCAAGGTGCCCGGCAAGTGACGCGGGCGCACGGCCCGGCGACGACGGCGGCCTGCGGGCCGCCGTTTTCGTTTCGGGTCAAGCTGTTCGAGGCGCGAACGGCCTCTGCCGGGGCAGGACTCACGCGCGGGCCGCTGCGATTGTTCGCGAACGTTCGCTTGCGAAGGTGGTGCGTGGCACGCGGCATGGGCATGCGTTCTTCGGCCCACCTCGCGCGGCACCGTCGGCGCAATGCGGGCGTCGTGCCGTCCGATGCCTGCTGCCCTGCCGCGTTGGGCGGCAAGCGCGAATGGGGCCTGCGCCCGCACACCCGCGCCGCGCGCGGCCCCGACGATGGCGCACTGCACGCGCGTGCAGGCAACCCACGGTGGAGCGCAGGGCGATGGGGGGACCTGCGGGCGCAGGCCCCATTCGCGCTCGCGCCGCCGCGGGCAGTGCGCGGCCGGCGTCGACCGAGTCGACCATCACGCACTGCGACCCTTCCGCGCGAGGTGGGCCGGAGAACGCAGGTGCCGCCGTCGCCCTGCTGCGACGACCTGTGCAGGCCGCCTGTACGGTGAACGGCGCCCAAGGGCCCGGACCCGGCGCCCACGCATCGACGAAGCCCGGCCTCCCGTGTCAGGCGGCGGCGTCGAGACGCTGCAGCGACGCCACCCGCACACCCAGCAGACGCAGCCGCCGCGACAGCTCGACGCGTTTGAGGCACTGCCCGGCCGCGCCGCGGATCGCGGCGGCGTCGGCCACCGCGTGCGGCAGCGTCAGGTCGCGCGTGACGGTGCGGAAGTCGTCGAAGCGCAGCTTGATGCCCACCGTGCGTCCGGCGTAGCCCTTGCGCTGCAGGTCGGCCGCCACGCGCTCGCACAGCGCCGTGAAGATGCGCGACAGCTCGGCGCGGTCGCGCTGCGCGTGCAGGTCGCGCTCGAACGTCGTCTCGCGGCTCATCGACACCGGTTCGTGCGCGGTGACGACGGGTCGGTCGTCGCGCCCGTGCGCGGCCTCGTGCAGCCAGCGGCCGTACGCGTGGCCGAAGCGTTCGACGAGCCACGCCGGCTCGCACGCCGCGAGTTCGCCGATCGTCGTCACGCCGAGCTGCGCGAGCTTCGCGCCGGCCTTCGGGCCGATGCCGTTGATGCGCCGCACCGGCAGCGGCCAGATGCGCGTCGGGATGTCGGCTTCGGTCAGCAGCGTCAGGCCGTCGGGCTTGTCGAGTTCGGACGCGATCTTCGACAGCAGCTTGTTCGGCGTCACGCCGATCGAGCACGTCAGCCCCGTCGCGCGGCGCACGCTGTTGCGGAGCTCCTGCGCCAAAGCGCGCACGCCGCCGAACGGATCGTGGCCCACCGCGTCCTGCGCGCCGGGCACGTCGGTGAGGTCGATGTAGATCTCGTCGATGCCGCGGTCCTCGATCACCGGCGCGAGCTCGGCCACCGCGGCCTTGAACGCGCGCGAGCAGCGCCGGTACTCGTCGAAGTCGGTCGGCAGCAGCACCGCGTGGGGGCACTTCAGCGCCGCCTTCATCAGCCCCATGCCCGAATGCACGCCGAACGCGCGCGCGGCGTAAGTGGCCGTCGTGACGACACCGCGCCCGGCGTAGCCGGCCAGCGTCGCGAAACGTCGCGTGCCATCGGCGAGCACTTCGGGCTGGTGACGCCGCCCGCCGCCGATGACGACCGGCAGTCCCTTCAGTTCCGGGTAGCGCAGCAGTTCGACCGACGCGTAGAACGCGTCCATGTCGAGGTGGGCGATCCAGCGGCGCACGCGCGGATTGTGGCCGGGTGGCGGTCACGCCCGCCGCCATCGCCAGTCGGTGAGACCGCACCGGTATCATGGCTGCGAGAGGAGACCCCGATGACGCACCGCTCGACATGGTCCACCTTCCTTCAGCGGATGCACCTGGGCGCGGGGGCCGCCGTTCTGCTGGCGCTCGGCGCCTGTGGCGGCAGCGACGCACCCCCGAACTGCCCGGCCGGCTTCACGAGCGCGGTCAGCCCGCCGCAGGGGTTCAACCTTGCGGTGTGCGTCGTCAACCTGTCGGTCGCGCAGGCCTACGACATCCTGGACTACGACGCGTCGGTCGAGCCGTCGTCGACCGCCGAGTACACGCTGAGTCTGGAGAACCCCGGGTACGGTTGGGCGATGCCGAGCCCGCAGGACCTCGACGATGCGACGCCGGCGCGGTTCAACTCGTACGGCGCCTACGACGTCTACGCGGTCGACAAGCGGGTCATCGCCGGCACGGTCAACAACGACTACTACGTGTTCTCGTTCGCGCGGGCACCGCGGGTCGACGGCACCCTGCCGAATGCCGCGGAGATCCTGCCGATGAGCCACTTCGACTACGGCATGTGGGACGCCGAGCGCGCCGACACGGCGACGCCCGACATCTTCGCGCGCTACAGCGGTGGCTGGTATGTCGCCAACAACGCGAGCACGAAGCCGCCGGTCGCGACGACGTACCGCGGGCTGGTGTTCTTCCGCCACGTCGACCGCAATGTCAGCCGCTATGCGTCGCGTGAAATTACGGGCGTGACCTTCGATCCGGCCGTCGGCGCCGACGGCACCCTGGCCGGCAGCATCGGCAGCCTGAGCTACACGCCGACCCCGCTGCCGCAGCAGGTGATCCCCCCGCTGCGGTTCACGAGCGTGACGGTCGCCCCCGACGGCCGCGTGACCGGTACCGTCGTCAACGCCGACGGCTTCCCGCCGGCGCAGGGCGAGTTCGAGGGCCGTTTCGGCGGGCTCGCCGGCAGCGAGGGCGACGAGTTCGTCGCGCGCGTGTCGGTGTTGCTCCCGGTGTCGAACCCGCCGGTGCGGGCGGTCGGCTTCATCGCACTGAAGAAGCAGCCGTAGCCGCAGCGGCGCGGTCGCTGCTCGCTTGCGCGGCGGCGACCGCGTGCAATACGTCACGGGCGCATCGCCTTCGGGTACGGGGGCTGGTGTTCGCGACACTGCGATGCATTCCTCATCGGTCGATATCGCTTCCCGTGGGGGCGCCGCCTGCACCGTGGGGCCCGCCGCTGTGTCCCATCGAGGTTCACAAAGTCTCCGAGTAGGGGTTTGCATGTCGAAATTCGTTTTGACCGTCGCCGCGGCCGCGCTGTCGCTGGCCGCCACGTTCGCCCACGCCAACCGCGACGACGCAGAAGCGCTGCACAAGGCGGCGCTGGCCGAGGCGCGGGCCAAGGGGATCGAGGGCGCGGGCAAGGAGTTCAGCAACGGCGGCCCGTGGATCAAGGGTTCGACCTACGTCTTCATCGCTGACTTCAAGGCTACGGTGCTCGCGCACTCGGCCAACCCGAAGATCATCGGCAAGAATCTGTGGGACGTGAAAGACGCCGACGGCAAGCTGTTCGTGCAGGACCAGGTGCGCATCGTGCAGACGGCCGGCACCGGCACCGTGCAGATGCGCTGGATGAACCCGGCCACCAAGCAGATCGGTGATGCCGAGGTGTTGCTGGCCCGCATCCCGGGCGTCGACGCCTACCTCGGCACCGTCTATTTCAAGTGATCGGCGCCCCGCGGGGCGCGGCGCCGCGCCCCGCGGGCCACTAAAGCGGCCCGTGTACTTGGCTTCGATGCCGGCTGCCGACGACGATGGCGGTCAGCTTCTCAGCCGCTGCCGGTGCCGCGCGACCTGCGCGCGCACCTGCGCCGGCGCCGTGCCGCCGAGCACGGCGCGTGCGGCCATCGAGCCGCGCAGCGACAGCACGTCGAACACGTCGGCGTCGATCGCCGGGTGGAACGCGCGCAGCTCGTCGAGCGTCAGCGCCGCGAGGTCGACACCGCGGCCGATCGCGGTCTTGACGGCGTGCGCGACCGTTTCGTGCGCGTCGCGGAACGGCAGCCCCTTCTTGACGAGGTAGTCGGCGAGGTCGGTCGCCGTCGCGTAGCCGCGCCGCGCGGCCTGCTCCATCGCCTCGGGCCTGACGGTGAGCCCGGCCATCATGTCGGCGAAGATGCGCAGCGTGTCGCGCAGCGTGTCCACCGTGTCGAACAGCGGCTCCTTGTCTTCCTGGTTGTCCTTGTTGTAGGCCAGTGGCTGGCCCTTCATCAGCGTCACCAGGCCCATCAGGTGGCCGACGACGCGCCCGGTCTTGCCGCGCGCGAGCTCGGGCACGTCGGGGTTCTTCTTCTGCGGCATGATCGAGCTGCCGGTGCAGAAGCGGTCGGGCAGCGCGACGAAGCCGAACGGCTGGCTCATCCACACGATCAGCTCTTCGCTCAGCCGGCTCACGTGCACCATGCACAGGCTCGCCGCGGCGGCGAACTCGATCGCGAAGTCGCGGTCGCTCACCGCGTCGAGGCTGTTCTGGCACACGCCTTCCATGCCCAACTCGCGCGCGACGCGCTCGCGGTCGAGCGGGTAGCTGGTGCCGGCCAGCGCCGCGGCGCCCAGCGGCAGGCGGTTGACGCGCCGACGCACGTCGGCCAGCCGCTCGGCGTCGCGCGCGAACATCTCGACGTAGGCGAGCAGGTGGTGGCCGAGGCTCACCGGCTGCGCAACCTGCAGGTGCGTGAAGCCGGGCATCACGACGTCGGCGTGGCGATCGGCCTGGTCGACGAGCACGCGCTGCAGCTGCTCGAGCAGACCGGCGATCACGTCGATCTCGCCGCGCAGCCACAGCCGGATGTCGGTGGCGACCTGGTCGTTGCGGCTGCGTCCGGTGTGCAGCCGCTTGCCGGCGTCGCCGACGAGCTGCGTCAGCCGCGCCTCGATGTTCAGGTGCACGTCCTCGAGCTCGAGCTTCCACTCGAAGGTGCCAGCCTCGATCTCCTGCGCGATCTGCGCCATGCCGCGCTCGATGTCGGCCAGGTCCTGCGCAGCGATGATCCCCTGCGCCGCGAGCATGCGCGCGTGTGCGAGGCTGCCGTCGATGTCGGCGCGCCACAGCCGCCGGTCGAAGCCGACGCTCGCGGTGTAGCGCTGCACGAGTTCGTCGACCGGCTCGGAGAACAGCGCGGACCAGGCTTCGGACTTGTTGGCGAGCGGGTTGGCGGACGTCATGGGCGGGCTCGAGGCAGGCCGGTGGTGTGCGGTGGCGCGGGCGGCGAGGCGCCGCAAACGGCCAAAAAAGCGGGCGAAGCGACCACCTCACGTCGCCGCGGCAGGCGAGGGGCGGGCCGACAATGCAAGTGGCCTGGATTCTATCGACGCCCGCCTCGCCGAAGCGATACCGGCGGTGGGCGACGAGCGCGCTGCCGCCCCATCGATGACCGCCGATTCGCGCCTGCCCGCTGCCGCCGACGCTGCGTCGTCGACGTGGGATTCGACGCGCCCCGCGGGGCACGACGCGGGCGTGCCGCAGCGCCCGGCGCCGGCGGTGGAGTTCGAGGCCTGCCACCCGGCGTTCGCACTGCGCGCGCTGCTCGCGATCCAGGGCGTGCTGACGGTCGGCGCCGGGCTGCTCGCGCAGACCTGGGCGCAGGCGCTGGCGCTGCTGGGCCCGCTGCTGGCCGCGGGGCTCGTCGGCACGCTGCTGTGGCTCGTCGTGCTGTGCGCGCTGCGCCGGCCACTGCAGCGCGCCGAGCCCGGCGTGCGCCTGGCCGCCGGGCTGACGCTCGCGGGCGCGCTGGCCGTGCTCGCGTGCCTGCCGCTGGTCGCGCTGGACCTGTTCGCGTGGAGTGTGCCGCGCGCGCTCGCGCTGCCGCTGGCCGGCGCGGCGCTGGCCGCGCCGCTGATGGCGTGGCTCGAGGCGCGCGCGCGCGCGCGCCGGCCGGCCGACGCGTCGGCGCGGCTGGCCGAACTGCAGGCGCGCATCCGCCCGCACTTCCTGTTCAACGCGCTGAACACCGCGATCGCGCTCGTGCGCGTCGAGCCGGCGCGCGCCGAGGCGGTGCTCGAGGACCTGGCCGAGCTGTTCCGTGTCGCGCTCGCCGAGCCGCGGCCGGCGACGACGCTGGCCGACGAGATCGAGCTCGCGCAGCGCTACCTCGCCATCGAGCAGCTGCGCTTCGGCGATCGGCTGCGCATCGAGTGGGAGCTCGACCCGGCCGCCGGCGCCGCGCTGATGCCGCCGCTGGTGCTGCAGCCGCTGGTCGAGAACGCGGTGCGCCACGGCATCGAGGGGGCCCGTGGCGGCGGCGTGCTGCGCGTGCGCACGCGCGCGCGGCGCGGGCAGGCCGAGGTCGCGATCGACAACACGGTCGCCGGCGGGCCGCCGAACCCCGGCCACGGCATCGCGCTGGCCAATGTGCGTGAAAGACTTCGCCTGTTGCACGACGTCGGCGCGCAGTTCGACGCACGCCGCGACGGCGACCGCTATCGTGTGCGCATCGTCGTGCCGCTGTAGGTGCCTGCCGAACCGATGACGTCCGCGTTGCGTGTGCTGATCGTCGACGACGAGCCGCTCGCGCGGCTGCGCCTGTCGTCACTGGTGCAGGAGTGCGCCGACCCGCCGTGCCGCGTGGCCGGCGAGGCCGGCGACCCCGCGTCGGCGCTGGCGTGGCTGGCCGCGCACGACGCCGACGTCGTGCTGCTCGACATCCAGATGCCCGGCGCCAGCGGGCTGCAGCTGGCCGAGCGCTTGCGCGCCGACGCGGCCTACGCCGGGCGCGTCGGCGCGATCGTGTTCGTCACCGCGCACGGCGAGCACGCGCTGCACGCGTTCGACGTCGAGGCCACCGACTACCTGACCAAGCCGGTGCGCCGCGAGCGGCTGCAGCAGGCGCTCAAGCGCGCCGCGCAGCGGCTGGCCGCGCCCGCGACCGCGGCTGCTCCCGAAGACGACGGCGGCGTCGTCGTCGTCAACGAGCGCGGGCGCGTGATCCGCGTGCCCGTGTCGGAAGTGCTGTACCTGAAGGCCGAGCTGAAGTACGTCACGCTGCGCACCGCGTCGCACACGCACCTGCTCGACGAGTCGCTGACCGAGCTCGAGCCGCGGCTCGCGGGGCGCTTCATCCGCATCCACCGCAACGCGCTGGTGGCCAAGCGCGCGGTGCGCGCACTCGAGCGCCGCGCGCTCGGCACCGACGACGGCGAAGGCTGGGCCGTGCGCGTCGCGCCGACCGACGAGTGGCTTGCGGTGTCGCGCCGCCAGCTGCCGGCGGTGCGCGAGGCGCTGGCCGGCGACGCGCTGTAGCGACGCCGGCCGCGCGGCGTCAGCGCGTCTTCGCGACGATGAAGGCCAGCGCGGCGCGGTAGCCGTACACGCCGAGGCCGGCGATCACGCCCTCGGCGACGTCGCTGAGGTACGAGTGGTGGCGGAACGGCTCGCGCTTGTGCACGTTGCTGATGTGCACCTCGACGAACGGGATCGCGACGCCGGCCAGCGCGTCGCGCAGTGCGACGCTGGTGTGCGTCAGCCCGCCGGGGTTGATGACGATCCAGTCGACGCGGCCGCGCGCGGCATGGATGCGGTCGATCAGCGCGCCTTCGTGGTTGCTCTGGAAGCACTCGAGCCCGACGCCGGCGGCGGCGGCGTCGGCGGCGAGCATCGCCTCGACGTCGGCCAGCGTCGTCGCGCCGTAGATCTGCGGCTCGCGCGTGCCGAGCAGGTTCAGGTTGGGGCCGTTGAGGAGAAGAACGTTCATGGGGTTCCCGCGAGTTCGCGCAGCCGCATGGTATTCGCCGGCGGCGTCGCGCGGCCGAGCACGTCTTCCGACAGCCACAGCGCGGCGCGCCGTGCGCGCGCGGCCACCGTCTCCAGCGGCAGCTGCGTGTAGTCGTCGTTGAACACTTCGAAGCTGTAGTCGCCGCGGTAGCCCATGCCGTCGAGCGCGAGCACGAGCTCGGCGATCGCGCGCGAGTGCACGCCCTCGCCGGGGAACACGCGCATCGTGCGCGCCGTCGTGATGCGCTCCTCGGGCGTGCGCACCTCCTGCCACATGAAGTCCGCGAGCTGCACGAGGAAGATCTTGCGCGCGTCGACGGCGGCGAGGTGCGCGAGCGCGGTCTGTGTCGCGAGGATGTGGTACGAGTCGATGCCCAGCCCGAGGTTGGGCGCGTCGGCGCGCTGCACGACGTCCCACGCCGTCGTGAACTCGTTGACGTGCCGCCCCCACGACAGCCCCTCGTAGGCGACGCGGATGCCGTGCGGCAGCGCCAGCAGCGCGAGCTTGCGCAGGTCGCGCGCGATCGCGTCGGGCTCGCCGCTGGCGTGCTGCGACGTCGACGAGCACGCCAGCAGCACGCGGCAGCGCAGCGCGGCGCACATCTCGAGCATCGCTTTCGCGACGTCGACCTTGTAGTCGTGCAGGTGCCCCGACAGGCCTTCGAAGTCGCGCAGCACCTGGAAGCCGGTCACGCGCAGGCCGCTTTCGTGCACCTCGCGCACCGCGGCGCGCCAGCCGTCGGGGTGGCCGACGAGGTCGCGCGCGGCGAGCATGATCTGCGTGAAGCCCGCTGCGCGCACCGCGCGCAGCTTGGCCGCCAGCGGCCCGGCCAGCGTGATCGTGTCCATGCCGAAGTCGCTGGCGTGCATCACGCGCTCCTCAGGCTGCATGGCGCACGAGCTCGAACAGCAGGCCGTCGAGCCCGCCTTGCGCCAGCGCGCCGCACTCGCTCACCGGCAGCTGCGGCGTCTGCACGAACTCGACGCCGCGCGCACGCAGCGCCTGCACCGCCGCACCGACGTCAGGCGCACCGAACGCGACGCGCTGCATCCGTTCGTTGCCGCCGTCGACGTCCGACGGCTCGGGCTCGACGAGCTGCAGGTGCAGACTGCCGTCGGGGCTTTGCAGCACGCGCCCGCGCGGCAGCACGCCGAAGCGGGTGTCGGGCGCGAGCAGCCGGCAGCCGAGCAGCTCGGTGTAGAAGTGCACCCAGTCGGCGGTGCGCCCGGTGCCGATGTACTGCACGATGCCGAACCAGTGCAGCCCGGCGAGTGCGGGCGGATGCGGATCGACGCCGGGCACCGGCACGAAGTCGACGTCGTAGATCGAGAAGTCGCGCCAGCGGTCGACGAAGTACAGGCGGCTGTGCCCCACGCCGTGGACCGCCGGGATGTGCAGCTCCATCGGCGCCACCTGCACCGGCGCGTCCCACGCGCCGAGTGCGACGCAGCGCGCATGAGCGGCGGCGGCGTCGCGCACGCGCAGCGCGAGCGCGGCCAGCGCCGGTGCCTCGGGCGGCGGCAGCGCGCCGGCGTGCGCGTTGACGACGACGTTCATCGCGCCCTGGCGGTACAGCAGCACCTCGCGCGAGCGGTGGCGCGCGACCGGGCGGAAGCCGAAACGCTCGAGCACCTGCCCGAGCGCCTGCGGGCGCGACGTCGTGTATTCGACGTACTCGATGCCCTCGAGGCCGAGCGGGTTGTCGGTGTCGGTCAGCGGTTCGCGTTCGGTGGCGGCGGGCATCGCGGCCTCCTGCGGGATCAGCCGCGCTGCTGCAGCAGCCGGCGGAAGTGCGCGTCCATGCGCGCGGCGTCGGGCTCGAGCCCGGTGAAAAGGCGGAATGCGCCGACGGCCTGGCCGACCGCCATCCAGCCGCCGTCGGCGGTGGCGCAGCCGCGCGCGCGCGCGGCCTGCAGCAGCGCGGTGTCGAGCGGGAAGTAGACGATCTCGCTGACCCACAGCCGCGGGTGCAGCAGCGCGGCCGGCAGCGGCAGGCCGGGCAGCTTGGCCATGCCGGTCGGGGTCGCGTGGATCAGGCCGGTGGCGTCGGCCATCGCCGTGTCGAGGTCGGCAGCGGCGACGCGCTCGCGGCCGTAGACCGCACCGAGGCTCGCGGCCAGCTCGGCAGCACGGCGCGCGTCGTGGTCGACGATGCTCAGGTGCTGCGCGCCGAGCCGCAGCACCGCGTGCGCGATCGCCGAGCCGGCGCCGCCGGCGCCGAGCAGCACGACGCGCGACAGGTCGGCGTGTGGCAGCGCGCGCTCGAATCCCCAGGCCCAGCCCGACCCGTCGGTGTTGTGGCCGACGGCGCGCCCGTCGCGGAACACGACGGTGTTGACGGCACCCATTGCGCGCGCCTCGTCCGACAGCTCGTCGAGCAGCGGGATCACTGCCTGCTTGCACGGGTACGTGATGTTGAGCCCGGCGAAGCCCATCGTGCGCGCCGCGGCGAGCAGCGTCGGCAGCGCTTCGACGCCGGCGTGCGTGCGCTCGAGGTCGATCAGCTGGTAGTGCAGCGCGAGGCCGTGGTGGCGCGCTTCTTCCTCGTGCATCGCCGGCGTCAGCGAGCGCTGGATGCCGGCGCCGATGAGCCCGACGAGCAGCTTGCGCTGCCCGCCTGCCACCGGGTGGGCGGTGCGCTCGACGACGGCGTCGGGACTCATCGGGCTGCCTCCCCTGCGCGGCGGCTCAGCGGCGCACCTTGGCGATCTCGGCCTGCAGGGCCTTGACCGTCTCGACGCCGACCGACTCGCTGTGCTTGTCGATCACCGGCTTCATCAGCTCGCGCAGCTTGGCCATCTCGGCCGGCGGCAGCTCGGTCACCGTCATGCCCAGCTTCTTCAGCTCGGCGAGCTGGCCGGCGGCGGCGTCGCGCGAGACCTGGCGCTGGAAGCGGCCGGCCTCGACGGCGGCGTCCTGCAGGATCTTGCGCTCGTCGGCCGACAGCGTGTCCCAGACCTTCTTGCTGAAGATCACCGACTGCGGGTTGTACTGGTGGTTGGTCAGCGTCAGGAACTTCTGCACCTCGTAGAACTTGTTGGCGAGGATCACCGACAGCGGGTTCTCCTGGCCGTCGATCGCGCGCTGCTCGAGCGCGGCGTACAGCTCGGGGAACGCGAGCGGCGTCGGGTTGGCGCCCAGCGCCTTGACCCAGTCGACATTGATTGCGTTCGGGATCACGCGCAGCTTCAGGCCGGCGATGTCGTCGACCTTGTGGATCGCGCGGCGGTTGTTGGTCAGGTTGCGGAAGCCCAGCTCCCAGTACGCGAGCCCGACGATGCCCTTGTCGGCCAGCTTCGCGTGCAGGCCCTGGCCGAACGGGCCGTCGACGACGGCGTCGGCCTCCTGCGGCGTCGCGAACATGAACGGGAAGTCGTAGACCGCGAACTCCTTGACCTGCGACGCGAGGATGCCCGAATTCAGCACGACGATCTCGATCGTGCCGCCCTGCAGCGCCGAGACGCTGGCCGCGTCGCTGCCCAGCGTGCCGCCGGGGAACAGGTTGACCTTGAGCTTGCCGCCGCTCTTGGCGGCGACGAGCTCGGCGAACTTCTCGGCGCCGGTGACCAGCGGGTGGCCCTTGGGGTTCTGCTGTGCGACCTTGAACGTGCGTTCCTTGATGTCCTGCGCGGGCGCGGCGGTCGAGGCCAGCGCCAGCGGCAGCATGGCGGCGAGCGCCGCAGCGGTGCGGCGGGTCAGGCGGGGCAGGGAGGTCATCGCGGGTCTCCTGGGGTGGTGGTGGGCAAGGCAGCGTCAGCTCGTGAGCCAGCGCATCGGGACGAGGACGATCGACGGGAATGCGATCAGCAGCGCGAGCACGCCGAACTGGGCCAGCATGAACGGCCACACGCCGCGGATCACGTGGTCCAGCGGCATGCGCCCGACGCCGGCGACGACGTTGAGCACGGTGCCCACCGGCGGCGTGATCAGGCCGATCGCGTTGTTCATGATGAACAGCACGCCGAAGTAGACGGGGTCGATGCCCGCGGCCTTGACGACCGGCATCAGCACCGGTGTCAGGATCAGGATCGTCGGCGTCATGTCCATCGCCGTGCCGATCGCGATCACGAGCAGCATGATCGCGATGAGCAGCAGCGTCGGTTGGTCGAGCAGCGGCTGCAGCAGCGCGATCATCTGCTGCGGCAGCGCGGCCACCGTGATCAGCCACGCCGAGACCATCGCCGCGGCGACGAGGAACATGATCACCGCGCTCGTGCGTGCGGCCGCGACGAACACCGCGTACAGCGCCTTGACGTGCATCTCGCGGTAGACGACGGTCGCCACGAACAGGGCGTAGACGGCGGCCACCACGGCGGCCTCGGTCGGCGTGAACACGCCCATCTTCAGCCCGACGAGCACGATGACGGGCAGGAACAGCGCCCACGTCGACTCGCGCAGCGCCTTGAGCATCTCGGCACGCGTGGCCCGAGGCGGCGGCGTCGCGCCTTCGCGCCGCGCGACGAGCCACCATGTGACGGCGATCGCCACACCCATCAGCAGCCCGGGCACGATGCCGGCGAGGAACAGGCGGGTGATCGAGACGTTGGCCGCGACGCCGAAGATCACGAAGCCGATCGACGGCGGGATCACCGGCGCGATGATGCCGGCCGACGCGATCAGGCCGCCGGCGCGCGCGCGGTCGTGGCCGGCCTTGACCATCATCGGCAGCAGCAGCGCGGCCAGCGCCGCGGTGTCGGCGACCGCCGAGCCCGACAGCGCCGCCATCAGGCACGCGGCGAGGATCGTCACGTAGCCCAGCCCGCCGCGCACGTGGCCGAACAGCGCCAGCGCGAGGTTGACGATGCGCCGACTCAGCCCGCCGGCGTTCATGATCTCGCCGGCGAGCATGAAGAACGGCACCGCCAGCAGCGGGAAGCTGTCGGCGCCGTTGATCACGTTCTGCGCCAGGATCTGGGCGTCGAACAGGTCGAGGTGCCACATCAGCGCCATGCCCGACAGCAGCAGCGCGTAGGCGATCGGGATGCCCAGCGCCATCGCGCCGAGCAGCGAACCGAGGAAGACGAGCACCGTCATCGCCGCGCCTTGCCGTTCAGTGCTCGACGCCCGTGTGCGCGTCGGTGCTGCGCCCGGTCAGCGCGCGCCACAGGTCGACGGCGAGCAGCACCAGCGCGGGCACCGCGAACGCGACGCCAGCGCCGTAGAACCAGCCCACCGACAGCCCGCTGACGGGCGCCTCGACGTCCCAGTTGATGCGCGTCTGCGCGAGGCTGCCCTGCAGCAGCAGCGCCGTGGCCCACAGCATCAGTGCCTGCGCGACGACCAGGCACACCCGGCGCAGCGCGCGCGGCAGGCGGGCGACGACGAGGTCGGTGCCCAGGTGCCCGTGGTTCTTCAGCGCGACGACGGCACCGAGGAACGTGACCCACAGGAACAGCCAGCGCGACAGTTCCTCCGACACCGTGATGCCCGAGTTGAACGCGTAGCGCAGCACGACGTTGCCGAACACGAGCACGACCATCACCGCCAGCGCGAGCGCGATCAGCGCGTCGAGCAGTCGGCAGTAACGGTCGATCCAGCGCGTCACGTCGTGGTCTCCTCGGCAGTCTTGCGGGGCTTGGTCGTCGTGGCAGCGGGGCGGTGCAGCACCCGCGGACCGAAGAATGTACGAACTAGTTAGTTCTGTACATCGGGCAAACCCTGAGACCGGTGCCGGCCGCTACTTGCGCAGATAGCGCACGACCATCTCGACGATCTGGTCGCGCCGCTCGGCGATCGCCTTCGGCGAGTCGGGGTCGCGGCGGAAGATCAGCGAGAACGTGTGCCGGTTCGAGACGTTGAAGAAGCACAGCGCGCTGATCGAGGTGTGCACGTCGAGCGCGTCGACGCCGCGGCGGAACACGCCGGCCTTGACCCCGCGCTCGATCACGCCGCGCACCGCCTCGATCGCCGGCACGTTCAGCTGCTGGATGACCTCGCTTTGTGCCAGGTACGCGCCGCGGTGGATGTTCTCGTTCATCACCAGGCGCACGAAGTCGGGGTTCGCGAGCTGGTAGTCGAACGTGAAGCCGACCAGCTTGCGCAGCGCGTCCTCGGGCGCGAGATCCTCGAGTTGCAGACTGGCCTCGATCGCGCGGATGCGGCGGTAGGCTTCCTCCAGCACCCGCACGTAAAGGCCTTCCTTGCTGCCGAAGTAGTAATAGATCATGCGCTTGCTGGTGCGCATCGCGTCGGCGATGTCGTCGATGCGCGCGCCCGCCAGGCCCTTTTCGGCGAACTCGCGTGTCGCCACCGCGATGATGTCGGCGATCGTGTGCCCGGGGTCGTGGCCGCCCGCTGCATCGACACGGGGCCGCCCGCGCTTGGCAGGCGCCGCGGCGGCCCGCAACTTCGGCAACTCGCGATGTACTGGTTCGTTCATTTCGCGAGTGTAGACGGCCGCTGCGTCGGAACGGCCGCGCCGGGGTCCGGCGTGCCGCATGTCACCGCAGGCGGAACATCGCGCCGTTTCGGCCGCTTATCGGGCTCAAGTCGGCGCCCCCCGTCGGCAACATGCCGTGCGTTGCCCCGCTGCCGCCATGGCCGACGAGTCCTCCCAGAACAAGACACTGCCCGCGACCCCGCGCAAGATCCGCAAGGCGCGCGAGGAAGGGCAGATCGCGCGCTCGCGCGATCTCGGGCACTTCGCCGTCGTCGCCGGCGCGCTCGGCGCGCTGCTGCTGGCCGGGCCGCTGATGGCGGCGATGCTGCGCGAACTGGTGGCCGACGGGCTGCGGGTCGATCCGGCGCTCGTCGCCGACCCGCAGCGCATGGTCGAGCGCCTGGCCGGCTTCGTCTGGCAGGGCGGCGCCGTCGTGATCGCGCTCGGGGCGCTGGTGATCGCGCTCGCAGTCGCGGCGGCGACGCTGGTCGGCGGCTGGAACTTCACCGCCAAGCCGCTCGTGCCCAAGCTCGGCAAGATCAACCCGATCGCCGGCTTCGGGCGCATGTTCTCGAAGCAGCAGCTCACCGACACGCTCAAGGCCAGCGTGCTCGCCGTCGTGCTGGGCACGGTCGGTGCGCTGTACCTGCACGCCAAGCTCGGCGAGATCCAGCAGGTCATTGCGCTGCCGCTGCCCGCAGCGCTCGCCGAGGCGTCGGGCCTGCTGTTCGGCGGGCTCGCGCTGCTGGCGCTGGCGTTGGCCGGCTTCGCGCTCGTCGACGTGCCGCTGCAGCGCCACCTGCTGGCCCAGCGGCTGAAGATGAGCCACCAGGAAGTCAAGCAGGAGCTCAAGGAGACCGAGGGCAGCCCCGAGGTCAAGGGCCGCATCCGCACGCGCATGCGCGAGATGTCGCGCACGCGCATGCTCGCCGCCGTGGCCGGCGCCGACCTCGTCGTGATGAACCCGACGCACTACGCGGTGGCGCTGAAGTACGACGAGCGCGCGATGGCCGCGCCGCGCGTCGTCGCCAAGGGTGCCGACCTGCTGGCGCTGAAGATCCGCGACCTCGCGCGCGAGGCGCGCGTGCCGGTGCTGCAGGCGCCGCCGCTGGCGCGCGCGCTGTACGCGCACACCGAGGTCGACCAGGAGGTGCCGGCGGCGCTGTTCGCCGCCGTCGCGCAGGTCCTTGCGCACGTGTACCGCCTGCGCGATGCGCTTGGCCGCGGGCGCGTCGGCGACATCGCCGAGGGCGACCTGCCGCCGCTGCCGGTGCCGCCCGAGCTCGACCCCCACCGCCGCCGCGGCGCCGCGGGAGCTGACGCATGAACGCGCTCGTGCAGCAGGTGCAGACCTGGCTCGGCGGCGAGGGCGGCGCCCCGGGCGCTGCGACCGCCAAGGCGCTGATGGCGCCGGTGTTCGTCGTGCTCGTGCTGGCGATGATGGTGCTGCCGCTGCCGCCGTTCGCGCTCGACCTGCTGTTCACGTTCAACATCGCGCTGGCGCTCGTCGTGATGATGGTCGCCGCGCAGATGCGCAAGCCGCTCGAGTTCGCCGCCTTCCCGGCGGTGCTGCTGATCACGACGCTGCTGCGGCTGTCGCTCAACGTCGCCTCCACCCGCGTCGTGCTGATGGAGGGCCACACCGGCACCGGCGCCGCCGGCCGCGTGATCGAGAGCTTCGGCCACTTCCTGATCGGCGGGAACTTCGCGGTCGGCCTGATCGTGTTCGCGATCCTCGTCGTCATCAACTTCATCGTCGTCACCAAGGGTGCCGAGCGCATCGCCGAGGTCGGCGCGCGCTTCACCCTTGACGCGATGCCCGGCAAGCAGATGGCGATCGACGCCGACCTCAACGCCGGGCTGATCGACGAGGCCGAGGCCAAGCGCCGGCGCGCCGAGGTCGGCGAGGAGGCCGAGTTCTTCGGCTCGATGGACGGTGCGAGCAAGTTCGTGCGCGGCGACGCGATCGCGGCGCTGCTGATCCTCGTCATCAACGTCGTCGGCGGGCTGCTGATCGGCATGCTGCAGCACGGGCTGTCGGCCGCCGAGGCGGCGAGCAACTACGTGCTGCTCGCGGTCGGCGACGCGCTCGTCGCGCAGGTGCCGGCGCTGCTGATCTCGGTGGCCGCCGCGATGGTCGTCACGCGCGTCGGCAAGGGGCAGGACATCGGCACGCAGATCCGCGCGCAGATGTTCGACTCGCCGAAGGCGCTGGCGATCGCCGCGTCCATCGTCGGCGCGCTCGGGCTGATCCCGGGCATGCCCAACGTCGTGTTCCTGCTGCTCGGCGCGGCGATCGGCGCGCTCGCATGGACGCTGCACCGGCGCGCGCAGCGCGCCGCGGCCGCGCCGCCGGCGGCGGCTACCGAGGTCGCGCCGGCCAACGCCGAGGCGAGCTGGGACGACCTGGTGCCGGTCGACACGCTGGGGCTCGAAGTCGGCTACCGGCTCATCGCGCTGGTCGACAAGTCGCGCCAGGGCGACCTGCTCGGCCGCATCAAGGGCGTGCGCAAGAAGTTCGCGCAGGACGTCGGCTTCCTGCCGCCGCCGGTGCACATCCGCGACAACCTCGACCTCAAGCCCAGCATGTACCGCGTGACGCTGCGCGGCGCCGTCGTCGGCGAGGGCGAGGCCTTCCCCGGCATGCTGCTGGCGATCAACCCCGGCGGCGCGACGCAGCGCCTGCCCGGCACGAGCACCACCGACCCGGCATTCGGGCTGCCCGCGGTGTGGATCGAGGAGCGCGTGCGCGAGCAGGCCCAAATGGCCGGGTTCACCGTCGTTGATTGCGCGACCGTCATCGCGACCCACCTCTCACACTTGATGCAGGTCCACGCCGCCAAGCTGCTGGGCCGCGTGGAGACGCAGGCGCTCGTCGACCACATCACGAAGCTGGCGCCCAAGCTGATCGAAGACGTGATCCCCAAGATGGTCGGAATCGCCACGCTGCAGAAGGTGCTGCAGCTGCTGCTCGAGGAAGGCGTGCACATCCGGGATCTGCGCTCGATCGTCGAGTGCCTCGCCGAGCACGCCTCGACGGTGACCGACCCGGCCGAGCTCGCGCGGCGCGTGCGCATCCACCTCGCGCCGGCCATCGTGCAGCAGATCTACGGGCCGGTGAAGGAGCTCGACGTGATCGCGCTCGAGCCCGAGCTCGAGCGGCTGGTCACGCAGGCGCTGACGAGCCCGCACGGTGCCGCGCTCGACCCCGGCATCGCCGACACGCTGACGCGCAGCGCCGCCGACGTCGCGCGCCAGCAGGAGGACCTCGGCGTGCCCGCGTGCCTGCTCGTGCCCGACGCGATCCGCGTGCCGATGGCGCAGCTGCTCAAGCGCGCCGCGCCGCGGCTGAAGGTGCTGGCGCACAGCGAGATCCCTGACACCCACACGATCCGCATCGGTTCGATCCTCGGAGCTGCGACATGAACGTCAAGCGTTTCACCGGCCGCACCTCGCGCGAAGCCCTGCAGGCCGTGCGCCAGGCCTTCGGCGAGCACGCCGTCGTGCTGTCGACGAAGCCGTGCGCCGAAGGCGTCGAGGTGCTGGCGATGCCCAGCGACGGCCTGCAGCACATCGAGCAGCTCGCGCAGACGGCGCCGAAGGCCGCGGTGGCGGCGCCCGCCCACACCGAGCCGCGCACGGCGGCCCGCGCCGAGCGCAGCGCGCGCGAGGAGCGCCGCGAGCGCGTCGAGCCGCGGCTGGATCTCGAGCGCGAGTTCGCGCCGACGCAAAGCCCCGAGCCCGACGCCGAGATCGACACCGACGTCGGCCGCGACGTCGAGCGCCTCGCGATGAGCACGCTGTCGTTCCAGGACTACGTGCGCGAACGCATGCTCAAGCGCCGCCGCGCGGCGATGTCGCCGGCCACGGCTGCGGCCGTCGCGCCGGCCGCAGCCTCGGCGCCGGCGCGGGCCG
>NZ_JALBGB010000036.1:0-29415 GCF_022631395.1 Calidifontimicrobium sp. SYSU G02091
CGGGGGCCTGCGCCGCGCGCCGCGCCAGCGCGTCGAACACCGCGAGCCTGGCGGCCGGCCCCAGCGCGGCGAGGTCGCCTTGCATCGCCGCCGCGCGTGCGGCCGGCAGCGGCTGCCACGCCGCGGCGTGCGGGGGAGCCGCGGCCGGACGCAGCAGCGTCAGCAGCGCGGCGCGCAGCTCGCCCGGCCCCTGCCAGTGCGCGATGCGCGCCAGCGCCTCGGCTTCGCGCGTGGCGCGCTGCGCGCCGGGGTCGGCCAGCGCGGGCCGCTGCACCGCATCGTGGCGGGCGGCCTCGGGCGGGGCAGGCGTCGCGCCAGCCGCAGCGGCGGCGCGCCCGGTGGCCGGCGCCAGCGCCGCGATCGGCAGCCGTGGCTCGTCGGCGACCGGGCGTGGCAGCGGGTCGGCAGGCAGGTCGGGCATCGCGCGGCCGTACAGGCGGCGGATGCGCTCGGCCAGCGGCGGGTGCGTCGCCCACCAGGCGCCGAACGACGACGAGACGAGGAACAGGTGCGCGAGCGGCCCGGCGCGCGCCGACAGCGCATCGGCGTGCGTGCGCTGCTGCTCGGCGATCTTGCGCAGTGCGCCACCGAGCCCGGCGACCTGCCGCGTGTACTTGACGGCCGACGCGTCGGCGAGGAACTCGCGCTGGCGCGACACCGCGGCCTGCAGCAGTCGCCCGGCGGCCCAGCCGAGCGCGCCCACCGCCATCAGCGCGAGCCCGAACAGCACGCCGGCGTGGCGACGTCCGCGCGCGTCGGGCTCGGTCAGCTCGTGGCCGAGGTCGAACAGCAGCCGCAGCCCCCAGACCATGCCGATCAGCCGCATGTTCAGCGTCGTGTCGCCGTGCACGAGGTGGCTGATCTCGTGCGCGACGACGCCCTGCAGCTCGGCGCGGTCGAGCCGCTCGAGCGCGCCGCGCGTGACGGCGACCACCGCGTCGTCGGCGCTCCAGCCGGCGGCGAAGGCGTTGATCGCGTCCTCGCGCGGCAGCACCCACGCCGCCGGCGGCTTCGTGTTGGCGGCGATCGCCACCTCGGCGACGACGTTGGCCAGCCGGCGTTCGAGCACGTCGGCGCGGTCGGCCTCGCGCGCGCCGGCCAGCCGCGCGACGTGCGCGCCACCCTCGCGCAGCCGCATCGACTCGACGGCGCAGCCGCCGAGCACGTACAGCAGCACGAGCGCGGTGTTGGTCGCGAAGAACCAGTCGGGGTAGCCGCTGGCCCACGGCACCGTCACGCGGTACGCGAGCGCGAGCGCGCCGTTGACGGCCAGCACGAGACCGGCGACGACGAGCACGAACAGCGCGAGCAGCTGCCGTGAGCTCGCCTGCGCGGCCTCCTGGTGGCGGCGAAAGCGCATCGTGCCCGCGAGCGGTCCGCGTCCGCGGCGCGTCAGAACTGCACGCGCGGCGCGCGTCGCTCCTCGTCGCTCGCGGTCGACTCGAGCATCGCGGCCGGCCGAAAGCCTGTCAGCCGCGCGACGATCAGCGACGGGAAGTGCTGCACGGCGTTGTTGTGGTCGAGCACCGCGTCGTTGAACGCCTGGCGCGCGAACGCGACACGGTTCTCGGTGTGCGTCAGCTCCTCGCTCAACTCGCGCATCGTCTTGTCGGCCTTCAGCTCGGGGTAGGCTTCGGCGACGGCCATCAGCCGGCCGAGCGCGCCGCCGAGCACGCCGTCGGCGGCGGCCAGTGCGCCGATCAGGCCGGGGTCGGCGGGGGCCTGCTTCGCGCGGTCGGCCGCGGCGCGCGCGGTGTTGCGCGCGGCGGTCACGGCCTCGAGCGTGGCGCGCTCGTGCTGCAGGTACTTGCGCGCCACCTCGACGAGGTTGGGCACCAGGTCGTAGCGGCGCTTGAGCTGCACGTCGATCTGCGCAAACGCGTTGGCGATCTCGTTGCGCAGCCGCACGAGCCGGTTGTAGACCCACGCCGCCCACGCGAGCACGGCAGCGGCGAGCAGCCACTTGAGCAGCGTGGTCGGCGCGAGGCCGAGGGCATCGAGGGATTCCATCGCAGGCCTTTCGGGGAGGGTCGACGGCGAGCGGGCAGGGCCGTCCTTACAATCGGCGCACCATGGCCGATCCGACCGCCGCCGACGTGCGCGCCTATATTGCCGCCGGCCTCGACTGCGAGCATCTCGAAGTCGAAGGCGATGGCCGCCATTTTTTCGCGACCATCGTCTCGCGCGAGTTCGACGGCCGCTCGCGCGTCGCGCGCCACCAGCGCGTCTACGCGGCGCTGGGCGATAGAATGCGTGAGCAAATCCACGCGCTGTCGATGAAGACGCTGACCCCCGCCGAGTGGGCCGCCCAGGACGGGCCGGCCGCCGGCCGGAGCGCCCCCCACCACCACTGAACACCGCCGCGGCGACCGCGGCGGTGGGGGCGTGCGCGACGGCATCGGGCCCGCGCCGTCCGCCTCCCGCCCGCGGCGCCGCCGCCCCGAAGCCATGGACAAACTCCGGATCCGCGGTGGCCGCCTCCTCGAGGGTGAGGTGGTGATCGCCGGCGCGAAGAACGCCGCGCTGCCCGACCTGTGCGCCGCGCTGCTGACCGCCGAGCCGCTGACGCTGGCCAACGTGCCGCGGCTGCAGGACGTCGCGACGATGCTCAAGCTGCTCGCGCACATGGGCGTGCGCATCGAGCGCGGCGAGGCGCAGCCCGACGTCGTCACGCTTGACGCCAGCCGCATCACGGCGCCCGAGGCGCCGTACGACCTCGTCAAGACGATGCGCGCGTCGGTGCTCGTGCTCGGGCCGCTGCTCGCGCGCTGCGGCGCGGCGCGTGTGTCGCTGCCCGGCGGCTGCGCGATCGGCTCGCGCCCGGTGGACCAGCACATCAAGGGGCTGCAGGCGATGGGCGCCGAGATCGCGGTCGAGCACGGCTACATCGTCGCGCAGGCCCCGGCCGGCGGGCTGCGCGGCGCGCGCATCACGACCGACATGATCACCGTCACCGGCACCGAGAACTTCCTGATGGCCGCGGCGCTGGCGCGCGGCGAGACGGTGCTCGAGAACGCGGCGCAGGAGCCCGAGGTCGTCGACCTCGCCGAGCTGCTGATCGCGATGGGCGCGAAGATCGACGGCCACGGCACGAGCCGCATCCGCATCCAGGGTGTCGACGCGCTGCACGCGCCGCGCACGCCGCACCGCATCATCCCCGACCGCATCGAGACCGGCACCTTCCTGTGCGCCGTCGGCGCCGCCGGCGGCCACGCGCGGCTGCGCGGCGCGCGCGCCGACCACCTCGACGCCGTGATCGACAAGCTGCGCGAGGCCGGCGTGAGCGTCGACGCCGGCGACGGCGTCATCGAGGTGCGCATGAGCGGCCGGCCGCGGCCGGTGAGCTTTCGCACCAGCGAGTACCCGGCGTTCCCGACCGACATGCAGGCGCAGATGATGGTGCTCGGCTGCATCGCCGACGGCACCTCGCGCGTGAGCGAGACGATCTTCGAGAACCGCTTCATGCACGTCAACGAGCTGGCGCGGCTGGGCGCGAAGATCGAGGTCGACGGCCACACGGCCGTCGTGCACGGCGTGCCGCGGCTGTCGGGCGCCACCGTGATGGCCACCGACCTGCGCGCGTCGGCCAGCCTCGTGATCGCCGGGCTGGTCGCCGACGGCGAGACGGTGGTCGACCGCATCTACCACCTCGACCGCGGCTACGACCGCATGGAAGTCAAGCTGCGCGCGCTCGGCGCCGACATCGAGAGAGTGAAGGCATGAGCATCACGCTGGCGCTGTCGAAGGGCCGCATCTTCGACGAGACGCTGCCGCTGCTCGAGCGCGCCGGCGTGCGCGTGCTCGAGAACCCCGAGACCTCGCGCAAGCTGATCCTGCCGACCAGCCGCGACGACCTGCGCGTCGTGCTGGTGCGCGCGTCCGACGTGCCGACCTATGTGCAGTACGGCGGCGCCGACCTCGGCGTCGCCGGCAAGGACGTGCTGCTCGAGCACGACGGCACTGGGCTGTACCAGCCGCTGGACCTGCGCATCGCGCGCTGCCGCATGAGCGTGGCGGTGCGCGACGACTACGACTACGCCGCCGCCGTGCGCCAGGGCGCGCGCATCCGCGTGGCCACCAAGTACACGAAGACGGCGCGCCAGCACTTCGCCGACAAGGGCGTGCACGTCGACCTGATCAAGCTGTACGGCTCGATGGAGCTCGCGCCGCTGACGGGGCTGGCCGACGCGATCGTCGACCTCGTCTCGACCGGCAGCACGCTGCGCGCGAACCACCTCGTCGAGGTCGAACGCATCATGGACATCTCGTCGCGGCTGGTCGTCAACCAGGCCGCGCTCAAGCTCAAGCGCGAGCCGCTGCGCGCGCTGATCGACGCCTTCGCCGCCGCCGTCGCGCCAACGCCATGACCGTCGCCATCCGCCGTTTGACCACCGCCGCGTTCGAGTTCGAGCAGGACTTCCAGCGCCTGCTGCACTGGTCGGCCGACACCGATCGCGAGATCGAGACCCGCGTCGCACAGATCCTGGCCGACGTGCGCGCACGCGGCGACGCCGCGGTGCTCGAATACACCGCGCGTTTCGACGGCGTGCAGGCGGCCTCGGTGGCCGCGCTCGAGATCCCGCAGGCCGAGCTGCAGGCCGCACTCGCGGCACTCGCGCCGGCGCGCCGCGCCGCGCTCGAGGACGCCGCGCGGCGCGTGCGCGACTACCACGAGCGCCAGCGCGACGCCTGCTGCCGCAGCTGGAGCTACCGCGACGCCGACGGCACGCTGCTCGGGCAGAAGGTCACGCCGCTGGACCGTGTCGGCATCTACGTGCCCGGCGGCAAGGCGGCGTACCCGTCGAGCGTGCTGATGAACGCGATCCCGGCGCAAGTCGCCGGCGTCGGCGAGATCGTGATGGTGGTGCCGACGCCGAAGGGGGAACGCAACGCCCTCGTGCTCGCCGCGGCGGCGGTGGCCGGCGTGCACCGCGCGTTCGCGATCGGCGGCGCGCAGGCGGTCGCGGCGCTCGCGTACGGCACCGCCACCGTGCCGCGCGTCGACAAGATCACCGGCCCCGGCAACGCCTACGTCGCGAGCGCCAAGAAGCATGTCTTCGGGCAGGTCGGCATCGACATGATCGCGGGGCCGAGCGAAATCCTCGTGCTGGCCGACGGCACGACACCGCCCGACTGGGTCGCGATGGACCTGTTCAGCCAGGCCGAGCACGACGAACTCGCGCAGAGCATCCTGCTGTGCCCCGACGGCGGCTACATCGACCGCGTCCAGCAGGAGATCGAGCGGCTGCTGCCGACGATGCCGCGCGCCGGCATCATCCGCGCGTCGCTCGAAGGGCGCGGCGCGCTGATCCACACGCGCTCGATGGAAGAGGCGTGCGCGATCGCCAACCGCATCGCGCCCGAGCACCTCGAGGTCGCCAGCGCCGAGCCGCAGCGGTGGGAGCCGCTGCTCAGGCACGCCGGCGCGATCTTCCTCGGTGCGTTCACGAGCGAGAGCCTCGGCGACTACTGCGCCGGGCCGAACCACGTGCTGCCGACCTCGGGCACCGCGCGCTTCAGCTCGCCGCTGGGCGTCTACGACTTCGTCAAGCGTTCGAGCCTGATCGAGGTCAGCGACGCCGGCGCCAAGGCGCTGGGGCCGATCGCCGGCGAGCTCGCCGACGGCGAGGGGCTGCCGGCGCACGCCGAGGCGGCGCGGATGCGGCTGCGCTGAATGGGGCGCCAAGATTGACACGAACTTCGTGACACACGAAAATCGTGATCCACGGATTTCGTGAGCTCTGCGATGAAGAACGTCACCGTCACGATGGACGACCGCGTCGCCGAGTGGGCGCGGCTCGAAGCGGCGCGCCGCAACACGAGCGTGTCGCGTCTGGTTGGCGAGATCCTCGCCGAGAAGATGCGGCACGACGACGCCTACGAGCGTGCGATGCGCGAGTGGCTCGAGCGCGACCTGAGTTTCACGTCCGACGGCCGCCCCTACCCGAAGCGCGACGAGATCTATGCCGAGCGGCTCGACCGTTTTCGTTGATACCAACGTGCTGGTCTACGCCGAAGACCGCGCGCACCCCGACAAGCACCGTGCCGCCCGGCAGTGGCTGCGCGAGTTGTGGGTGCGGCGGCTCGGCCGGCTGAGTACGCAGGTGCTCAACGAGTTCTACGTCACCGTCACGCGCAAGCTCTCGCCGGCGATGCCACCCGGCGACGCCAGGGCCGAGGTGCGGCGTTTCCAGCGCTGGCAGCCGTGGCTCGTCGATCACGCGACGGTCGAGTCGGCGTGGGCTGTCGAGTCGCGCTTCGGCCTGCACTTCTGGGACGCATTGATGGTCGCCTCCGCGCAGCAGCAGGGCTGCCGGTGGCTGCTCAGCGAGGACCTGCAGCACGGGCAACGCATCGACGAGTTGCAGGTCGTCAACCCCTTCGTCGCTGGCCCCGAGCTGCTCGACGCCCCCGCGCCATGACGCCGACGCTCGCCGAACGCATCGCGCGCACGATCCGCCAGGACGTGCAGTCGATGCACGCCTACGCGGTGCAGCCGAGTGCCGGGCTCGTCAAGCTCGACGCGATGGAGAACCCGTTTCGCCTGCCGCCCGAGCTGCAGCGCGAACTGGGCGAGCGGCTCGCGCGCGTGGCGATCAACCGCTACCCGACGCAGTGCGTCGCCGACGTGATCGCGGCGCTTTCGCAATTCGTCGAACTGCCGGCCGGCTGCAGGCTGATGCTCGGCAACGGTTCCGACGAGCTGATCTCGCTGCTGGCACTCGCGTGCGACGTGCCGGGCGCGACGATCCTCGCGCCGGTGCCCGGCTTCGTGATGTACGAGATGTCGGCGAAGCTGCAGGGGCTGCGCTTCGTCGGCGTGCCGCTCGCCGCCGACTTCGAGCTCGACGAGGCGGCGATGCTCGCCGCGATCGAGCGCCACCGCCCGGCGATCACCTACCTCGCGTACCCGAACAACCCGACCGCGAACCTGTGGGACGACGCGGTCATCGACCGCATCGTCGACGCGGTCGCGCAGCAGCACGGCCTGGTCGTGTTCGACGAGGCGTACCAGCCGTTCGCGTCGCGCACGTGGATGCAGCGCATGGCGCATCACGACCACGTGCTCGTGATGCGCACGCTCTCGAAGTTCGGTCTCGCCGGCGTGCGGCTCGGGTATCTGGCCGGCGCGGCGGCGCTCGTCGAG
Source organism: Calidifontimicrobium sp. SYSU G02091 (assembly GCF_022631395.1). NCBI lineage: Bacteria > Pseudomonadati > Pseudomonadota > Betaproteobacteria > Burkholderiales > Sphaerotilaceae > Azohydromonas > Calidifontimicrobium sp. SYSU G02091. The sequence continues at coordinate 7,148 of NZ_JALBGB010000036.1, forward strand.
CAGATCGACAAGGTACGCCCGCCGTACAACGTCAGCGTGCTCAACGCCGAGGCAACGCTGTTCGCGCTCGACCACGCCGACGAATACGCCCGGCAGGCCGCGCTGCTGCGCGCCGAGCGCGAGCGGCTGCAGCGCGCGCTGCGCGAGCTGCCCGGCGTGCGGCCGTACCCGAGCGAGGCCAACATGATCCTCGTGCGCGTGAGCGACGCCGCGCGCACGTTCGCCGGCATGAAGGCGCGCGGCGTGCTGGTCAAGAACGTCTCGGCGCTGCACCCGCTGCTCGCGAACTGCCTGCGGCTGACGGTGGGCACGCCGGACGAGAACACGCTGATGCTCGACGCGCTGAAAGCCAGCCTATGACGACGAACCGCATCGCCGAAGTCCGGCGCGACACGAAGGAAACGCGCATCCGCGTGCGCGTCGACCTCGACGGCACGGGAGTGTCGAAGCTCTCCACCGGCATCGGCTTCTTCGACCACATGCTCGACCAGGTCGCGCGCCACGGCCTGATCGACCTCGAGGTCGAGGCGCAGGGCGACTTGCACATCGACGGCCACCACACGGTCGAAGACGTCGGCATCACGCTCGGCATGGCGGTGGCGAAAGCCGTCGGCGACAAGAAGGGCCTCGTGCGCTACGGCCACGCCTACGTGCCGCTCGACGAGGCGCTGTCGCGCGTCGTGATCGACTTCTCTGGCCGCCCGGGGTTGCACCTGCACGTGCCGTTCACGAGCGGCATGGTCGGCGGTTTCGACACCCAGCTGACCTACGAATTCTTCCAGGGCTTCGCGAACCACGCGCTGGTCACGCTGCACGTCGACAACCTGAAGGGCGCGAACGCGCACCACCAGTGCGAGACGGTGTTCAAGGCCTTCGGCCGCGCGCTGCGCATGGCTGTGGCGATCGACCCGCGCGCGGCCGGTGTCGTGCCGTCGACGAAGGGCACGCTGTAGGCCATGACGCGCACGGTCGCCGTCGTCGACTATGGCATGGGCAACCTGCGCTCGGTGTCGCAGGCGGTCGCGCACGTCGCGCGCGACGCTGACGTGAAGGTCATCGTCACCGGCAACCCCGAGGAGGTCTATGCCGCCGAGCGCGTCGTGCTGCCGGGCCAGGGCGCGATGCGCGACTGCATGCGCGAACTGCACGACTCGGGGCTGAAGGAGGCCGTGCTGCACGCGGCAGCCAACAAGCCGCTGATGGGCGTGTGCGTGGGCATGCAGATGCTGCTCGACCACAGCGAGGAGCAGGACACGCCCGGGCTCGGCCTGATCGCCGGGCGCGTGAAGCGCTTCCGCCTCGAGGGGCAGCGCCAGCCGGACGGCAGCCGCTACAAGGTGCCGCAGATGGGCTGGAACCGTGTGTTCCAGACCCGCGCGCACCCGCTGTGGTCGGGCGTGCCCGATGGCGCGTGGTTCTACTTCGTGCACAGCTACTACGCGCAGCCCGACGACGCGCGCCACACGGCCGGGGAAACCGAGTACGGCCTGCGCTTTACCTGTGCAGTGACGCGGGATAATATTTTTGCCACCCAGTTCCACCCCGAGAAGAGCGCCGCTCACGGCCTGGCCCTGTACCGCAACTTCCTGCACTGGAAGCCCTGACCATCGTCCTGCGGTCTGCCTCGCGCTTCTCGCGCCCCGTTCGTCCACCCCCGCTCTGACCGAGCCATGTTGCTGATCCCGGCCATCGACCTCAAAGACGGCAAGTGCGTGCGCTTGCAGCAGGGCGACATGAACGCGTCGACGACGTTCGGCGACGACCCGGCCGCGATGGCGCGCCGCTGGCTCGACGCCGGCGCGCGGCGGCTGCACCTCGTCGACCTCAACGGCGCGTTCGCCGGCAAGCCCGTCAACGAGGGCGCGATCAAGGCGATCCTGAAGGAAGTCGGCGACGAGATCCCGGTGCAGCTCGGCGGCGGCATCCGCGACCTCGACACGATCGAGCGCTACCTCGACGACGGGCTGAGCTACGTGATCATCGGCACCGCGGCGGTCAAGAACCCGGGTTTCCTGCGCGACGCGTGCACCGCGTTCGGCGGCCACATCATCGTCGGCCTCGACGCGAAGGACGGCAAGGTCGCCACCGACGGCTGGAGCAAGCTCACCGGTCACGAGGTGATCGACCTCGCGAAGAAGTTCGAGGACTACGGCGTCGAGGCCGTGATCTACACCGACATCGGCCGCGACGGCATGCTCACCGGCATCAACATCGAGGCCACCGTCAAGCTCGCGCAGGCGCTGACGATCCCCGTCATCGCCTCGGGCGGGCTCGCCGACATGGCCGACGTCGAGCGCCTGTGTGCCGTCGAGGACGAGGGCATCGAGGGCGTGATCTGCGGGCGCAGCATCTACACCGGCGCGCTCGACTTCGCTGCCGCGCAGGCGCGTGCCGACGAACTGAACGGCGCGCCGTGAGCCCACCCCGAGGCGCCTTCGACGCTTCCCGCCCGGGGGGGCGACGCCAGCGCACCGGCAGCGCCGGATCCGCGGCGGCCGCGTCGACATTCGCCGGGCCGGCGCGAGGCTGAGATGCTCGCCAAGCGCATCATCCCCTGCCTCGACGTCACCGGCGGGCGTGTCGTCAAGGGGGTCAACTTCGTCGAGCTGCGCGATGCCGGCGATCCGGTCGAGATCGCGGCGCGCTACAACGACCAGGGTGCCGACGAGCTGACTTTCCTCGACATCACTGCGACCAGTGACGGACGCGACCTGATCCTGCACATCGTCGAGGCGGTCGCGTCGCAGGTGTTCATCCCGCTGACGGTCGGTGGCGGCGTGCGCAGCGTCGACGACGTGCGGCGGCTGCTCAACGCCGGCGCCGACAAGGTCAGCTTCAACTCGGCCGCGGTCGCGAACCCGCAGGTGATCCGCGACGCGTCGGACCGCTACGGCGCGCAGTGCATCGTCGTCGCGATCGACGCCAAGCGCCGCCACGGCGACGACCTCGCCGCGCGCGGCCCCGGCTGGGACGTCTACACGCACGGCGGGCGGCGCAACGCCGGGCTCGACGCCGTCGCGTGGGCGCGCCGCATGGCCGAGATGGGCGCCGGCGAGATCCTGCTCACGAGCATGGACCGCGACGGCACGAAGAGCGGCTTCGACCTCGAGCTCACGCGCGCGGTGGCCGACGCGGTGCCGGTGCCGGTGATCGCCTCGGGCGGTGTCGGTGCGCTCGAGCACCTGAGCGAGGGCATCCGCATCGGCGGCGCCGACGCGGTGCTCGCTGCGAGCATCTTCCACTACGGCGAGTTCACGGTCGCGCAGGCCAAGGCGCTGCTCGCGCGCGACGGCATCCCCGTGCGGCTGTGAGGCCCGTGCGCGGCCACGCGCCGCCGCGCGAGGTGCGGCTGATCGGCGGGCGCTTCAAGCGCAGCAAGCTGCCGGTGGCCGATCGCCCGGGCCTGAGGCCCACGCCCGACCGCGTGCGCGAGACGCTGTTCAACTGGCTCGGCCAGGACCTCACCGGCTGGCGCGTGCTCGACGCGTTCGCCGGCAGCGGTGCGCTCGGCTTCGAGGCGGCGTCGCGCGGCGCGGCCGAGGTCGTGCTGCTCGAGCGCGACGCGACGCTCGCCGCGAGCCTGCGCGCGAGCGCACATCGCCTCGGCGCGAGCCAGGTGCAGGTCGTCACGACCGACGCGCTCGCGTGGATGGTGCGCGCCGCGCCGGCGTCGTTCGACCTCGTGTTCATCGACCCGCCGTTCGACGCGGGCCTGTTCGACGCCGCGCTGGCCGCCGCGGCGCCGCTGCTCGGCGGGGGCGGTTTCGTCTACCTCGAGGCGCCGCGCGCCTTCGAGCCGCCGCCGGCGGGGTGGACGCTGTACCGCCACGGCCGCGCCGGCGCGGTGCACTACCACCTGCTGCAACGCTACACTGACCCGGACCCCGACCGCAGGAGCGAGCCGTGACCTCGACGACCCGCCTGACCGCCGTCTATCCCGGCACTTTCGATCCGATGACCCTCGGTCACGAGGACCTGATGCGCCGCGCCAGCGCGCTGTTCGAGCGCCTGATCGTCGGCGTCGCCGCGGGGCACCACAAGCGCACGATGTTCACGATCGGCGAGCGCATCGAGATCGCGAAGGAGGCCGCGCGGCCGTACCCCAACGTCGAGGTGATCCCGTTTCGCGGCCTGCTGCGCGACTTCGTCGTCGACAACGGCGCGAAGGTCGTCGTGCGTGGGTTGCGCGCGGTCAGCGACTTCGAGTACGAGTTCCAGATGGCGGGCATGAACCGCCAGCTGATGCCGCACGTCGAGACCGTGTTCATGACGCCGAGCGACCAGTTCCAGTTCGTCAGCGGCACCTTCGTGCGCGAGATTGCCACCTTGGGCGGTGATGTCTCCAAGTTCGTGTCACCCTCTGTCCTCGAACGGTTGAACGGACGCGTCGCGGCGTCCACCTGAACGGACGAGGGACCCCCGATGGCGCTGATGATCACCGACGAGTGCATCAACTGCGACGTCTGCGAACCCGAGTGCCCGAACCAGGCGATCTCGATGGGTCCCGAGATCTACCAGATCGACCCCGAACGCTGCACCGAGTGCGTCGGCCACTTCGACGAGCCGCAGTGCGTGCAGGTCTGCCCGGTGGCGTGCATCCCTCTCGATCCGCAGCGCGTCGAGTCGAAGGAGACGCTGTGGGCCAAGTACCGCCGGCTGCAGGCGCAGGCGGCGGCGACCTGACGCGCCTCAGTCGCCGGCGCCGGCCGGCGGGGTTCGCGCCGGCTTCTTCGTCGTCGGCACCTTGGGCGACTTCGCGCGCCGTGTCTCGCGCGGCGTGTCGGCCGCACCGCGGGGATCGGTGCGCGGCGCCATCCTGAAGCCGGCCGCCTGCCGCGTCGCGAAGCCCTCGGCCTCGCGTGCGCGCCGTTCTTGCGCGAGGCGATCGGCGAGCGCGGCGTCGCGTGCCGCGACGGCCCGTGCGGCGTCACGGGCCGCGGCGTCGGTGCGGCCGTCGACGACGAAGCCGCGTTGCTCGCCGCATGGCGTCTGCGAGAACGTGCGGCCGTCGCCGCAGCGATAGACCGTCGTCTGCGCGGCCACGCCACAGGCTGCGAGCAGCGGCAGCGCGGCAGCGAGGGCGCGCCAAGTGTTCATGGCTGCGGCGGGGCGGGCGCTGCCGCTGGTGCCGCCGGCTTCGGCCGCGGCGGCTTCGCGTGCAGGCGCATCGTCGCGCGGTCCATCTCGCCGGTCAGCAGCAGGTCGAGCGCGTCGAGCGAGCGCGCGATGCACTGCTCGATCGCGTCGCGCTCGGCCGGCGGCGGCTTGCGCAGCACGTAGTTGACGACTTCGGCCTTGACGCCCGGGTGGCCGATGCCCAGCCTCAGCCGCCAGAAGTCGGCACTGCCGAGCTGGGCGACGATGTCCTTCAGGCCGTTGTGGCCCGCGTGGCCGCCGCCGAGCTTGAGCTTGAGCTGCCCCGGCGGCAGGTCGAGTTCGTCGTGGGCGACGAGGATCTCGCCGGGCGCGATCTTGAAGAAGCGCGCCAGCGCCGCGACCGACTTGCCCGACACGTTCATGTAGGTCTGCGGCTCGAGCAGCCACAGCGGCCCGACGGGCCGGTTCACACGCGCGACGAGGCCGTGGTAGCTGCGCTCGGCCACCAGCGTCGCGCCGAGCTTGCGTGCGACCGCGTCGATCCACCAGAAGCCGGCGTTGTGGCGGGTGGCGTCGTATTCGGGGCCCGGGTTGCCCAGGCCGACCAGGAGTCGAAGCATGCGGTCGATTATCGAAGCGCCGCGGCCAACAAAAAGCCCCACCGCGGTGGGGCTGCCGAAGAGGGTGCCGCGGCGCGGCTCACTTCTTGTTCTGCTTCTCGTCCTTCTTGCCCTTGGCCGGCTTGCCCTTCTCGGCCTTCGGCGCCGCCGGCGCGGGCGCGGCCTCTTCCTCTTCCTTCGGCACCGTCACCGCGACGATCACCGGGTTGAGCGTGCCGCGACGCACGTACTTGATGCCCGGCGGCAGCTTCAGGTCGCTGGCGTGCAGCGACTGGCCCTTGACGAGGTGCGACAGGTCGATCGTGATGAACTCGGGCAGCTGCGAGGCCAGGCACTCGACCTCGAGCTCGGTGGCCACGTGGCTGACGAGGCACTTGTCGGTCTTCACCGCCGGCGAGTTCTCCTCGCCCGTGAAGTGCAGCGGCACCTTTTTGCGCAGGCGCGTCGTCTCGTCGACGCGCTGGAAGTCGACGTGCAGCACCTGAGGCTTCCACGCGTGCATCTGGAAGTCGCGCAGCAGCACCTTCTCGGTCTTACCGCCGAGCTCCATGTCGAGCAGCGACGAGTGGAACGCTTCCTTCTTCAGCGCGAAGAACAGCGCGTTGTGGTCGAGCTCGATCATCTTCGGCTCGCCGGCGCCGTAGACGATGCCCGGCACCTTGCCCGCGTTGCGCAGGCGGCGGCTCGCTCCGGTCCCCTGCTGCGTACGCTCGTAAGCGGTGAATTTCATCTTTCACTCCGGTTGAAAACGGCCCCGCGACCAGGGCCCTGACTCGCGGGCTGCGTGCCCGCTGCTCGATGGGTTGCCGGCGCGGCGCACCCACCCAAGGAAAGGGTCGCCGCGAGGCGACCCGCTCTTCCCTCTAGAAGTTACTGTTCTGCTCGGCGAACAGCGACGTCACCGACTCGCCGTCGCTGATGCGACGGATCGTCTCGGCGAACAGGAATGCCACCGACAGCTGCCGGATCTTCGGGCACGTCTTGGCCGACTCGCCCAGCGGCAGCGTGTTGGTGATGACGACTTCGTCGAGCGCCGAGTTGCGGATGCGCTCGATCGCCGGGCCCGAGAACACCGCGTGCGTGCAGTACGCGTAGACGCTGCCGGCGCCGCGCTCCTTGAGCACCTCGGCGGCCTTCACGAGCGTGCCGGCGGTGTCGATCATGTCGTCCATGATCACGCAGTTGCGGCCCTCGATCTCGCCGATCACGTGCATCACCTCGGCGACGTTGGCCTTCGGCCGGCGCTTGTCGATGATCGCGAGGTCGCAGCCGAGCTGCTTGGCCAGCGCGCGCGCGCGTACGACACCGCCGACGTCGGGCGAGACGACGACGAGGTCGCGGTAGTTGCGGCCCTTGAGGTCCGACAGCAGCACCGGCGACGCGTAGATGTTGTCGACCGGGATGTCGAAGAAGCCCTGGATCTGGTCGGCGTGCAGGTCCATCGTCAGCACGCGCTCGACGCCGACGACTTCGAGCATGTTGGCGACGACCTTCGCGCTGATCGGCACGCGCGTCGAGCGCGGGCGGCGGTCCTGGCGGGCGTAGCCGAAGTACGGGATCACCGCGGTGATGCGCCGAGCGCTCGCGCGCTTGAGCGCATCGACCATGATGCACAGCTCCATCAGGTTCTCGTTGGTCGGAGAACCGGTGGGCTGGATCACGAACACGTCGCGCGCGCGGACGTTCTGCTGGATCTCGACGTCGACCTCGCCGTCGGAGAAGCGCCCGACCTTGGCGTGGCCGAGCTCGACGCCGAGGTGTGTCGCGATCTCTTGCGCCAGCGCCGGGTTGGCGTTGCCGGTGAACAGGACGGTGTTGAACAGCACGGTGGGTCGCGGCGTCGGTGCCGGGCCGCGAGCGCGGTCAACGCGCGCTGCCCTCGGGCGGGATGGTCATCTGGAAGGTGTTTGGCAGGGGAGGAAGGATTCGAACCCTCGAATGTCGGAATCAAAATCCGATGCCTTAACCAACTTGGCGACTCCCCTACACAGGACACGGCTCGCGCCGCGCCCTCGAAACCGGCTCAGTCGGCCCAGTGCGCCAGGGGGTGCACCGGCAGACTGCGAGTCAGGCGCCCCGTCCAGCCCGGCGGCAGGGTGTCGAACACCTCGCTGCCCGGCGTCGCCACGGACGAGTCGCCGTCGTCGATTCTCGCAAACACCGCGCTGCCCGAGCCACTCATCCGGGCGGGGCCGAAGCGCGCAGCGAGCCACTGTCGCGCCTGTCCCACCTCGGCGCACAGCGCCTCGGCCACCGGCTCCAGGTCGTTGCGCCCGAAAAGCTCGGACGTCGCGCCACGATCCCGGGCGATGTCGGCAAGAAAGCCCGCAAGTATAACAGGGACGGTGTCGCGCGTCAGCCGCGGGTCGCCGAAGACGGCCGGCGTCGACACCGACGCGGCCGGCTTGACGACGGCGAAGCGCATCGGTGGCAGCTCGATCGGCGTCAGCCGCTCGCCGATGCCCTCGACGAAGGCGGGCGTGCCGGCGATGAAGAACGGCACGTCGGCGCCCAGGCGCGCCGCCAGCGCGAGCAGCCGCGAGCGCGGCCAGCGCAGGCCCCACAGCCGGTTGAGCGCGACCAGCGTCGTCGCCGCGTCGGAGCTGCCGCCACCCAGTCCTGCGCCCCACGGCACGCGCTTGAGCACGTGGATGTCGGCGCCCAGCGGCGTGCCGCTTTCGCGCTGCAGCAGCGTCGCCGCGCGCAGGCTCAGGTCGTCGGCGGGCAGCGCGGGGCCGAGGTCGTGGCGCTGCAGCCGGCCGTCGTCGCGGCGCTCGAAGTGCAGCGTGTCGGCCCAGTCGATCGGCACGAACACCGACTGCAGCAGGTGGTAGCCGTCGTCGCGGCGGCCGACGACGTGCAGGAACAGGTTCAGCTTGGCCGGGGCCAGGACTTCGTACAGCGCCTTCAGCGTCATCGTGCGCTCACGACGCGGCGTCGAGCCGCACGCGCACCGTCACCGCCGGCGGGCGTGCCCGCTGCAGCACGATCCAGCCGTCGGCGCGGCGGGCCAGGTCGACGGACCAACCCAGCTGCTCGAAGCCGGCGGCGGTCGGCTCGCTCGGTGCGGCCGGCCAGGGTCGCGCACGCAGCCAGTCGAACAGCGCCGCCAGCGGCAGCGCCTCGCCGAGCACGTCGCGGGTCAGCGCGTCGAGGTCGGTGTAGACGCGCGCGCCATTGCCGGTGGCCAGCTCGACGCGGCCAGGCTGCCAGTGGGCCTGCGCGAGCGTCGTGCCCAGCGGCGTCGTCAGCAGCAGCGCGCCACGCTCGGCGTTGCCGCTGAGCTCGAACGTGCTGGCGAGCTGCCGCTCGGCTGCGCCGTCGTGCGCAGCGACCTGCAGCGCCAGCCGGCCGGCGATCACGTCGGCGGCGGGAGGCGCCGTCGCGCAGCCGGCCAGCAGCGCGAGCGCGGCCAGCGCCGGGGCGTACGTACGCCGCAGCGTCACAGGTCGACCCGCAGCCGCGACAGCGTCTCGCGCAGCACCTCGTTGTCGGCGTCGCGGCGCTGCGCATCGCGCCAGATGCGCCGCGCCTCGTCGCGCTCGCCCTTCATCCACAGCACTTCGCCGAGGTGGGCGGCGATCTCGGTGTCGGGGCGCGATGCGTAGGCCAGGCGCAGCAGCCGCAGCGCCTCGGCGAGGTTGCCGGCGCGGTACTCGACCCACGCCAGGCTGTCGGTGATGAACGGGTCGCCCGGTGCCAGCTCGAGCGCGCGCACGATCAGCGCGCGCGCCTCGTCGAGGCGCAGGTTGCGGTCGGCGAGCGAGTAGCCGAGCGCGTTGTACGCGTGGTGGTGGTCGGGCCGCATCTCGATCACGCGGCGCAGCAGCCGCTCCATGTCGGCCAGCCGGTCCATCTTCTCGGCCATCATCGCCTGCTCGTACAGCAGGTCGGTGTCGTCGGGGAAGCGCGCGGCCGCGGCGTCGAGCACGGCGTAGGCGTCGGCCCAGCGGCGCACCTCGCGCAGCACCTGGGTCTCGGCGAGCACCTTGGCGCGCGCGTCCTGCAGCGTGCGCTCGGGCACCGCGCGCACGAGGTTGCGTGCGCCGTCGACGTCGCCGCGGCGCGCCAGCAGCACGGCGCGGCGTGTCTGCACCTGCAGCAGCTGCTCGGGGTTCTCGATGCGCGCGAGCCACTGTTCGGCCGCCTGCAGGTCGCCGCGCTGCTCGGCGGCCTGCGCGAGCAGCAGCCACGCCTGCGTCAGGCTCTCGTCGTCGCGCGCGTCGCTGCGTTCGTCGGCGTCGCTGGCCGTCTCGCTGCCGCGTGCCGGCGCGCCCGGCGCCGTCTGCACCAATTCGAGGTAGCGCTGCAGGGCCTGCTCGGCCGCCACCGGCTCGCGCAGCTCCACCCGCAGCGCACCGAGGGTCAGCCACGCCGGTGCCAGCCCCGGCTGCAGCCGCGTGACGTCCTCGAGCTGGGCCACCGCATCGGGGTAGCGCTGCGCGCCGGCCAGCGCGCGCGCGTAGGCCAGGCGCAGCGCGACGTCGGTGTGCGGCGCGCGCAGCGCCGCGCGCACGATCTCTTCGGCCTGTGGCGTCTCGCCCATCATCTCGATGGCCAGCAGCGTCGGGCCGGGCGCGGCGGGGTCGTCGGCAGCGGCCTGCCGCAGCAGCGCCAGCGCACGTTCGCGCTCGCCGGCGGCGCGCCACAGCCGCGCCAGCGTCACGCGCGCGGCCACCCGCGTCGACTCGGCGTCGAGGTACGGACGCAGCACCGGCTCGATCGTCTGCGCCACCAGCGTCGCATCGGGCTGGCGCTGGAACAGCCTCGGCAGTGCGGCGATCATGCCCGGCCGGTCGGCCGGCGCCGAACGCTCGAGCAGCGTGCGCAGCGGTGCCGCGAGCTCGCCAGTGCGGTTCAGCGCGAGCAGCAGCTGGATCTCGTAGCGCGCGGCCTCGAGCGACGCCGGTGCCGCGTCACGCCACGCGCGCGTGGCCGCGAGCGCCTGCTCGCCGGCGCGCGCCTGCAGCGCGATCTCGACGCTGCGGCGGAACAACGCCTCGTCGCGCGTGCGTCGCGCCGCGTCGAGGATGATCTGGTAGGCCGCGCCGGGCTCGCCGCCGCGCAGCTCGAGCTCGCCGATCAGCAGCTGGTAAAACAGTTGCGCGTCGAGCGCCGATCGAGCCGGGGGAGCCGCGGGCGCTGCGGCCGCCGGCGCGGGGGCCGGGGCGGGCGTCTGCGCCGCGCAGCCCGCGGCGAGCGCCAGTGCCGACACCGCCAGCGCGAGCGGCCACGCGCGCGACGCGGCCGGCGCGTGGCCGGCCCGCGCCGCACGGTGGCGCGCCGCTGCGCGCCAAGCTGCCAGGCCACCACGCCACATCTCGGACCCCGTCGACAAAAACCCATTCTAGGGGCCGGGCGCGTCGCCCCGCGCCGCAGCGGCGAACGCCCGCGCGGCGCGCCCGCCGGCCCGGATAATCGCGCCCGATGCCCGAGATGCCCGAGGTCGAAGTCACGCGCCGCAGCATCGCGGGCCGGCTCGACGGGGCGCGCATCACGGGCGTGCGGCTCGGCGCGCCGCTGCGCTGGCCGCTGGGCACCGAGGCCGACTCGCTCGTCGGCTGCCACCTCGGCGCCGCGGTGCGGCGCGGCAAGTACCTGTGGCTGCCGCTGGCGGCCGACGGTCGCGCACGCGGCGGCCTGCTCGTGCACCTGGGCATGTCGGGGTCGCTCGCGCTGCTCGCGTCGCCGCCGCCCGCCGGCCGGCACGACCACGTCGACCTCGTCACCGACCGCGGCACGCTGCGCCTGACGGACCCGCGCCGTTTCGGTGCCGTCGTGTGGGCGCCGGCGCTCGACGCCGGAATGGCCGCGAAGCTGCTCGCCGGGCTGGGCGCCGAGCCGTTCGACCCCGCACTCGACGCGGCGGCGCTGCGCGCCGCGCTGCGCCAGCGGCGCGCGCCGGTCAAGCCCGCGTTGCTGGCCGGCGACGTCGTCGTCGGCGCCGGCAACATCTACGCCTGCGAGGCGCTGTTCGACGCCGGCATCGACCCGCGCACGCCGTGCCGCCGGCTCGGCCCCGCGCGCTGCGCGCGGCTGCTGGCATCGCTGCGGCGCGTGCTCGCACGCGCGATCGAGCTCGGCGGCTCGACGCTGCGCGACTTCCGCGACGCGCACGGCGCGGCCGGCGCGTTCCAAGCCGAGGCACGCGTCTACGGCCGCGAGGGCCAGCCCTGCACGCGCTGCGGCGCGACGGTGCGGCGCATCGTGCAGGCGCAGCGCTCGACGTATTTCTGCCCGGGTTGTCAGCACTGGTAATCGACCCGCTTTTCGTGCGATCGCGCGCGTTTGTCTGCAACGGCGCTGCGCTACAGTGAACCGAGCGGCGCCGTGTGCCCCCGCCACCGACGCCCCGGTTCGCATGCAGACCTCGTTCGCCCGCCACCTCGACGCCTTTTCCAGCTGGCGCCGCCTGCTCGAGCGCCGGCTCGTCGAGCTCGCGCAGGGGCTGGGCGACGCGCAGCTGCTCGACCCCGATGCGTCCGACACGATCGAGACGCTGCGGCGCCAGGTCGCCGGCGACCGCGTCGTCGTCGCCTTCGTCGCCGAGTTCTCGCGCGGCAAGTCGGAGCTGATCAACGCGATCTTCTTCGCCGACACCGGGCGGCGCATCCTGCCGGCCACGCCGGGACGCACGACGATGTGTCCGGTGGAGATCGGCTGCGAGCGCGGCGAGCCGCCGATGCTCGCGCTGCTGCCGATCGACACGCGCACGCTGCCGCAGTCGCTCGACGAGCTGCGCCGCAAGACCGAGCTGTGGACGCGCATCCGCCTCGACCCGACGGCGCCCGACCGCCTGGCCGACGACCTCGCCGAGGTGATGCGCACCAAGGCCGTGCCCGTCGACGAGGCGCGCGCGCTCGGCCTGTGGGACGACGAGCGCCCCGACGACAACCCGCTGCTGGTCGCCGAAGGGCTGGTCGAGATCCCGAGCTGGCGCCACGCGATCATCAACTACCCGCACCCGCTGCTCGAGCGCGGGCTGGTCGTGCTCGACACGCCGGGGCTCAACGCGATCGGTGCCGAGCCGGCGCTGACGATCGGGCTGCTGCCGGCCGCGCACGCGGTGGTGTTCGTCGTCGGTGCCGACACCGGCGTCACGCGCTCCGACCTCGCGATCTGGCGCGACCACCTCAGCGCGCTCGCGGCGCAGCGCTACGCGGTGCTCAACAAGATCGACGTGCTCGCCGACCCGCTGCTGACACGGCAGGAGGTGATGGAGCAGATCGAACGCCAGCGCGTCGCGACGGCGCAGGCGCTGGGCATCGAGCCGCAGCAGGTCTATGCGCTGTCGGCGCGGCAGGCGCTGACCGCGCGCATCGACGGCCAGCGGCTGGGGCTGCTCGAGAGCCGCCTGCCCGCGTTCGAGGAGCTGCTCGCGCAGGACCTGCTGCCGCGGCGCCAGCAGATGCTGCAGCGCGCCGTGCTCGACGGTCTCGCGCCGATCGAACAGCGGCTCGAGCGCCAGCTCGGCGACCAGCGCCGCCAGGCCGCCGAGCAGCTGCTCGAACTGCGCGGGCTGCGCGGCAAGAGCAAGGGCAAGGTGCAGCTGCTGCTGCAGCGCGTCGCCGACGACGCGAAGGACTTCGAGCGCTGCACGGTGCGCCTGGGCGCGCTGCGTGCGGTGCACTCGCGCATGCTGCGCCACAGCCTCGACGCGATCTCGATCGACCGCCTGCGCGACGACGTCGCGCGGCTGCAGCACGACATCGCCGGCACGCTGCTGCACCTGGGTGCCAAGCGCCTGTTCGGCGAGCTCGTGCAGCGCCTGCGCGAGCGCGTGGTCGTCGCGGCCAAGCGCAACGACGAGACGCGCGCGATGCTGCAGGCCAGCTTCGCGCAGATCAATGCCGAGTTCGGCTTCGCGCTCGTGCTGTCGGAACCGCCGTCGCTCGAGCGCACGCTCGCCGAGCTCGCCGACGTCGAGCGCAACGTCAACGCCTACCTCGGGCTCGTGACCGCGCTGCGGTTGGCCGACGCGCGCCAGCTCGAGCAGTTCCGCCGCATGGTGTGGTCGCGGCTGCGCACCGTGTTCGAGGCCGCGATCCGCGACCTCGAGCAGTGGAACCGCGCCGCGTCGGCGCAGGTCGACGCGCAGCTGCGCGAGCGGCGCCTGGCGTTCGTCAAGCGCCGCGACGCGCTCGAGCGCATCCGCAGCGCCGCCGGCGAGCTCGAAGGGCACATCGACGCCGTCGAGGCCCAGGAAAGGCAGCACCGCGAGCTCGCGGCGCGCGTGCAGGCGCTGTTCGGTGCGCTGCGCGAACACGCGCAGCGCACGCCGGACCCCGACGCGGCGACGCCACCGCGGCACGCCGAGGCGACGACGATGCGCCTGCCGTTGCCGCCGTCGCGCTTCGGCACGCTCTGAGCCGCAGCCGCGGCGCCGGGCCGCGGCCGATGCCACACTGCGCGGCGTGAGCCGCCGCCCACCGCCCACCTCCTTCGAACCGGGTTTCGCCGAGCGCGTCGTCGCGTGGCAGCGCCGCCACGGCCGTCACGACCTGCCGTGGCAGCGCACGCGCGACCCGTACCGCGTCTGGCTGTCGGAAGTGATGCTGCAGCAGACGCAGGTGGCCACCGTGCTCGGCTACTACGAGCGCTTCCTCGCGCGCTTCCCCGACGTCGTCGCGCTCGCCGCCGCGCCGCTGGACGACGTGCTCGCGCTGTGGAGCGGGCTGGGCTACTACAGCCGTGCGCGCCACCTGCACCGCTGCGCGCAAGTCGTCGTCGCCGAGCACGGCGGCACGTTCCCGCGCGACAGCGCGACGCTCGCGACGCTGCCCGGGATCGGCCGCTCGACGGCCGCAGCGATCGCGGCGTTCTGTTTCGGTGAGCGCGCGGCGATCCTCGACGGCAACGTCAAGCGCGTGCTCGCGCGCGCGCTCGGCTTCGGCGACGACCTGGCCGGCGCGGCCGCCGAGCGCGCGCTGTGGCAGCGCGCGCAGGCGCTGCTGCCGGCGCGCGACGTCGACGTCTACACGCAGGGGCTGATGGACCTCGGCGCGACGGTGTGCACCGCGCGCGCGCCGCGCTGCGACGCGTGCCCGCTCGCCGACGGCTGCGTCGCGCGTGCCGAGGGCCGCCCCGAGCGCTACCCGGTCAAGACGCGCCGCACCCGCCGCGGGCGGCGCCGCCACGCGCTGCTGTGGCTCGCGCAGGGCCGCAGGCTGTGGCTCGTGCAGCGCCCGCCGCGCGGCGTGTGGGCGTCGCTGTGGAGCCTGCCCGAGTTCGCGTCGGCCGATGCGCTGGCGGCGCTGTCGGCCGGCTGGCCGGGCGAGGCGCGCTGGCTCGCGCCGATCGAGCACGCGCTGACGCACTTCGACTGGGAGCTGCAGCCGCTGCACCACACGCTGCCGGCGCGGCTCGCGGCGTCGCAGCGCGACGCCGTCGAGCAGGCGCTGCGCGCAGCTGCCGGCCCCGGGCGCTGGGTCGCGCGCGACGAGGCGCTCGCGCTCGGCCTGCCGGCGCCGGTGCGGCGGCTGCTGGCCGGCGGCTGACGCGCCGCCTCAGCCGCCGACGACGCCGCGCTGGCGCAGGAATTCGTCGACCAGCTGCAGCCGCACGAGCGGGTCGTCGAGCAGCATCAGCTTGTGCTTGGCCGCCAGCGGCACTGGCAGCAGCTCGCACCAGCGGTTGGCGACCCAGCCGGCGTCGTCGAAGCGGTGCGGCGCGGCGAACGGCTGCGTGCCCTGCTGCGCCAGCGCGCCGATCGCGTTGGCCAGTGCGCGCACGGTGGCGTGCATCGCCGGCGTCGGCGCGACGGCAGGGTCGTCGGGCAGCTCACGCACCGGCGCGACCCACAGCCCGTCGTCGCGCTGCCGTGCGCTGCCCGTGAGCTCGAAGCGCCGCGTGCCGGTGCAGCGTACCTGCAGGATGCCGGGCTGCGCGGCGTCGACCTCGTCGAGCCGCGCCAGCGTGCCGGCATCCTCGAAGCGCACGGTCTCGGCGCCGCTGCGCACTTCGCCGCCCTCGCGCAGGCACACGACGCCGAAGCCGCTGCCTTCGCGCAGGCAGCGGCTCACGAGGTCGAGGTAGCGCGCCTCGAACACCTTCAGGCGCAGCAGCGCGCCAGGGAACAGCACCAGCCGCAGCGGGAACAGCGGCAGCTCGGCGGTTGCGCCGCTCACGTCGCGACCCCGAGCTCGCGGTGGCGCACCAGCGCCTGCCGCTCGGCGCCGATGCGGCGCGCGAGCATTTCGACGAAGTACACCGAGCGGTGCTGGCCGCCGGTGCAGCCGATGGCCACCGTCAGGTAGCTGCGCTGGTCGTTCTCGAACGCCGGCAGCCAGCGGCGCAGGTAGGCCTCGATGTCCTGCAGCATCGCGACTACCTCGGGCTGCGCCTCGAGGTAGTCGGCCACCGCGTCGTCGCGGCCGGTCAGCGGGCGCAGCTCGCGGATGTAGAACGGGTTGGGCAGCACGCGCACGTCGAACACGAGGTCGGCGTCGCGCGGCACGCCGTGCTTGTAGGCGAACGACTGGAACACCACCGTCAGCCCGCGCGCGCCGGCCTGCACGAGGTCGCGCACCCACGCGCCGAGCAGTGCCGGGCGCAGCTGGCTGGTGTCGATGACGGTCGAGGCCTCGCGCAGCCCGGCGAGCAGCTGGCGCTCGACCTCGATCGCGTCGACGAGCGCGCGCTCCTCGTTCCCGCCGGGCGGCGCGAGCGGGTGCGGGCGGCGCGTCTCGGAGAAGCGCCGTACCAGCGTGTCGGTGTCGGCGTCGAGGAACAGCGAGCGGATCGCAACGCCCTCGGCGCGCAGCTGCTCGAGCAGCGGCAGCAGGTGCGGCAGCGAGCCGCTGGTGCGCACGTCGACCGCGATCGCGACGCGGCGCACGCCGCGCTCGGACTCCAGGCGCAGGAACTCGCGCAGCAGTTCGGGCGGCAGGTTGTCGACGCAGAAGAAGCCGGCGTCCTCGAGCGCGTGCAGTGCGACCGACTTGCCCGAGCCCGAGATCCCGGTCACGAGCACGACTTCGCGCTGCGCGGCTTCGGGCGCGGGAGGCGGGGCGCGCTCGTCCATCGCGGTTCAGGAGCGCGCACGCGCGCTGCGTCGCGGCGCCGCCGGCGCCGGCGATGCGGCCGCCTGCTGGGCCTGCTGCAGCATCGCCTGCGCGTGCTGCAGCCCGGTGCCGGCGACGGCGCCTTCGAGGTGCGCGCCGCCGAGCATGCGCGCGATTTCGGCCACGCGTGCCTCGCCCGCCACCGGCTGCACCTCGCTGACGGTGGCGCCGCCACGGCCCGTCTTGCGCACGACGAGGTGCTGGTCGGCGCACGCGGCGACCTGCGCGAGGTGCGTGACGGCGAGCACCTGCTGCTCGCCGCCGAGCTGCTTCATCAGCCGCCCGACGGTGTCGGCCACCGCGCCGCCGATGCCGACGTCGATCTCGTCGAAGATCAGCGTGGCGGCCGCGTCGGCGCCGCGCCGGCGCGCCGTCGTCACCGCGATCGCCAGCGCCAGCCGCGACAGCTCGCCGCCCGAGGCGACCTTGGCCAGCGGCCGCGGCGTGCTGCCGGCGTGGCCGGCCACGCGCAGCTCGACCGTCTCGAGCCCGTAGCTCTGCGGCGCGTCCTGCGACAGCAGCGCGACCTCGAAACGCCCGCCGGCCATGCCCAGCGGCTGCATCGCCTGCGTGACGGCGTCGGCCAGCGCGGGCGCCGCGGCACGGCGCGCGGCGCTGGCGCGCTGCGCCTCGGCGCGCCACGCGTGCTCGGCGCGCGCGACGGCGGCTTCGAGCGCGTCGAGGTCGGCGGCGGCGTCGAGCGCGGCGAGTTCTCGCCGCCACGCCTCCAGCAGCGCCGGCAGCTCGGCCGGCGGGCGGCGGAAGCGCCGCGCGAGCGCGAGCCACGATGACATCCGCGCGTCGAGCTCGGACAGGCGGTCGGGGTCGAGCTCGGTGTGGTGCAGGTAGCCGGTCAGCGTGTGCGCCGCGTCGTGCAGCTGCGCCTGTGCGCCTTGCAGCACCTCGATCACCGGCGCCAGCCGTGCGTCATAGGCGGCAACTTCCTGCAGCGCGTCGATGGCGCGCTGCGCCAGCGCATCGGCGCCGGGCAGCTCGTCGTCGCCGTCGATCGCGGTCTGCGCCGCGCGCGCGGCGTCGAGCAGCGACTGCGCGTGCGCGAGGCGCTGGTGTTCGGCCTCGAGCGCGGTCCACTCGTCGGCGCCCGGGGCCAGCCGCTCGATCTCGCCGATCTGCCAGGCCAGCCGCTCGCGCTCGCGCTCGGCGCTGCCGGCGTCGCGGCGCGCGCGCTCGAGCGCGTCGGTGGCCGCCTTCCAGTCGGCGAAGCGCGCGGCGAGCGCCGCCGCATCGACGCCGGCCTGGGCGTCGAGCAGCGCGCGCACCGCGGCCGGCCGCGTCAGGCTCTGCCACGCGTGCTGGCCGTGGATCTCGACGAGGAAGTCGGCCGCCTCGCGCAGCTGCGCGACGGTCGCGGGGCTGCCGTTGATCCAAGCACGGCTCTTGCCCTGCGCGTCGATCACGCGGCGCAGCAGCAGCGTGTCGTCGGCGGCGAAGCCGGCCTCGTCGAGCCAGCCGCGCAGCACGGCCGGGGTGTCGAACTCGGCACCGATGTCGGCGCGCGCCGCGCCCTCGCGCACGACGCCGGCGTCGCCGCGCGCGCCGAGCGCGAGCTGCAGCGCGTCGACGAGGATCGACTTGCCGGCGCCCGTCTCGCCGGTCAGCACCGTGAAGCCCGGCCCGAACTCGAGGTCGAGCGCCTCGACGATGACGAAGTCGCGCAGAACCAGCCGCCGCAGCATGTCAGTGTTTCGCAGGGGCGCCGCAACGGGATCCAAGCGGCCGCCGTGGATCCGGCTTCGCCGGTCCACTGGCGGCGCCCCCCTGGGGGGGAGCCTTACTCATACCAGCGCAGCTTGCGCCGCAGCGTGCCGTAGTAGCTCCACCCCGGCGGATGCAGGAAACGCACCTTGTGCGCCGAGCGGCGCACCCGCACCTGGTCGCCATGCAGCAGGCTGGCCAGGCGGTGCATGTCGAAGTTCAGCGAGGCGTCGCGCCCGGCGACGATCTCGATGCCGATCTCGCCGTGGTCGGGCAGCACGATCGGGCGGTTGCTCAGCGTGTGCGACGCGATCGGGCACATGACCCAGCCGGCGATCGCCGGGTGCACGATCGGCCCGCCGGCCGACAGCGCGTACGCGGTGCTGCCGGTGGGGGTCGCGACGATCAGCCCGTCGGCGCGCAGGCTGGCCATCAGCTCGTCGCCCACCGTCACGCGCAGCTCGACCATGCCGGCGGTGGCACCGCGGTTGACGACGACTTCGTTGAGCGCGAATTCGCTGAAGATGCACTCGCCGTCGCGCCAGACGCCGCCCTCGATCATCGCGCGATGCTCTTCCTCGTAGTCGCCGGCGACCATCGCCGCCAGCGCGTCGCGGAACTGGCCCACCGGCACGTCGGTGATGAAACCCAGCCGGCCCTGGTTGATGCCCACCAGCGGCAGGTTGTGGCGCGCCATCTCGCGCGCGACACCGAGCATCGTGCCGTCGCCGCCGACGACGACGCCGAGGTCGCAGCGCCGCCCGAGCTCGCCGACCGCAGCCGACGCGTAGTCGGCCAGCCCCGTGTTGAGCGCGGTGTCGGCCTCGAGCGTGACGTCGAGCCCGAGGCCGATCAGGAACTGCGCGATGTCGTCGAGCACCGGCCGGATGCCCTGGGCCTGGTACTTCCCGACCAGCGCGGCGTGACGGAAGCGCGTCGCCATGCGGACGATTACACCATAGGGCCCGCCGCCGGCGCGGGGCCCGCCGGCGCGCGCAAGCCCTTGTCACTACAATGAAAAACATGCTCGACGAGCGCGCCCGCACGTTGCTCAAGACCCTGGTCGAACGCTACATCGCCGACGGCCAGCCGGTGGGCTCGCGCACGCTGTCGCGCGCTTGCGGCCTCGAGCTGAGCCCGGCGACGATCCGCAACGTGATGGCCGACCTCGAGGACCTCGGCCTGATCGCGAGCCCCCACACCAGCGCCGGGCGCGTGCCGACCGCGCGCGGCTACCGGCTGTTCGTCGACACGATGCTCACCGCGAAGCCGCTGGACCTGGCGCAGATCGAGCCCAGCCTGGCCGCGGTGCGCGAGCAGGTGCAGCCCGACCAGCCGCAGCGCGTCATCGCGCAGGCCGCGCAGGTGCTGTCGAACCTGTCGCACTTCGTCGGCGTCGTCACCGCGCCGCGCAAGGCCGGCGTGTTCCGCCACATCGAGTTCCTGCGCCTGTCGGAGCGGCGCGTGCTGGTGATTCTGGTCGATGCCGACGGCGAGGTGCAAAACCGTGTCATCGTCACCGCGCGCGACTACACGCAGTCCGAGCTCGTCGAGGCGACGAACTACCTGAACACGCACTACGCGGGGCTCACGCTCGACGGCATCCGCGAGCGGCTGAAGACCGAGATCGAGGCGCTGCGCGGCGAGATCGCCGCGCTGATGCAGGCCGCGGTGCAGGCCGGCAGCGAGGCGCTCGCCGAGAGCACCGAGCAGGTCGTCGTCAGCGGCGAGCGCAACCTGCTCGAGGTCGAGGACTTCGGCAGCGACCTCGGCAGCCTGCGCAAGCTGTTCGACCTGTTCGAGCGCAAGACCGAGCTGATGCGGCTGCTCGACGTCTCGAGCCGCGCCGAGGGCGTGCGCATCTACATCGGCGGCGAGAGCGGCGTCGTGCCGTTCGACGAGCTGTCGGTGGTCTCGGCGCCGTACGTCGTCGACGGCGAGGTCGTCGGCACGCTGGGCGTCATCGGCCCGACGCGCATGCCGTACGACCGCATGATCCAGATCGTCGACATCACGTCGCGGCTGGTCAGCCACGCGCTGTCGCACCACCGCGCCTGACGCGGCGCGCCCGCGGTGCGTCGCACCGGCGCGACAGGCGCGACTTCCGCGTCTGGCCTTGGGCATACTGCGCGCCGCGCGCCGGCGCACGGAACTTCCACGGCGCGCGCCGGTCTGCGCGGCTTCGGTCAACCCCGCTGAGTGCCCCACCGTTTCAGCATCGACGTCCAGCCCACCCGAGGAGCCCCAATGGCCCGTATCTCCCGCTTGTCGACCCTGTGTGCCGCCGTGCTGCTGGCGGCCGGTGTTTCCTCCGGCGCGTTCGCGCAGGGCTCGAAGGTGCTCAACGTGATGAACTGGGCCGACTACATCGGCCCCGACGTGATCGCCAATTTCGAGAAGGAAACGGGCATCAAGGTCAAGTACGACGCGACGATCGAGAGCAACGAGACGCTGCACGCCAAGCTCGTGGCCGGGCGCACCGGCTACGACATCGTCGTGCCGAGCGCCCACTTCGCCGCGCAGCAGATCAAGGGCGGCATCTTCCAGCCGCTGGACCCGGCCAAGATCCCGAACCTGAAGAACCTCGACCCGGCGCTGCAGGCCAAGCTCGCCGAGGCCGACCCGGGCAACAAGTACCTCGTGACCTGGATGTGGGGCTTCGTCACGGTGGGCATCAACGAGCAGAAGGTCAAGGAGGCGCTGGGCAGCACGCCGATGCCGGCCAACCCGCTGGACCTGATCTTCAAGCCCGAGTACGCGAGCAAGCTCAAGAGCTGCGGCATCCACGTGCTCGACTCGGCGAGCGAGGTGGTGCCGGTGGCAATGATCTATGCCGGCAAGGACGGCTACAGCACCAACGCCAAGGACTACGACGCCGCGCGCGACGTGCTGATGAAGGCGCGCCCGTACGTCACGCGCATCTTCTCGCCCGGCCCGATCAACGACATGGCGCAGGGCCAGATCTGCGTGTCGCTCGGCTACTCGGGTGACTTCAACATCGCCAACGCGCGCGCCGCCGAGGCCAAGCAGAAGTTCACGATCAAGCCGCTGATCCCGCCCGCGGGCGCGACGATGTTCATCGACACGATGGCGATCCCGAAGGACGCGAAGAACGTCGACGCCGCGCACGCCTTCATCAACTACATCCTGCGCCCCGAGGTGCACGCGTCGCTGACCAACGAGGTCTTCTACGGCAACCCGAACCCGGCGTCGAAGCAGTTCGTCAAGCCCGAGCTGGCGAACAACCCGACGATCTTCCTGTCGGAGGCCGACATCAAGAAGCTCGCGGTGCCCAGGACCTTGCCCAACGACGCACGCCGCGTGCAGACGCGCGTGTTCCAGCAGTTCAAGTCGGGCAAATGAGTGCGGCGGCCGCGTGAAGCGGCCACACCGCCGACCGCTTTCAGTCCCGCCGTCGCGTTCCCGACGGCGGGTTCTTCGGTTTTGGAATGGAGTGTGCTGCGGCAACCTGCTGCGCACAGGCGATACGATCGCCGACCGACGGGCCGTTAGCTCAGTGGTCAGAGCAGGGGACTCATAATCCTTTGGTCGCTGGTTCGATCCCAGCACGGCCTACCGTCGTCGTTTGGCAGTGTGCAAATTCCGTCACTTGCCCTGCAGCCCCTGCTCCTCGTCCGCCACCGCGTCAATGCGGATGTCCGTGGGCGGCCGAGCGTTTTCTTTTGGTAATTCCTAACCTTTCCGGACCAGAATTGGACGTAGGTCCTGGATGGAGATCTGCTTGAGAAGCTTGTACAGCAAGGGTTGCAGG
>NZ_JALBGB010000037.1:0-25296 GCF_022631395.1 Calidifontimicrobium sp. SYSU G02091
TGATCCTGCTCGTCATCGCGATGCGCATGGTGTTCGGCAGCAGCACGCAGATCTACGCCCAGGACGGCGCCGCGAAGGAGCCGTTCATCTTTCCGCTCGCAGTGCCGCTGCTGGCCGGGCCGTCGGCGATGGCCACCGTGCTGCTGCTCGCGTCGCGGCAGCCGGGCCAGCTTTGGCAGTGGGTCGGCGCGCTGACCGTGGCGATGGCGGTGTGCACCGTCGTGCTGATCACCGCCGACCGCATCCGTCGCCTGCTCGGCGACTCGATGGTCACCGCGATGGAAAAGCTGATGGGGCTCGTGCTGACGGCGATCGCCGTCGAGATGCTGCTGGCCGGCGTCAAGCGCTACTTCACCGGCTGAGCGCACGTCCAGCGCCGCGAAGCCGGCTTTGCCGGTCCGCGGGCGGGCCTTGCAGGCCGCGCCGGGCCTCGCGGCCCGGCCCCTCGCCGGGCACCGAACGTCCACTGGACCTTCGGTGTCCGGGCTCGGCCCCCTCGAGGGCGGGCGCCGAAGGCGCGACGGGGGTGGTTTTCTTCAGACGTTGTCGGGGCCGCGCACCGTCACCAGCACCACTTCGCGCTGGAGCAGGCGCTGGCGCGAGCGCAGCCACCACACCGCGGCCTTCTTGACGCTCCACGGCTGCATCACGCCGGCCATCAGGTACGCCGCCGTCAGCCCGAGCGTCGGCTGGTGGCCGACGACGAGCACCGGCTCGCGCGCGTCGGGCCAGCGCACCGCCGCGAGCAGCGACTCGACGGTGCCGTCGGGCGCGAGCGCGGGCACCGTCTTGAACTTGCGGTCCAGCGCCTGCGCCGTCTGCTGGCAGCGCTTGGCCGGACTCGCGAGCACCTTCGTCGTCGACGGCAGGTGACGCCCCAGCCACTCGGCCATGCGCTGCGCCTGGCGCTCGCCCTTGGGCGTGAGCGCACGGTCGAGGTCGTCGCCGCTGTCGGCGGTCTCGAAGGCCTCGGCGTGGCGCCACAGGATCAGGTCCATCGCAGCCCCTGCGCTAGCCGCCGTAGCGGCGCATCAGCGCCTGCTGCGCACTGACGGCCTCGCCGCGCTGCGGCCGCACGCGCTCGTAGTGGCCGTCGGCGCGCAGCTCCCACGCGTCGAGCGTGTCGTACAGGTAAGGCACCAGGCACTCGTCGATCACGCGCTGCCGCATCGCGGGGTCGCGCACCGGCCACGCGACCTCGATGCGGCGGAACATGTTGCGGCTCATCCAGTCGGCGCTGCTCAGGTACAGCACCTCGTCGGCGTCGCCTTCGTCCCAGGCGAAGTAGATCACCCGCGTGTGCTCGAGGAAGCGCCCGACGATCGAGCGCACGCGCACGCGTTCGGTGAACCCGGGCACGCCCGGCGGCAGCATGCACGCGCCGCGCACGATGAGGTCGATCTGCGCGCCGGCCTGCGCCGTGGCCACCAGCGCCTCGATCAGCGCGACGTCGGTCAGCGCGTTGACCTTGACGACGGCGCGCGCACCTTGACGAGGCTGGCGAGCTGGTGGAACACGGCGTCGGCGTCGGCCGTCAGGTCGGGGTCGGCCGTGAGGTAGCCGACGTCGGTGTACAGCCGCGCCGTCTTCGGGTTGTAGTTGCCGGTCGACAGGTGCGCGTAGCGGCGCAGCCGCTGCCCCTCGCGGCGCGTGACGACCATCAGCTTGGCGTGCGTCTTCAGCCCGACGATGCCGTAGACCACCTGCGCGCCGACCGACTCGAGCCGCTCGGCCCAGTTGATGTTGGCCTCCTCGTCGAAGCGCGCCTTCAGCTCGACGACAGCGAGCACCTCCTTGCCACGGCGCGCCGCCTCGAGCAGCAGCTCCATCAGCACGCTCTGCTCGCCGGTGCGGTAGATCGTCTGCTTGATCGCGAGCACGTCGGGGTCGTGCACGGCCTGGCGCAGGAACTCGATCACCGGCTCGAAGCTCTCGAACGGGTGGTGCAGCATCACGTCGCCATCGCGCAGCCGCTCGAAGACCGGTCGCTCGCGCGGCAGCCGCCGCTCGGGCCAGCTCGGCTCGTAGCGGGGGAAGCGCAGGTGGTCGGCATCGGCCGCGTCGATCAGCCGCGTCAGCCGCACCAGGTTGACCGGGCCGTTGACGCGGTACAGCGCCTCCTCGGGCAGCGCGAACTGGCGCAGCAGCAGCTCCGCCAGTTCGTCGGGGCAGGTGGCGACGACCTCGAGGCGGATCGCCTGCCCGAAGTGCCGCCGCGTCAGCCCCGAGCGCATCGCCTGGCGCAGGTTCGTCACCTCGACGTCGTCGATGTCGATGTCGCTGTCGCGCGTGACGCGGAACTGCGAGAAGAACGTCACCTCGCGCCCCGGGAACAGCTCGCCCAGGTGCGCGCGGATCACGCTGGTCAGCAGCACGAACACCTGCTCGCCGTGGCTGACCTCGTCGGGCAGCCGGATCACGCGCGGCAGCACGCGCGGCACCTTGACGATGGCGATGCTGTTCTCGCGCCCGAACGCGTCGCGCCCGCCCAGGCGCACGATGAAGTTCAGGCTCTTGTTGGCCACCTGCGGGAACGGGTGCGCCGGGTCGAGCCCGACGGGCACCAGCAGCGGGCGCACCTGCTGCTCGAAGAAGCGGGCGACCCACGCGCGCTGCGCGTCGTCGCGCTCGGCGTGGTTGACGATGCGGATGCCGGCGCGCGCGAGCGCGGGCATGACCTCGTCGTTGAACAGCGCGTACTGCTCGTCGATCAGCCGGTGCGCCTCGGCGGCGACGTCCTTGAGGTCGCGCTGCGACACGCCGGTGCCGGGCTGGCGCGCCATCTCGAGGTAGTCGGCGAAGCGCACCTCGAAGAACTCGTCGAGGTTCGACGAAACGATCGTGATGTAGCGCAGCCGCTCGAGCAGCGGCACGTCGGCGCGGCGCGCCTGCGCGAGCACGCGGCGGTTGAACTCGAGCGTCGAGCGTTCGCGGTTGAGCAGCGTCAGGCGCGGCGTGGCCGCCGCAGCGGCCGCGGGCGTGGTGTCGGCAGCGCGGTCGAGACTCATCGGGCGGATTATCGGACGCGCCGCCCGCCGGCGCGCCGGCGGCTCTCAGGCCGTCTGGCGGGCCACGGGCAGCGGCTCCTGCGCCGGCGCCGCCGCGGCCGGCACGACACCGACGGGCCGCGGCACGGACACCGCCAGCGGGCGCGGGCGGCCGTGCCGCTGCGACCAGTCGACGATCTCGAGCCGGCCGTCGGCGTGCTCGACGAGCGCGGTCAGGCTCTCGACCCAGTCACCGTCGTTGGCGTAGACGATGCCGTCGACCTCGCGCAGCTCGGCGTGGTGGATGTGGCCGCACACGACGCCATACACGCCGCGGCGCTTGGCCTCGCGTGCGACCGCGTGCTCGAAGTCGCTGACGTAGCTGACCGCGCGCTTGACCTTGAGCTTGAGGTACTTCGACAGGCTCCAGTACGGCAGCCCCAGGCGCGCTCGCAGCGAGTTCAGGTGCCGGTTGAGCTTGAGCGTGAACTCGTAGGCCGAGTCGCCGACGTAGGCGAGCCACTTGGCGCACTGGATGACGCCGTCGAAGTGGTCGCCGTGCGTGATCCACAGCGCGCGGCCGTCGGCGGTGTGATGCACGGCCTCGTCGACGACCTCGATGCCGCCGAAGTTGTGCTGCACGTACTTGCGCGCGAACTCGTCGTGGTTGCCGGGCACGAAGACGACGCGCGTGCCCTTGCGCGCCTTGCGCAGCAGCTTCTGCACGACGTCGTTGTGCGCCTGCGGCCAGTACCAGCTGCGCCGCAGCTGCCAGCCGTCGACGATGTCGCCGACGAGGTACAGCGTGTCGCAGCGCACGCGCTTGAGGAAGTCGAGCAGCGCCGCCGCCTGGCAGCCCGGCGTGCCCAGGTGCAGGTCCGAGATCCAGACGGTGCGCACGCGCAGCACGTCGACCAGCGGGTCGTCGTGCTCGTCGTGGTCGCCGGGCAGGGCGTGCAGGTACGGGGGCAGGTCGCGCTGCATGCGCGCATGCTCGGCCGCCGCCGTGACACGCCCACGTCGAGCCCGTGACGCGACCGTGACGTGTGGCGCCGGCGCGACCCGCATGCCCCGACCCGCGCCACGTCGTCAAGCGGCCGCTACGGATCCGGCTTCGCCGCTGCGCCGGCGGGCCTTGCAGGCCCCGCCGGGCCTTGCGGCCCGGCCCCTCGCCAGGCACCGAACGTCCACTGGACCTTCGGTGTCCGGGCTCGGCCGCCTCGAGGGGGAGCACCGCAGGCGCTGCAGGGGTGGCCCCTTCAGTGCGCCTGGTCCCAGTTCGCCCCGACGCCGACTTCGGCCAGCAGCGGCACCTTCAGCTGCGCGACGCCGGCCATCAGCCGCGGCACCTCGGCGCGCGCCCAGTCGAGCTCGGCATCGGGCACCTCGAACACCAGCTCGTCGTGCACCTGCATGATCATCCGCGTGGCCCTGCCTTCGCGGTCGATCGCGCCCTGCACCGCGATCATCGCGAGCTTGATCAGGTCGGCTGCGGTGCCCTGCATCGGCGCGTTGATCGCCTGCCGCTCGGCCGCGGCGCGCCGCGGGCCGCTGCCGCCCTTGATCTCGGGCAGCCACACGCGGCGGCCGAACAGCGTCTCGACGTAGCCCTGCTCGGCCGCGCGCTGGCGCGTCTCGTCCATGTAGCGCTTGACGCCGGCGAAGCGCTGGAAGTAGCGGTCGATGTAGTCCTTGGCCGCCTTGGTCTCGATGCCGAGGTTGCTCGCCAGCCCGAACGCGCCCATGCCGTAGATCAGGCCGAAGTTGATGACCTTCGCGTAGCGGCGCTGCTCGGCGCTCACGGCCTCCAGCGGCACGCCGAACACTTCGGCGGCGGTCGCGCGGTGCACGTCGAGCCCCTGCTCGAACGCGCGCAGCAGGCCGGGGTCGTCGCTGATGTGCGCCATGATGCGCAGCTCGATCTGCGAGTAGTCGGCGCTCAGGATCACGTGCCCCGGCGGCGCGACGAAGGCCTCGCGGATGCGCCGCCCCTCGGGCGTGCGGATCGGGATGTTCTGCAGGTTCGGCTCGTTGCTCGCGAGCCGCCCGGTCACCGCGACCGCCTGCGCGTAGCTCGTGTGCACGCGGCCGGTGGCCGGGTCGACCATCTGCGGCAGCTTGTCGGTGTAGGTGCCCTTGAGCTTCGCGAGGCTGCGGTGCTCGAGGATCTTGGCCGGCAGCGGGTAGTCGGCGGCGAGTTCGGTCAGCACGTCCTCGTCGGTCGAGGGCGCGCCGCTGGCGGTGCGCTTCTTGACCGGCAGGCCGAGCTTGCTGAACAGCACGTCGCCGATCTGCTTCGGGCTGCCGAGGTTGAACGGCTGGCCGGCCAGCGCGTGCGCCTCGCGCTCGAGCGCGACGAGGCGCTCGGCGAGCTCGCGGCTTTGCTGCTCGAGCAGCCGCGTGTCGATCAGCACGCCGTGGCGCTCGATGCGCGCGAGGATCGCGCTCACCGGCAGCTCGATGTCCTGGTACACGTAGCGCAGCCCCGGCTCGGCCTGCAGGCGCGGCCACAGCACCTGGTGCACGTGCAGCGCCATCTCGCTGTCCTCGCCCGAGTACTCGGTCGCGCGCTGCACGTCGACCTGCGAGAACGGGATCTGGTTCGCGCCCTTGCCGCACAGGTCCTCGTAGCTCAGTCCCTTGCGGTGCAGGTGGCGCTCGGCGAGCTTTTCGAGGCTGTGCGCGAGGTGGGCTTCGAGCACGTAGCTCTCGAGCAGCGTGTCGTGCGCGATGCCCGCGAGCGCGATGCCGTGGTTCGCGAACACGTGCGTGTCGTACTTCAGGTGCTGGCCCATCTTCGGCGCGCGCGCGTCCTCGAGCCAGGGCTTCAGGCGCGCGAGCACGTGGGCCAGCGGCAGCTGCACCGGCGCGTCGGTGTAGTCGTGCGCGAGCGGCACGTACGCCGCCTCGCCCGGCTGCACCGCGAAGCTGATGCCGACGATGCGCGCGCGCATCGGGTCGAGCGAGTCGGTCTCGGTGTCGAGCGCGACGAGCTCGGCCGCGGCGATGCGCTGCAGCCAGTGCTCGAGCCGCTCCCAGGTCAGCACCGTCTCGTAGTGCCGCGCCAGCGGCGCCGAGGCACTGGCCGCCGCCGGCGCCGCCGCGTGCGCGCCGCCGAGCGCCTGCTCGAGTTCGCGCTTCCAGGTGCGAAAGCCGTAGCGGTTGTAGAAGTCGAGCAGCCCCTCACGGTCGACGTCGCGCAGCGCGAGCGCGTCGAGCGACGGCCACCCGGGCACGGCGGCCGACAGGTCGCAGTCGGTGGCCACCGTCACGAGGCGGCGCGCCTGCGGCAGCCAGTCGAGCGCCTTCTTCAGGTTCTCGCCGGCGGCGCCCTTGATCGTGTCGGCGGCGGCGATCACGCCGTCGAGCGAGCCGTGCTCGGCGATCCACTTGGCCGCCGTCTTCGGGCCGACCTTCTCGACGCCGGGCACGTTGTCGACGGCGTCGCCGACCAGCGTCAGGTAGTCGACGATGCGCTCGGGCGGCACGCCAAACTTGGCCTTGACGCCTTCGACGTCGAGCGTCTCGTTGGTCATCGTGTTGACGAGCGTGACCTGCGGCGTCACGAGCTGCGCGAGGTCCTTGTCGCCGGTCGAGATCACGACGCGGTGGCCCGCCTCGGCGGCACGCCGCGCGAGCGTGCCGATCGTGTCGTCGGCCTCGATGCCCGGCACCTCGAGGACCGGCCAGCCGAGCAGCCGCACGACTTCGTGGATCGGCGCGATCTGCTGCGCCAGCGCCTCGGGCATCGGCGCGCGGTGCGCCTTGTACTCGGGGTACAGCGCGTCGCGAAACGTCGGGCCCTTGGCGTCGAAGATGCACGCGGCATGCGCGGCCGGGATCTGCTCGCGCAGGCGCCTGAGCATCGCGATGAAGCCGTGGATCGCACCGGTCGGGAACCCGTCGGGCGCGGTCAGGTTCGGCATCGCGTGGTAGGCGCGATAGAGGTAGCTCGAGCCGTCGACCAGCAGCAGCGTGTCTTGCGTCATGCCGGCATGGTACGGCCGCCGCTGTGGGCCGCACCGATAGAATCACGCGCATGCTCCGCCGCTGCGCCGCTCTCCTCGCGCTGTCGTGCGCCGCCGGTGCGGTGCCCGCGGCCACGCCGGCGGCCGCGGCGGCGGTCTCGCCGGTGCCCGAGCCGCAGGTGCGCACGACCGTGATCGAGGACGACGCCGTGCGCGTCGAGGAACTGCGCGTGCGCGGCGAGGTGCGCCAGATCACGGTGCACACCAAGGGCGAGCGCGGCGGCACGTACCACGTCGTGCCGGCCGACGGCGCGCGCGACATGAGCCCCGGCCCCGCGTCGGGGCGCGGCGCGGCCGGCCAGCGCGTGTGGACGATCCTGCGCTTCTGAGATGGCCGTCTTCACCGAGGTCTCGCTCGACGAGGCGCGCGCCTTCGTCGCACGCCTGAACGTCGGCACGCTGACGGCGCTGCGCGGCATCACGGCCGGCATCGAGAACACCAACTACTTCGTCACCACCGACCGCGGCGAGTGGGTGCTGACGATCTTCGAGCGGCTGACATTCGAGCAGCTGCCGTTCTACCTGCACCTGATGAAGCACCTGGCGCGCAAGGGCATCCCGGTGCCCGAGCCGCGCGCCGACGCCAGCGGCGAGATCCTGCACACGCTCAAGGGCAAACCGGCGGCGCTCGTCGACAAGCTCGCCGGCCGCCACCAGCTCGCGCCCGACGACCACCACTGCGCGCAGGTCGGCGAGATGCTCGCGCGCATGCACCTGGCCGGGCTCGACTACCCGCGCCACCAGCCCAACCTGCGCGGGCTGGCGTGGTGGACCGAGACGGTGCCGGTAGTGCTACCGTTCGTCGACGCCGCGCAGCGCGAACTGCTGACCAGCGAACTCGCGTTCCAGCAGGAGCTGGCCGCGTCGGCGGCTTACGCGGCGCTGCCGCGCGGGCCGATCCACGCCGATCTGTTTCGCGACAACGTGATGTTCGACGGCCTGCCCGGCCGCGAGCGGCTCACCGGTTTCTTCGACTTCTATTTCGCCGGCGTCGACACCTTCCTGTTCGACCTCGCGGTGTGCCTGAACGACTGGTGCGTCGATCTCGCGAGCGGCCGCGGCGTCGACACGCGCGCGGCGGTGTTCGTCGCTGCGTACGAGCGCGTGCGCCCGCTCACCGGCGGCGAGCGGCGCCTGCTGCCGGCGCTGCTGCGGGCGGCGGCGTTCCGGTTCTGGCTGTCGCGGCTGTGGGACCTGCACCTGCCGCGCGACGCGAGCCTGCTCCAGCCGCACGACCCGACGCACTTCGAGCGCGTGCTGCGCGAGCGCATCGCCACGCCGTGGCACCCGCCGCCGGCCGAGTAGCCGCACGATGGCGCTGCGCCTGCACACCGTCGCCGCGCGCCAGGGCCTGGCGTGGCTGCGTGCGGCCTTCGCCACCTACGCGAAGCGCCCACTCGGGCTGACGATGCTGTTCGTCGTCTTCCTGTTCAGCGCGATCCTCGTGCTCGCGCTGCCCTACGTCGGCCAGATCGTCGTGATGGGTGCGCTGCCGCTGCTGTCGCTAGGCTACATGATCGCCACGCGCGCCGTGCTCGGCGGCGGGACGGCGCAGCCGGGCCATCTGGTCGAGGGCTTGCGCGGCGATGCGCGCCACCGCGCGGCGCTGCTGCAGCTGTGCGCCGTCTACGCGCTGGCCACCGTCGTGATCCTGCTGCTCGCCGACGCCGTCGACGGCGGGCGCTTCGAGCGCGTCCAACTGCTGCTGGCCACGCCCGAGCGCACGCCCAGCGAGAACGCCGAACTCGACGCGCTGCTGGTCGACGACCGGCTGACCTGGGGCCTCGTCGTGCGCTTCGGCCTGGCGGCGCTGCTGGCGATCCCGTTCTGGCACGCGCCGGCGCTCGTGCACTGGGGTGGGCAGGGCGTGCTGCAGTCGCTGTTCTCGAGCACGCTGGCGGTGTGGCGCAACCGCGGCGCGATGACGGTGTACGTCGTCGCGTGGGTCGGCATGATCGCGCTGTTCAGCGTCGCCGTCGGCGCGCTGTTCGGCCTGCTCGGCACGCGCCAGCTCGCCGGCCTCGTCGCACTGCCGGCCGGGTTGATGTTCACCTGCGTGTTCTATGTGTCGCTGTACTTCACGTTCGTCGACGTCTTCGGCGAACCCGAGGCGCCGGCCGCTTGAATGACCCTAAATCCGGCAGTTACCCCGTCGCTGGCAGGCCAGCCGCGGGTCGTGGTGGGCCGACGATCGGGGCTATGCGGTCGCTGACGTAGCGCAGCAGGCAGCCCCAGCGGTCGAGGTCCTTGAACTGCTCCGCAGCTGACCGAACGTGCTGCAAGGCCGCGCCGATGTTGGCGATCAGCCGCTTGAGCATGTCGGTGCGGCCGTGTAGCGGCGTCAGGTACAGCGTGGTCTGGTTGGCGTGGTTTGCGGCCTTGCCGACCGCGGCCAGCAGCAGCGGGCGACTGGTGATGGCTTCCAGCCGTCCCGTCGGATGTGCTGCTCGGCAGTACCAGCTCCACCAGTTGTAGACCAGCGCACAGGCCCGGGCGACCGTCTGGCAGCGGTTGATGTCCTGCGTCGTGAAGCCGCCCAGGCCCCACTGGTTCTTCAGCTCGTCGAAGGCGTTCTCGGCATCCGCGCGGTCGCGGTACAGCTGCGCGATGGCCTCCAGCGGGTAGGCCACGTCGGTGACCAGCACCACGTACTCCCACAGCCGCTCGCCCTCGTGCACGCTGGGGCCCGCCAGGTCCAGCCGCAGCTGCTTGCCGTCCATGCGCCGCTCGCGCGCGATGCCGCCGCGAATGCGCTGGCGCACGATGACGACGCGGCGCTTTTTGCTCCAGCCGTGCAGCTGCAACTGCGCCTCGACCGTCTGGCAGCCCTGGCTGTCGGGGCGGCTCCAGTCTTGCCGAGCGAACTGCTGCGCGACCAGCCGCTGCACGTTCTTCGTCTGCCGCAGCCGCAGCAGGTAGGGCTGGTGGCGGCTTTCCAGCTCGGTGAGGATGCCCTCGTTGCCATAGCCCGAGTCGCCGCGCACGAGCGCCGGTCGTTTGTCCCCCAGTTCATCGAGCAGCCGCCCCAGCGCCGCCTTGGCATGCACGCTCGTATGCTGCTTGCCCGAGCTGACCTGCACGTCCAGCACCAGGCGCAGGTTGCTCACCAGGAAGGTGTGCAGCACGTGGCTGGGGCGCATCGGCTTGCTCGGGTTGTAGCCGATCTCGGCACTTTCCTGGCGCCCATACAGCGGCTTGATGCTCGCGTCGATGTCCAGCACCCACGGCCGGTCCAGCGCCTCGCGTACCGAGTGCATCAGGCTCGGGCGCATCCACGCCGCACTGGCCGCCTCGTCGATGCGTTCCAACGCCCGGCGCAGCGCGTCCTCGCTGACGACCTTGTTCATGCCCAGGGCCTGTGCGGCCACCGCGTCGCCGCGCAGCGCCGTGATGTGCGCGTAGCGCCGGTGCCCGGCCAGCAACCCCAGCATCAGGGTGCCCAGCACGTCGCGCTTGTGCGGCGCGTTGCCGCTGCGGTACGCCAGCGGGCAACTCGACACCCAGCGCTCGAACACCCCGGTGGTGGCCAGGAACTCGGCGAAGAACACCAGCTGGCCGTGCGGTGTGGCCGCCGCACCCTCGTCCCAGCGCACGTGCATGCGCCCGCCCAGCGTGTCCACCACCTGCGGCGCGCCGGCCGCCACTTCGGCCGCCAGGGCCACCTCGCGCATGCGTTGTTTGCTCTCACCCATCGGGTGAGTGTGCCAAGACCCGTCAAAGCCGCGCCAGTGCTCGCTTAGCGCGCGATGACGGACGGTGAACTGCTGGATTCAGGATGACAAGGGCCCGCCGAAGCGGGCCCTCGAGCGATGCTGCCGGGGCGGCAGCGCTCAGGTGCCGACGCGGCGGCCGTCGTTCTTGTAGATCATCACCGTGGCCGAACGCGGGCGCGCATTGGCGCCGCCCGCGCCGTAGCCTGCGTTGCCCGGCCAGTGGCTGGTGTACTTGCTCGGGTCGGCGATCTCAGCCGCCGACGTGTCCTCGCCAGGATGCTGCACGTTGATGAAGATGAACTTCCCGTCCGGCGTTTCGGCCAGGCCCGTGATCTCCTGGTCCTTCGGCCCGACGAGGAAGCGCTTGAGCGTCGTCGCGGTGGGCTTCTTGCCCATGCGCGTCGTCACGGTCGTGCTGCCGTAGTCGAGCGTGACCTGTCCGCCGTCGCCGACGGCACCGGGCACCGCTGCAAGCATCATGCAGTTCGACTCGTCGACCAGCGCGCCGTCGTCGGTCTGGATCCAGCACAGGCCGGTGCTCTTCGTGAACACGAGGCCGTCCGGGCTCGAGAAATCCTGGTCGTCGGTCAGACCCGAGAGGTTGACCAGCACCGGCGAGGCATCGGACTCGGCGCCGAACAGGAAGATGTCCCACGTGAACGTGGTGTCGGCCGGGTCGGCATCCTTGATGCGCAGGATATGGCCGTTGACATTGCCGTTGAGCACCGTCGTGCCACCGCGCACGTCACTGTAGGTGCGCGGGTTGGCGGCGTTCGGCGCGACCTGCGAGCCGGTGGGGTTCAGGCGCCGGTTGCTGTTGTTCGTCAGCGTGATGTAGAGCTCGCCGTTGACCGGGTTCAGGTTGCCCCACTCCGGGCGGTCCATCTTGGTCGCGCCGGCGGCGTCGGCGGCGAGACGCGCGTGGATCAGCACGTCGCCCTCGTCGGCAAACGTGTAGGTGGCATAACCGGCGACGGCCGGGTTCGCCAGGCTCAGCTCGACCCACGTGCCGGTGCCGTCGTCGTTGAACTTCGCCGCATACAGCTTGCCGCTGTCGAGGTACTTGTCACCGACAGCCATGCGGTCGGCGGCGTTCGCGTCCGCCGGGTTCCAGGTCTGCGCCGAGACGAACTTGTAGATGTACTCGTTGCGCGCGTCGTCGCCCATGTAGACCGCGACCTTCTTGCCCGCCTCGGCGCGCACCGCAGCGCCCTCGTGCGCCATGCGGCCGAGGGTGGTGCGCTTCCTGATTTTCGCGGTCGCGGAGTATGGATCGATCTCGGTCACGTAGCCCTGGCAGTAGAACTCGTTACGGTAGTCGTCGGTGGCCGAGGCGCCGGTCACGCTGGCGTTCCAGCGCGTGAAGCGCTCATCGCCGCTTTGCGCCGTATTCCAGCGATAGACGTGGTTCGAGCCGGTCGACGTCGTGACGCTCTTGCCGTAGCGCGCGAACGCCACATTTTCGTTCGCGCTGCGCAAGTCGTTGTCGCCGGCGTTGCGGGCGAAGAACGCCGCCCAGTTCTCCTCGCCGGTCAGCAGCGTGCCCCACGGCGTCTTGCCAGTGCCGCAGTTGTTGACGGTGCCACGCGTCTTCGTGCCGTCGGTCGAAAACTTGGTCTTGAGCAGGTTGTTGCCTCGTGCCGGGCCAGCGAACTCGATCTCGGTCTCGGTCGTGATGCGGCGGTTGAACGGCGACCCCTTCACGTAAGCAAACTTGCCGTTCGCGCCCTTGGCGATCTCGACGATCGTCACGCCCATCGCCTGCATCTCCTTGATCACTTCGGCGTCGGGGCGCGGTGCGGGCGTCGGGCCGTTCGGGTGCAGGAAGGTCTGCGTGACCCACTCGTGGTTGATGCCCAGCAGCGCGCGGCTGCTGCTCGCGTCGTCTCGAACGCCGGTCGCCGACAGGCCGAAGTACTCCATGCCGTCGTGCCACTCGCCGCAGCGCTTGTCGTAGTCAGCGTCCGTACCGTCGTTCTTGAACGCCGCCACGTCGTTGGACAGCGGATCGCCGAGTGCGATCAGCACTTCGGCGGTGTAGCCCGAGGGCACGGTCAGCGCGTCGGCCACCGATTTGGCCACCGCGGTGAAGCCGAGCAGTATTTCCGTCGTACCGCTGGATGCCGGGTCGTCGCTGCCGCCGCCGCAGGCGCTCAGACCCAAACCGCCAAGCATGGCAGTGGCGGCGGTGCCAAGGCTTCCGCGCAGAATGCTGCGACGGCTCAGGCGGGCAGCGAGCACGGTGTCGAAGGTCGGGTTCGACGAGGTGTTGGAGTTCTCGTCGTTGAGATCGCGCATGGGGAAATCGACCGGCTTGTTCATGAACTTCCTTTCAGCGTTTGGCAGGGGAACAACCAAGCCCGCGGGATGCTAGGAAGCGTGCATGAACGCGAAGTGACGCCCCAATGACGTTTGCATGACGGGCCTGAGCGAGCCGCCGACGCTTGCGCCGACCGCCGTGCGGATACAGAGCGCAGGTCAGCGCGCGACGAACGCGGCCGACTGCCGCCAGAGGCTGCCTCAGAGCGGGCCGTTCAGCCGATCGCGAGCCGCTTCATCCGCTCCCACAGATTCTTGCGGCTGATCCCCAGCGCGTCGGCCGTGATGCCGATCTGCCAGTCGTAGCGCTGCAGCGCCTGGCGGATGAACTCGCGCTCCTGCGCGCGCAGGAATTCCTCGAGACGCGGCATCGCGGCCGGCGCGTCACCGCGGTGCTCTTCCGGCGACACGGCGTCATCGCCAGCGACGGCTTCGTCGCGCAGCAGGCGCGGCTCGATGCGCTCGCCGTCGGCGAGCAGGCAGGCGCGCTCGATCGCGTTGCGCAGTTCACGCACGTTGCCCGGCCAGCTACGGCGCAGCAGTGTGGCTTCGGCCTCGGGCCCGAGCACCCGACGCGCGTCGGGGTGTGCCGCGTTCCACGCCTCGACGAAGCGCTGCGCCAGCCAGGGCACGTCCTCCGGCCGTTCGCGCAGCGGCGGCACGCGCAGGTGCACGACGTTGATACGGTAGTACAGGTCCTCGCGAAAGCGCCCGGCGCGCACTTCCTCGTTCAGGCGCTTGTGGGTGGCGAAGATCAGCCGAACCTGCACCGGCAGCGCCTGCTCGCTGCCCAGCCGCGTGACGCGCCGGTCCTGCAGCACGCGCAGCAGCCGCGCCTGCAGTGCCAGCGGCATGTCGCCGATCTCGTCGAGGAACAGCGTGCCGCCGTGCGCCTGCTCGAACTTGCCGCGGTGCGTGCGCGTGGCGCCGGTGAAGGCCCCCTTCTCGTAGCCGAACAGCTCGGCCTCGATCAGCGACTCGGGCAGCGACGCGGCGTTGACCGCGACGAAAGGCGCATCCGCACCGAGCGTCTCGCCATGCAGGCAGCGTGCGAGCACCTCCTTGCCGGCGCCCGACTCGCCGGTCACCAGCACCGAGTCCCAGTGTCTGCCCAGGCGCTGCACCAGCGCGTGCAGGCGGCGGATCTCGCCCGACACACCGATCGGGCAGCTCGGCGTCGACACGACCGGCGCACCAGCGGCTGGCGGCACCGCGGGCTCGAGCGCGCGCAGCCGCGCCACGAGGCGGTCCATGTCCAGCGGCTTGGTGAAGAAGTCGACCGCCCCGCGCGCGAGCAGCGCGTCACGCTGCGCGGTGGTGCCGTAGCCGGTGATGAAGATCCACGGCCGCACACGCCACGCGGCAGGCATATGCGCGAGCAGCTCCGGGCCTTCGGTGTCGGGCAGGCGGATGTCGCTGACGATCGCGTCAGGCACAGGGGCGCCGCCGTTCGCGGTGGCGCACGCCGCGCCCCCGAGGCGCGACCAGGTGCATGCGAAGCCCTCGAGCTGCAGCCGCTCCGAAAGCGCCTCACCCATCAGGGCGTCGTCTTCGATCAGGTGGATGTTCATGCGACGGCTTGTGCGACCGGGAACGAAGCGACCAGCACCGTGGCCAGCGGAGGGTCCGCCGGGGCGAGCCGCAGCCGCCCACCGAGCGTGTGCAGGATGCGCGCCGTGATCCACAGTCCCAGACCGAGCCGGCCGTCGGCCGAGCGCTCGGTGCCCTGCGTCAGCGCGGCGAGCTTGGCCTCGTCGAGCGCACCGCCGCTGTTGCCGACCCACACCTCCCACGCCTCGGGCTGTGCCCGCGACCACACACGCACGCGGCCACGTGCGCCGGCAGCAGCGATCGCGTTGAGCGTCAGGTTCAGCAGCACCTGGCGCACCGGCACCGCCGGCAGGGCGACGTCCGATGGCGCGGCAACGTCCCACTGCAGCGCGCAGCGCGCGTGCTCAGCCTCGGGTCGAAGGAGCAGGTCGAGATCGCGCAGATCGGCCTCGGTCAGCGGGTGGCGCTCGCTGCGCGCCTCGTTGAGCAGGGCCTGCACGGTGGCGTGCACCTGGCGCAGTCCACGCTCGAGCAGGCCCAGCGTGCGCTCGCTCGCCTCATCGAGACCACCGCGCAGGCGACGGTTCTCGATCGCCGCGAGCATGCCGCCCAGCGGGTTGTTCACCTCGTGCGCGATGCCTGCCGTCAGCTGGCCGATGCTGGCCATGCGCTCGGCCTGCTGCATGTGGCGCTCGAGCTCCTGCTGTGCCGCGATCTGTTCGAGCATCGCGCCGAAGCTGCGCCCGAGGTCTCCGACCTCGTCGCGGCGCGCGCCGATCTCATCGAGCGCGCGTCGCGCGTCGCCGGCCGTCTCGCGCCGCGGGGCCGCCTGCATCGCCTGCCGCAGCCGCGCCAGCGGCGCAACCATGCGCATGCCGATCGCACCGCCGGCCAGTGCGACGACGAAGATCGCCAGCGCACCCAGCATGACGAGCTGGCGGATCACCTCGCCACGCTGCGCATCGGTCAGCGCGCGGGGGTGACTGGCCAGCACGACGCCAAGTACCGTGTCCTCGTCACCGACGATCGGCGCGGCCAGCACGAGACTGCCGCTGGACGGCGCCGTCACGCTGACGCTGCGCGGCGGCTGCAACTCGAACGCCCGTCGGGCGACTTCGGCCAGATCGGCAGGCAACTGGCTGAGGTGCTGGCCCAGCGGGTGCTGGCGCGGCGTCGGCGAGGCGAAGACCTGGCCGCGGCTGTCGAGGACGACGATCTCGACCGACGGCTCGGCTGCGGCCTGCGCCGCCTCGGTCGTCGCGCGCAGCAGCTGGTACGCCTGCCAAACGTCGTTGCGCAGCACGGGCACGGCCATCGCGCGCGCCAGTGTCGCCGCCAGCCGACGCGTCTCGGCCTCGGCGTTGGTTTCGACGTGTCGGTCGACCAGCGCATACGTCGTCGCGGCCACGAGCACACCGGCCACCAGCGCCACGAGCGTGAGCGCCAGCGGCACCTTCAGCCGGTAGCCGAAGCGCGTGCCGGCTTCGCTGGCAGCCATGCTCATGAGCCGCCCTGACCGCGCGCCATCTCGGCGATGCCGTCGAACAGCCGCACGTCGCCCGGCGCGAAGCGGTCCAGACGCAGTTCGGCCAGTACGGAGCGCCCCAGGGGGTGCTCGGACATCGCAATCAGCGCGTCGGCAAACGCTGCAGCCGCACGTGCAGAGACCTGCGGCCCGGCAACGATCGGCGGGAAGCCGAAGTCGGGCGAACGCTGCAGGACGCGTGTCCTGCCCGTCAGCGAAGGTCGCAACTCGGCCAGCGTTTCCCACACATAGCCGTCGACGGCGCCGCCGTCGGCCAGCCCATTGGCCACCGCCTCGACGACATGCCGATGCGAATGCGCGAAGAAGCTGCGCGCGAAATAGCGCGCCGGATCCTGACCCTGGCCGCGCAGCAGGTGCTGCATGTACAGGAAGCCAGAGTTCGACAGCGGGTCCGAGTAGGCGAAGCTGCGTCCGCGCAGCGCCTCCAGCCCGGCGTACGGCCGGCTCGCGTCGGCGATCAGATAGCTCTGGTACAGCGGACGGCCGCGCCAGTGCGGCACGGCCACCAGTCGCAGTTCGCGGCGGTGGAGCACGTACGGGTAGCCGCAGATCCACGCGAACTGGACTTGGCCCGCCCGCAGTACGTCCATCACCTGACCGTAGGTGCCGCGCTGCACGAACTCGACGGAAGTACCCAGCGCCGGCTCCAGGTACTCGCGCCAGCGCTGCAACAGTCGCAACCGATCGTCGAGGAAGACGGGCGTCAGCCCGATGCGCGTGACCCCCGGTGCGGCACGCGCCCGATGGGCGACCGCGCAAGCGGCACCCGAGACCAGCACTGTTCGCCGTGAGACGCGACCATTCATCGTTACCGCAGGGTAACGAAAGAGTCCCGTGGAATCCCTTGGGTGTTACCAGTAGGTAACGGCAACGGGACGCGATGTCGTCGCAAGTGCTTGATTTCCCGAGTACCAGCCAGGACGGCGTCGCTGGCATTTCCCTTGCTACATCATGGGTATCGTGACAAGCGTTCCGTGTGTTCTCGCGCACCCAGAAAGATGACTCCAGGAGACAAGTCCGGCTCACCCGAGGTGCACCGCGTGCCGTTGCGGGCCGACCGCGGTCTGCTGCACGAGGAAGGCGCCTGCCTGCCGCTGCGCAGCCGTCATGGGCAGTGCCGTGCCTGCGCCGAAGCGTGTCCGACGGGTGCGTTGACGGTCGACATCAGCGCGGTCTCGCTGTCGGAGGGGTGCATCGACTGTGGCCGCTGCACCGCCGCATGTCCGACGCAGGCGTTGGCCCTGCCCGAGTTGCTGGCCCTGGCGGACCCGCCCCCGATGGGCACCGCCGTCGCCGACGCCACGGCAGCACCCGTGCGGGTCGAGTGCCGCATGGTGCCGAGCGAACTCCTCGATGCCGCGACCGTCGTCGTGCCCTGTACCGGCGCGCTGACGACGGGCCGCCTGTTGGCCCACGCCGCGGCCGGGCGATCGGTGCACGTCATTGACCGTGGCTGGTGCGCCGGGTGCGAAGCGGGCTGCAGCGACCGTGCCCCTGCGCATCCGGCTGCAGCGGCGGTGGCGGCGGCCGCCGCCTGGCTCGGCGAGCTGGCGGCCCCGGCGACGGTCTCGCTGCAGCGCGAACCGCTGCCGCTGCACCTTCGGCCGGCATCGCTGCCACCGGCGCCGCCACCGGCTGCGCCAATCGACCGCCGCCGCTTCTTCCGCGCCGCACTGGAGAAACCCGCCGGGCGCGACCGCCCGGCGGCCACCCCGATGGGTGGAGACGGCCGTGCCGCCTACCCCGCCGACGAACGCCACCCGTCGCCCGAGCGCGAGCGCCAGCACGACGCGCTGAGCCGGCTTGCAGCCGCGCAAGGCCAGCCGGTGCCGGCCGAGTTCTTCCCGACGCTGCACGCCGACGCCAAGTGCTGCGACCGTCGCATGTGCATCGCCCTGTGCCCGACCGCCGCCTTGACGGCCGCGGACGACGGCACGTCGGCGCACCTGCAGTTCGACCCGCTGCGCTGCATCGGCTGCGGCACCTGCGAGCGCGCCTGCCCCGAAGGCGCGCTCGCGCTGACACCGCACGGCGGTACGCCGGCCGTGCAGACCCTGGCCGTCCACCGGCGTCTGCGCTGCGGCGACTGCGGCGACGCCTTCACCGTCTCCGTCGACGCCGAAGGCACCGCCCCGTCGGTGTGTCCCACCTGCACGAAGGCGCGCCGCTTCATCGCCGACGCGCGGCGGCAGCTGTTCGGCGCCATGAACTGACCCCACCCGAGGAGACCACGATGGGCCTTTACGACCGCATCTTCAAACCCGCCGTCTCGCGGCGCCGCTTCCTGCAGGCCACTGCCGCCTCGGGCGCCGCCGCCTCACTGGTCGGCGGCCAGACGCTGCGCGAGACGCAGGCGCAGGCCACACCGGCGGCCAAGCCCGAAACGAAGATCACGAAGAACATCTGCCACCAGTGCCCGGCGCGCTGCGGCATCGATGTCTACACCACCGACGGCCGCGTGCACGCGATCTACGGCAACACCGACCACCCGATCGCGAACGGCAAGCTGTGCCCGAAAGGCCCGCTGGGCACCTACATCCTCTACGACCCCGACCGCTTCAAGGGTCCGATGAAGCGCACGAATCCGAAGAAGGGGCGCAACGAGGATCCGAAGTTCGTTCCGATCACCTGGGACGAGGCGCTGCAGACCGTGGCCGACCGGCTTCAGGCGCTGCGCGACAAGGGCGAGAGCCACCGCTTCGCGCTGTGCTATGGCCGCGGCTGGGGCGCGAGCTGCGCCGGCCTGCAGGGCACCTTCGGCGCGCTGTACGGCAGCCCCAACGTCGCGATCGGCCACAGCTCGATGTGCAGCGACGGCAGCATCAAGAGCAAGCAGGCCACCGACGGCAACGGCTCGTACAACGCCTACGACTACCGCAACACGAACTACCTGCTGATGTTCGGCTGCGGCTTCCTCGAGGCGTTCCGCCCGTACAACTACCTGATGCAGGTGTGGGGCTACATCCGCGGCGAGAAGAGCCCGAAGACGCGCGTCACGGCGGTCGACGTGCACATGAACACGACGATGGCCGCCAGCGACCGCGCCCTGCTGATCAAGCCCGGCACCGACGGCGCGCTGGCGCTGGCGATCGCGCACTATATCCTCGTCAACGGGCTGTGGGAGAAGACTTTCGTCGGTGACTTCAAGGACGGCGTCAACCGCTTCAAGGCCGGCCAGACGGTGGACCCGGCGCTGTTCGACGAGAAGTGGGTCAAGGGCCTGGTCGAGTGGTGGAACGTCGAACTGAAGGACCGCACGCCCCAGTGGGCGAGCGAGATCACGACGATCCTCGAGCGCGACATCGTCGCCACCGCGCGCGAATTCGGTACCACCCGCCCAGCGCTGGCGATCTTCGAGCGCGGCGTGCACGCACACAGCAACGGCATCTACAACGGCATGGCCGTGCACTCGCTCAACGCGCTGGTCGGATCGCTGTTCGCCAAGGGCGGGATGATGTACCAGATGGGTCCGAGCTACGGCCCGATGCCGGTCGACGCGGCCGACTACATGGACGACTACGCGAAGAACGGTCCGTGG
Source organism: Calidifontimicrobium sp. SYSU G02091 (assembly GCF_022631395.1). NCBI lineage: Bacteria > Pseudomonadati > Pseudomonadota > Betaproteobacteria > Burkholderiales > Sphaerotilaceae > Azohydromonas > Calidifontimicrobium sp. SYSU G02091. Next base: position 19,683 of record NZ_JALBGB010000037.1, read on the forward strand.
AAGAGCCAGCCACGCATCGACCTGAAGGGCCACGAGGACGGCTACCTGCTGGCCAACAACATGCTGCAGGAGGTCGGCCCCAACTCGCTGGCGGGCAAGCCCTACAAGCTCGACACGATCATGTTCTACCTGACCAACCCGGTGTGGACGGCGCCGAACGGTCAGGAGTGGGAGAAGGCGCTGGCCGAACTGTTCGTCATCGACACCAGCCCGTTTCCCGGCGAGACGGCGATGATGGCCGACCTGATCCTGCCCGATCACACCTACCTCGAGCGGCTGCAGGACGCGCCGACCTACCCGTTCGAGGGTTGGCCGATGGCGCAGCTGCGCGTGCCGGCGATCAAGCCGCTGTACGACACCAAGTACTACGGCGACGTGCTGATCGAGATCGGCAAGCGCATGAAGGGCCCGATGGGCGAGTACTACAAGGCGCTCAAGGACACCGAGAACGTCATCCGCCACCTCGCCAAGGGTTTCGAGAAGGATCCCGGCGACAACGGCGTCAAGGACTTCGAGAGCTGGAAGGAAAAGGGCGTCTGGTACAAGAAGCCCTACCTGTGGCAGCAGCGAGGCGGCGAGTTCTACGAGTGGGACGGCAAGGCCTACGCCAAGCCGATGACGCCCGACGAAGTGAAGGCCAAGCTGCTGAAGACGCCGTCGGGCAAGTTCGAATTCCGCTCGGGCTGGCTCGAGGCGAAGGCCGACTGGATCGCCGCCAAGACGGGGCGTGACAAAGCCAAGCTGATGTTCCCGCACTGGGAAGAGCCCACGCACCCGGGCGGCGGCGATCTCTACGTCGTCACGCCGAAGGTGGCGCTGCACGCCGAGGGCCGCGGCGGCAACATCCCGATCGCGATCTCGCTGCTGCAGCCGACGATGGGCGGGCGCGACCAGGTCTACATCGAGATCCACCCCGAGACAGCGAGGAAGCGCGGCATCGCCGACGGCGACCGCGTGCGCATCAAGAGCAGCGTCGGTGCGATCGAGGGCCACTGCCGCTACTTCGAAGGCGTGCGACCCGACACGCTGGTCTTCCCGATGGAGCACGGCCACTGGGCTCAGGGGCGATGGGCCAAAGGGCGCGGCCCCGGGCACTGCGGCGAGGTGACGGTCAACCAGAGCGACCGCATCACCGGCCAGTGCAACTACTACACCACCAAGGTCACGATCGAGAAGGCCTGACGGCCGCTGACCACCACCACATCAGGAGACCAACATGGCGAAATGGGGCATGGTCATCGACCTGGACAAGTGCACCGGCTGCCAGGCCTGCACGACGGCCTGCGCGATGGAGAACAACCGCCTGCCCGGCGAGAACTGGCAGGACGTGCTCTTTTATCACGAGGGCACGTACCCGAACGTCAGCATGCAGTGGTTCCCGCGTCCGTGCATGCACTGCGAGCACCCGAGCTGCGTCGACGTCTGCCCGACGCGCGCGACCTACAAAGACCCGAATGGCGGCTACGTGCTGATCGACTGGAACAAGTGCATCGGCTGCAAGGCGTGCATGGTCGCGTGTCCGTATGGCGTGCGCTTCTACACCGACGAGAAGGCCGTCGTGCAGCCCGACCTGCGCAGCGTGTTTCCCGGCAAGAACGGCCGCCAGTGGGATCCGCCCTACAAGGGGCCGCACGACGACCCGACGCACGGCGTGGGCATCCAGCCGCACGGCGTCGTCAGCAAGTGCACCTTCTGCTATCACAAGACCAGCACCGCGCCGAAGGGCGTGGCCGACCTCGACGAAGACAACCCGGCGACGAAGGAGCACACGCCAGCGTGCGTGCGGGTGTGCCCGCCGAAAGCGCGCTACTTCGGTGACCTCGACAACCCGAAGAGCAAGGTCAACAAGCTGATCGCCGACAAGCGCGGCGTGCGCCTGCTCGACCACACCGGCAACAAGCCACAGGTGTACTACCTGTCCGGTGGCGCCGGCGCCGCGGTGCCGAGCAGCCGCGCCAAAGAGACCAAGGCCTGACCCCGGTTGACAAGGAGACACACGATGAACACTGCAGTGGCTCAATCGCGCCCGGGCGGCGCGTCCTCGCCGACGATGGGTCTGGTCCTGATCGCGGCCGCCATCGGCCTCGTGGTCGCCGGCGGCTGGGTGCTCAGTCAGTTGATGACGGTCGGCCACGCGGCCTACAACGGCGACAGCCGGGGCATCTTCTGGGGCCTGCCGATCGTCACCTATGACTTCTTCCTGCTGTCGTCGACGGGGCTGGCGATGCTGGCGTCCACCTGGACGGTATTCGGCCTGAAGGCCTTCGAGCCGATCGCGCGGCGAGCGACCTGGCTCGCGGTCGCTGCGCTCGTCGGCGGCGTGGCGGCGCTGTTCCTTGAGCTGGGCTACCCGCTGCGTGCGATGCTGCTGATCCCGTTCGGCTTCCAGGCCAAAGCACCGCTGTTCTGGAAAGTGTGGGGCGTGATCTTCTACACGCTCGCGCTGGCGTGGCTCGTGCTCCGGTGGCTGGCGTCCGGACCCGGCAGCGCGCCGCCAAAAGCCGCCGCCGTCGTCGCGCTCCTCGCGGCGGCGTACATCACCTTCGTTGCCGGAGGTGTCTACGGCTGGATGGCGATGCGCCCGTTCTGGTTCGGCGGCGAGATCTCGCTGGCATTCATCGTCGAGGCGCTGCTCGGCGCAGTGACCCTCGTCATCATCTTCACCCACCTGGCGCACGGCTTCGACAGCGGCCGCTTCGACGAGCGCACGCGCGCGCTGTTCGCCGGCCCGCTGGGCGCGCTGTTCGCGGTGCTGATGGTCGCGCACGCGTTCTTCGTCGTCTCACGCCTCGTCGCGGGACTGTGGAGCAACGCCGACGGCATGCAGGTATGGCAGCACCTGTGGAGCCGGCCTGCGTTCCAGGCCGAGCTGTGGCTGGGCATCGGCGTGCCGCTGGTGATCACGGTGCTGCCGGGGCTGCGCAAGTCGCTCGGAATGCAGCTCGTCGCGGCGGTGATCGCGGTCGTCGCGCTGTTCGCCGCCCGCTACCACTTCGTGGTCGGCGGCCAGCTCGTCGCGCTGTTCAAGGGCAGCTGGGCGCACGGGCTGCTGTCGTACTCGCCATCGCTCACCGAATGGGCGGTGCTCGCCACGGCGGTGTTCCTCGCCAACGTGGTCAACGCCGCGGGCGAGAAGTTCCTGGGCCTCGGCGACCGGCGGGCATGAAGGTGACCAGCCAGAACCCGGCACCGGGCGTGCTGCCGCCCTCTGCCCTGCAACCGGGGCTGCTCGACCGGGCCGACCTGTTGCTGAGCGTGGCGCGGGCGTTCCTGCCGCCACCGGCCGATTGGTCGGTGTGCGACTGGGCGCAGCCGCTCACCGACGACCTGGCCGAACTCGGCGCCGCGCTCGGCCTCGACACGCGACCGGCCGTCGACGCGTTGGCCGAGGCGAGTGCCCGCTGGGCCGCCGAGGCCGCCCGCGACGACGGCAGCGCCGATCCCTGGCTCGTCGAATACGCGCGCTTGTTCCTCACGCCGCCGGTGCCGGTGCCGCTCAACGCCGGCGTGTACCTCGAAGGTGCCCTCGGCGGCAGCAGCGTGCAGATGGTGCGTTCGTGCTACCAGGCGGCCGGCGTCGAGCCCGACGAGAACTTCCGCGACCTGCCGGACCACGTCTCGATGCAGTTGGAATTCCTTGGCCGGCTGTACGAGCGCGCCGCACGGGGCGATGCCGACGCCGCCGGCATGGCCGACGAGTACTGCCGCGAGTTCGTCGACCACTGGGCCGGTCCGCTCGAGGCGGCCTGTCGCCGGGCGAGCGCGAAGTCGTCGGCAGCCGAGGTCTACGCGGCACTGGTGCGACTGGTGCGCGAGGCCGTGGGCGACCGCACGCTGGAGGCTTCGCAATGACCACACCGCACCTCGACCCGCGCTCGGCGCTGCAGGATGCGGCGCGTCTTGCACGAGGCCCGCGTGTGCCCGTGACCCTGCGGCGGCTGCTCGAGCGGCACTCGATCGGGCCGCGCTGGATGACGGCGCCCGGTCCGACGCTGGCGCAGCTTCGCCTGGCCACGCGCGCAGCACTGCGCGCGCCCGATCACGGGCGGCTCGTGCCTTGGCGAGCCGTCGTCGTGCCCGACGGCGGGCGCGAGGTGCTCGCCGACCTGTTCGCACGCTTCGCACGTGACGCCGGCAAGACCGACGAGGACGTCGCGATCGAGCGCGAGCGCGCGTTCAACGGGCCGGCGCTCGTCGCATGGGTCGTGCGCATCGACGACGACGTACCCGAAGTGCCGGCACACGAGCAGTGGATGTGCGCCGGCGGTGCGCTCGCGAACTTCCTCAATGCGCTGCACCTGATGGGTTTCGGCGCGAAGACGCTGAGCGGTCGCAAGTGCCGCCATCCGGCGCTCACGCAGGCGTTCTGCCGCGAGCGCGAGCAGCTCGTCGCGTTCGTCTGCATCGGCACACCGACGCGCAAGCCCACGCCGCGCGTCGTCGACGATGCCGACGAGGTGCTCTCGCTTTGGCGTGGGCCGCGCCTGTGACCGCCGCCGGCACCGTGCGGTGCTGATAGCGATGGCGCTGGCAGCCGGTGCGGCCACGCGCGCCGAGATGTCGGGCGACGAGTACCGCAGCCCGGGCTTCGTCACGAGCCCGTCCGAGCGGCAGCGCCTGGCGGAGCAGCTCGAGCGCGAGCGCGCGCAGGCTGCCGAGCGCGAAGCACGGCACGCGGCCGAGCGGGCCGCGTCGGCCGAGGCCGAGCGCCAGCGGATGCTCGAGCGCCCGCTGGGCGAGCGCCTGCTCGAGGCGCACTGCTCGCGCTGCCATCGCCCCGAGGTCGTCGCCGGCGTGCGCCACACGGCGCTGGGCTGGCGAGTCGTCGTCGAGCGCATGCGCTGGTGGCACGGCGCCGCCGTGCCGCGAGCCGACGTCGCACCGATCGTCGCGCACCTCGCGGCGACGCGGCCGGCAACGGGCGCAGCGGCAGCGCTGGAGTGGGGTGCGCTTGCGGTCGCGACGCTGTCGATGCTTGCGGTGGGGATCGTCTATCGTGTGCGTCTGCGACGGACGTTCGAGGGCGCGCGGCGATGATGTCGACGATGAACACCGGCCCGCGGCCACCACGCAGCTCGAGGATCGTCTGCGTTGCTTCTGCGCTGCTCGTCGTCGCTGTGAGTGCCGGGGCGCAACCGTCGCCACCGGCGACGTCGCAGGGCGCCACGCCGAAGCCCAGGCCGATCGTCGTCGCGCCGCAGCGAAGCGAGCCGCCCGCGCAGAAGGCGTCGTCGCCGGTGGCGAAGGCCGTCGCGGCGGGAACCAAGCCGCCGAAGGGGGCGCCGATCCCGCTCGGACTGTGTTCCGGTGACTGAGGACCGATCGAGCGGTTGCATACTTGGAGATACGTCGTCCATCTATGCGATGGAGGCGCAGACTCGACTAGGGCCTGTTAACACATCCGCAGCCCATCAGCGACGAGGACGAAGCTGATGAAGCCGAGGAAGGCGATGTCCCGCGGATTGTTGAACGGGTGAGCTGAGGTGGCGGCTCCTTTGACCCGCATGTGACCATGCGGGTTACCTAGGGAAACGCTGATCAAGTCCACCGCATCGTAGTGACATGCGTTGGAGGTGTCGATGCAAGATGCGAGGATGACGATGAAGCAGATGAC
>NZ_JALBGB010000038.1:0-23902 GCF_022631395.1 Calidifontimicrobium sp. SYSU G02091
TCATCTGCTTCATCGTCATCCTCGCATCTTGCATCGACACCTCCAACGCATGTCACTACGATGCGGTGGACTTGATCAGCGTTTCCCTAGGCGGCGGCCCGTGCGGCAGCAGCCGCATCGCGTGAGCCGCACACGAGCGCGCTGCTAGCATGCGCGCCCATGCTGATGCACCCGCAGTTCGACCCGGTGGCCTTGTCGCTGGGACCCGTGCACATCCACTGGTACGGCCTGACCTACCTCGCGTCGTTCGTGCTGTGCTTCGTGCTCGCGCGCCACCGCGCCGCGCGCGCGCCATTCGCGTCGGCCGGCTGGACGTCGCGCGACGTCGAGGACCTGCTGTTCTGGGTCGTGATCGGCGTCGTCGTCGGCGGGCGCCTGGGCTACGTGCTGTTCTACAAGCCCGGCTACTACGCCGCGAACCCGCTCGAGGCGCTGGCGCTGTGGAAGGGCGGCATGTCGTTCCACGGCGGGCTGCTCGGCGTCATCGCCGCGTTCTTCGGCTACGCGTGGCGGCGCGGCCGCCCGGTGCTCGAAGTGGGCGATCTGGTCGCGCCCGTCGTGCCGGTGGGCCTGGCGCTCGGGCGACTGGGCAACTTCATCAACGGCGAGCTGTGGGGCCGGGTGGCCGACGCGTCGCTGCCGTGGGCGATGGTGTTCCCGCAGTCGGGCTCGAGCCTGCCGCGGCACCCGTCGCAGCTGTACCAGTTCGCGCTCGAGGGGGTGCTGCTGTTCGTGCTGCTGTGGTGGTTTGCGCGCAAGCCGCGGCCGCTGGGCCGCGTGTCGGCGGCGTTCCTCGTCGGCTACGCCGTGCTGCGCTTCATTGCCGAGTACTTCCGCGAGCCCGACAGCTTCCTCGGGCTGCTGGCACTGAACATGAGCATGGGCCAGTGGCTGTGCGTGCCGATGCTCGTCGTCGGCGCGTGGCTGTGGCTGCGCGCACCGAAGGCGGGATGAGACGATGCGACAGGTCTTCCTCGACACCGAGACCACCGGGCTGAGCCCCGAGAACGGCGACCGCATCATCGAAATCGGCTGCGTCGAGTTCGTCAACCGCCGGCCGACCGGGCGCAACCTGCACCACTACCTGAACCCGCAGCGCCCGAACAGCGAGGACGCCGTGCGCATCCACGGCCTGACCGACGAGTTCCTCGCCGACAAGCCGCTGTTCGCCGCCATCGCCGACGAACTGCTCGCGTACCTGACCGGTGCCGAAGTCGTGATCCACAACGCCGCGTTCGACGTCGGCTTCCTCGACGAGGAGCTGCGGCGCATCGGACGGGCGCCGCTGCGCGAGCACGTGGCGGGCATCGTCGACACGCTGCAGCTGGCGCGCGAGATGTACCCGGGCAAGTCGAACTCGCTCGACGCGCTGTGCAAGCGCCTCGAGGTCGACAACACCAGCCGCACGCTGCACGGCGCGCTGCTCGACGCCGGACTGCTGGCCGAGGTCTACATCCGCATGACGCGCGGCCAGGAGTCGCTCGTCATCGACGGTCTCGACGGCGAGCAGGCGGCTGCGACGGCCGCGCCGATCGACCTGCGCCGCTTCGAGCTGCCCGTGATCGCGGCGACCGCCGAAGAGTGCGCCGCCCACGAGGCCGTGCTGGCGGACCTGGACAAGGCCAGTGGCGGCAAGACGGTGTGGCGCAGCGCCGTGGCATAATCTGCACCTTGCCGGAACACGGCCGACACCGCATTCCGGGCAGTTAGCTCAGCGGTAGAGCACTGCCTTCACACGGCAGGGGTCGCAGGTTCGAACCCTGCACTGCCCACCAATAAAATCAAGCACTTAGCGCGTTGCTCCCGCGCGATGTGCGTCTCCGGTGTAAATCCCGGTGTAAATCCGCGAGCACATCGAGCCCGGCTCTGAGCTGTTCGGGCGCCAGATGCGCGTAGACGCGCTCGGTGACGGCCGTGCTGGAGTGACCGAGCAGCCGGCTGACGATGTGCAGCGGCACGCCGTGCTGGATGAGCAGGGTGCCGCAGCTGCGGCGCAGGTCATGGAAGGTGACATGCGGCATGCCGGCTGCGCCACGAGCGCGAGCAAAGCCCGTCTTGAGACCTTCGGCGCTGATCTTCAGCGGCACGTGCTGAAGCCACGGCCGTGCGGGTGCAATGATGGGCACGGTGCGGGTGCGCAGGGTCTTGGTGTTGCCGGCGCGCACGGTGATGATGTCGGTGCCGATGTCGTCGCGCGTCAGGCCCAGCAGTTCTCCGCGGCGCAGGCCGGTGAACAGCGACAGCCAGATGGCCGCGCGCACCTGCTGGCTGGCGCGGTCGGCAATGCGCTGCACCTCGTGCATGCCGAGGCTGACGGTGCGGGCGTTGTGCTCGGGCAGGCGCTTGACGAGGCCACTGTAGTCGGCGTTCGTGCGGCCGTGCTCCCATGCCAGGCGCAGGGCCTTCTTGAGTGCTCCAAGACTGCGGTTGACGGTGGCTGGCGCGTAGGCGCGCAGCAGATCGTCGCGGATGGCGGCGGCGACTTCGCGCGTCTCGGATGCGCGGCGGCCTTCGACCCAGCGGCCGATGCGCAAGGCGTGGTAGCGAGCGGTGTCCGGGCTGCGCAGGGTCTGCGCGTGGCGTCCGGCATAGTCGGCCAGCAGTTCGGACAGCAGTGGATCGCCAGGCACGACGACAGCTGGCCGCGCTGCGCCGGCAGCGCGGATCAGCTCGGCCTCGAGTCGCTTGGCATCACGCGCAGTTGCACCCGGCGGGCAGCGGCGGTGTATTCGGCGGCGCTGGATGCACACTTCGACGTGCCAGCGCCCGTCGGCGTCCTGTCGGATGGGCATGCTTGTATCTCCATCGGGCTGCGTGCGGCGCGCTCTGCGGACCATGCCAGCACGGCCTGCAACTCGAAGCGGCGCCGCCGTCCGACCATCATAGAGGGGCACCCGTCGTTGACCATGCGGGCGACGGTGCGCTCGCTGGTGCGCAGGGCAGCGGCGAGCTCGGCGGCGGTGAGCAGGTGCGGCGGATAAGGCGCCATGACGGTCATCAGACGGGTTCCTTTGCGCCGTAGTCCTTGGCCGCACGGATCGCGCGCGCCAGGCCGGCGCTGCCTGGACCGCCAAGAGCATCGCGCAACGCCTGGAATGCAGCTTCTGTGATCGGGTGATTGCGCGGCAAATGCCAGAGCAGTCCGCAGGCCAGCTCGGCCGCGTGCTGGATGCGGCGCAGCTGCTGCAGCTCGGCATCTGCCTCATCGAGCCTGTCATCGTCGCCACGGCAGGCGGCATAGATGCGTGCGATGCTGAGTTCGCGCTCGATGGTCTGTGGCGCCTGCGTGTCTTTCATTGGATTTCCTCACGCGTCAGCAGATCCTGGTTTTCGCTCCTGAAACGCTCCTGCGCCCCTTGCAGGTGCCGCGCCGCGTCCAGCAGCCCCTGCAGGCACTCCAGCGTCACGATGATGGAGTCGGCGTCCTGATCGATGACGAAGAACATCTGGCCGTCGAGCAGCGTCTCTGGATCGATCCTGACGGTGCAGCCGATGCCTTCGCCGTTGCTGACTTCGAACTCTGTAGGCTTGATCATGGGTCGTGTCCTCAGAATGGAATGCCGTCGAACCGCCAGTGCTCGCACGCACCTTCGACACGCCTGAACTCCGGTGGCGGAACGGCCTCGAACTTCGCGCATGTCGGCGGGTTGGTGAAGTGCTCGCAGTGCTCGCAGGTGGCGCGCACCGCATCCAGCTCGCGCAGGCGCCGGCGCAGTGCCTCGCGCACCTCACGCAGCTCGATCGCGCTCATGCTGCCCATGCCGCCTCCTGCTGGATGCCGAAGCGGCACGACACCACGCGCGGGTACTCACCGTCCATCTGCACGGCAATCGGGCTGGGTTCGCGCAGCTCGCCCGCATGGATGCGCTGCAGCGCTTCGTCGATGGTGTCTGGTGCGGCCCTGTCGCTGCGCTGGCGCCACCAGTGCTCGGCCTTCGTGCGGGCATAGCCCGTGTGCTCGAGGCAGATGAACTCGCTGGCCACGCGCTTCCATCCGCTCCAGTAGTCCACCCGCAGGGTGTCGGGCTTGCCATGCTTGCCCAGATGGCGGTCATAGTCGATGCGGGTGACGCTGTGCCAGACGATCTCGGTGCTGAGAACGGCTGATGCGGTGTCTGCCACGTGCGTGTGGTTGACGCGCTCTGGCGCCGGGAATGCGTGGCCGCAGTGCGCGCAGGCCAGCGCTACCGTGGGGTTCGGGTTGCCGCATTCGTTGCAGTACCTGAAGGGCGCTGCGCCGCCTGTCCTGGTGTCCGGCCTGTTGCGACCCTTGATGGCGTCCACCGGGCCCAGCGTGGCCGTGGTGTCGGTGAAGTCCAGCCACAGGCAGTCGCGCTTGCCGGGTGCGGTGCGCATGCCGCGCCCTGCGATCTGCACGTACAGCACCGGGCTGCGCGTGGCGCGCAGCAGCGCGATGCAGTCGATCTCGGGGACGTCGAAGCCGGTGGTGAGCACGGCGACGTTCACCAGGGCCCGAAGCTGTCCGGCACGGAAAGCGCGGATCAGCGCCGCGCGCTCGCCGTGCGGCGTTTGGGCGCTGACCACGGCGCAGGCTACGCCGTGTGTGCTGCGCAGCTCGTCGGCGATGTGCTGTGCGTGCTCCACCGTCACGGCAAACACCAGCCAGCGCTGGCGCTCGGCGGCCAGCCGCACGATCTCGGCGCAGGCGGCGCGCACCAGATCGACCTTGTCGGAGGCCTTCTCCAGCGCAGACACCACGTAGTCGCCGCCCTGCATGCGCACGCTGCTGGTGTCGATGCGAGCAGCGGTCTGTGCGCGCACGAGCGGCGCCAGATACCCGCCATCGAGAAGCTCGCGCATCGTGACCCGCGCGGCCAGGTGCGTGAACAGGTCGCCCTGCGTGAGCCAGACGCCATCGCCCCGGAACGGTGTGCCCGTCCAGCCGATCACGCGCAGCGCCGGGCACAGCGCGCGCAGCCCGTCGATCAGACGGCGGTACATGGTGGTCTCGCGGTCGCCGATCAGGTGGCACTCATCGACCATGATCAGGTCCAGGTGCCCGAGCTCGTGCGCGCGCTTGTAGATGCTGCCGATGGTCGCGTAGGTGATCGCGCGCCCCAGCTGCCGCTGCCCGACGCTGGCGCTGTACACGCCAATCGGCGCGCCAGGCCAGACAGCCAGCAGCTTGTGCAGGTTCTGCTCGATGAGCTCCTTGCTGTGCACCAGCATCAGGATGCGCGTGCCTGGGTGCTGCGCAATCGCGCGCCGGCACATCTCGGCGATCAGCACGCTCTTGCCGGCGCCGACGCAGGCCTCGACGATGGGATCTCCGTCCGCGTGCGTGGCGAACCACTGCCACAGCTCGTCGAGCACGCGTTCTTGGTAGGGGCGCAGGGTCAGCGGCCGCGGCCCGCGGTCAACGATGCTCATGCCACCATCCTCGCGTCAGGAAAGTCGGCCTTGATGCGCTGCACCTGCGGGTCGGCCAGCATGGCCTTGTGCTTCGCGGCGCGGATCTCCACGCTGCTGAAATGCGGCGGCGCGCCGTTGACGAACTCCGCGCCGTCGGCCATGCGGTAGCGCACCGCGGCGTTGCCGCCTGGCTCGTCCCATGCGTCGACCTTTTCTGCGATGCGCTCGAGCAGAAGCGGGATGTAGCGGTGTCCGGCGCAGCCGCTGTGCTGTCGGCCAGTGTCGATGGCGGTGTTGTGGCGCTCGCAGCGCCAGCCGCCTGCGCCGTCCATGACCGGCGTCGAATGCGCGCAGGTGCGGCAGTTGACCAGCGGCGCCTGCTCCCCGTGGCAGATCGGGTGCATCGCGCAGGTCTTGCACTGCCACCACGCGGGGTCGTTGCTGATGCGCGGCGGCGGCTCGGGCGACTCGATGATCTGGAGTGCGCGGGCGCGCAGCCGCTCGAACTCCACCGGGTCGAACGCCACGCGCTCGCTGTAGAGCTCGCTGGTGTCCTTGTTCTCGGCGATGTACATCGCCCGGTCCATGCCGGTCAGCCCCATGTAGGTCTGCATCTGCGCCCAGTGCATCGGCTTGGCCGCCTGCACGCCCTTGGCCTTGAGGTCGGCGAAGCTCTTGGCGTTGTGCGTCTTGAACTCGAGCACGTGCCAGGTGGCGGGAGCTTCCGGCAGCCCGAGCGCCGCGCCATCCAGGCTGCCGCCGAAGTGCCCGCCGTGGTCGTTCACACGCCACTGTCGGCCATTGGCGTCCACCTCCGAGACCTGCACGCCGATGGCGCGCAGCTCGGCGACGATGCGGGCCTCGAACTGCCGCCCGGCCTCGAACAGCCGCAGCATGCGGCCGTCGAACGCCTCCTTGTGCGCCCAGCGCCACGTCAGCCACAGGTAGCGCGTGCATGGATGTCCGATCAGGCTCGCGCCCAGATGGGCGCGGTGGCCTGCCTGCGCATCGCGCTGCTCGTGCAGGCGGTAGACCGCCTGCACGGTGGCGTTGGCCGGCTCCGGGATGGTGGCCATGGTGTCAGGCCGCGCGCTTGGCCCACGGCGGGGTCTGCGCCGCTGCCGGCGCAGGCTGAGCCGCCGGCGCGAACAGCGCTGCAGCAGGCGCGGCGCCTGGCGGCAGCGTCACGCCTGCAGCCGCCTCGTAGCCGGTGACCTCGTTGCGGTCGCCGTACTGCCCCGTCTCGTCCTTGCGCACCTTCACGCGGATGCGCACCGGCTTCATGTGCAGCTGCACGCTGTCGGTGAGCTTGAGCACGCCGGTGGCGTGGCACAGGGCCGACAGCTGCGCCTGGGCGATGCGCTCGGCCTCTGCGCTGCCACGGTGCTGGACGTTGAGCTGCGTGAACACCTTGCGCCCGCGGTAGGAGCCGTCGAGCACCTCGAAGGTCAGGGCCAGCGCCTGGCCCATGCCGCTCTTGAGCGGGCGGACCTCCGAGTCGATGATGTGGGCGACGTAGACGCCAGCCGGGATGGGAGAAAGCGATTCCTGAGGTGCGACCTGCGTCGCGTCGAATGCAAGCTGGGCCATGATCGGCCTCCCTTCAGTGCATGGCCGCCACAGGGGCCGGGGCGGCTTCGGCATGGAGATGGGCGTTCTGCGCCATCGAGGCGCGCACCTTGCTGGCGATGGCGGCGAGGTTCGGCGGCTCGAACATGGCGAGCGCGCCAGATCGGTCCTTGGCCTCGTGCGTGAAGTCGCGGCCGGTTTGCAGCCAGCGGCTCACGTTGCCCTCCGTGTCGCGCTCCACGCGCAGCGCGAACACGAAGTCGAAGAAGTAGGCGATGCCTTGCCCGAGCATCTGCCCAGGCAGGCTCGGGAAGTACAGCGTCGCGCCGCTGGCGGCGTCCTGCTGCCGCGCCTGCTTGCACGACATGTAGACGTTGCGGCCCGGCAGATCGCGGAACGCGCGGATGAGCTGTCCCATCTGGTCGGCGAGCGCCCCGTAGGCCTGGCGCGGGTCCTTGGCGCCTGCCTTTTCGCGTGCGAGCACGACCTCGGCGATCTCGCTGATCGAGTCGAGGCACACCCAGCGGAAATCGCGCGCATCGGCGGACTCGGCCACGAAGCGATAGGCCTCGTGCACGTCCTCGATCGAGCCGACCTCGATCACCGGAATGTCATGCCCGCGCAGCGACAGCAGGCCGGCCTCGGCGCTGATGATCACGGTGGGCTCGCCGGTGGTGGCACACAGCGTCGTCTTGCCCGCGCCGGCCGGGCCGTGCACGAGCAGCTTCAGGCCGCTGTCGCGCGCGGCCTGCGCGGTGGTGGTGAGCTTGATGGCCATGGCGTCAGACCTTCACGCTCACGGCCACCTTGGCCGGCTTGACGGTGATGTGCCTGGCAAGCACCGACGCCCAGAAGTCGGGCTCGTTCGCGCGCAGCCACTTTGCGCCGGTGGCGTCGAGCTCCACCACGGTCTTGACCGGGATCATCGTCGGCCCCACCCCGGTGGCGGCGCAGGCCTCGGCCAGCGCGCGCGGATCGTCGCAGGAGTAAATCAGCTTCGCGGTCAGCGTTACCTTGTAGCCTGCAGCGTCGATGGTCTGGCTGCCTTCTTCCTTGTGGAAGGCAGCCAGCGCGATCACGCGCTCTTCGGCATCGATGCGGCGCCGTTTGGCGATCTCTTCGTCGCGCCTGGCAGCGACGAGCGTCTCGACGGCGTCTGCCAGCGGATCGGCAGTGGTGATGGGTTGTGGCAGTGCTGCCATGGTTGCTCTCCTTGCGTTGGGCGGGCTCAGCCCGCGGAATACCCGGCAAGCGGGCCGTTCATGTCCTCTGCGGTCACGCCTGTCGTTTCAGCGCGTCAGCAAGCGTGGTGGCCAGCTGCGCGACCGCGCGCAGCTCTTCGGCGGTGGGACGCAGCAGCAGCTCGAAAGCACCCGCGCGCAGGGTCAGCGCGGCACGCGCGTGCAGCTCTGGGTGGCTGGTGGCTTGCGGCACGAAGCCGTCGACCTCGACGGCCTGCTGGTGCTCCCATGGCGAGCTGATGCGCAGGGTGTGGTGCATGTTCATACCGAGGTGAGATACCCGGCCACAAAGCCGGTGATGGCCGCCAGCGCCACGAGCGCGATGGCGGTGATCAGATCTCTGAGCACGTCGCGCAGGCCGTAGGCTGGTGCGTGTGTGCCTTCGATGGCGGCGTTGCTGTCGGCGGCGCTCAGGCCACCGTGAATGGCTTCTTCCCAGCAGCTGCCTTGGCACGCCGGGCTTCGTGACTGGCAGATGCCGGCGCGGTCGCATGCAGTGCCCACGGCATCCGCATTGCGCTCGTATTCAGCGCATGGTCCGTGGCTGTCCTCGAACCGAATGGCCGCATCGATGCGTCTGGCCATGACGTCGTGGCCGTCCATCACGCGCTCCACCAGTGGACAAGCGCGGCCGCCATCGCCACGCCGATGACGATGGCCAGCAGCGCGTCGGCGATGCGCTCGGCCAGCGGGCGACGGTAGACCTCAAGCCACGCCCATCCGTCGCGCGGGAAGGCCTCCACCAGCGTTCTCGGGTAGCGCCTGGTGGTTGGTGCGTCCAGCGCGAGCACCTGCGGCGCGTGCGCTGGCAGCTCGGTCACCTCGAGGCCCGGGATCGGGTCTTGGCGGCGGGCGATCTTGGCTTGCTGTGTGGCCATCGGATGCTCCTTGTCTGAGCGGCGCGATGGACGGATAATAGGAGGCGCCTAAATTTTTGTCGATAGGGAGTGCCTAATTTTGTGTTGGTGTAAACCCTATGCATCCACCGCCGTCGCGGCGGCACCACACGGAGACCCGCCATGCCAGACAATGCCCTCGTGAACCACGAGACGCTGGACAAGAACCTGTGGGAGACGAGCGCGGCGCGCTTCAACGCGGCAAAGCGCCTTCAGGCGCAGTCGCGCCTGTCGCTGTGGGCCGCGGCGGCCCTGTCGGTGGCGGCGGCCATGTGGTCGCTGGCCGCCATGCTCAGCCCGCAGCCGGCCTACACGCTGCTGGCCATGTGGTGCAGCCTGGGGGCGCTGGCGCTGTCGCTCGTCGAATCGGCCGCCGACCATGGCGCGCGCGCCGAGCGCCTGCACCGCAACGCGCTGGACCTGCGCGCCCTCATGCGCGAGTGCCGCGCCATGCCGCTGGCCGACGCGCTCGCGCGCCAGCGCGAGCTGCTGGCCTCATGCCCGGAGAACCACGCCAGCGCCGACTGGCGGCTCGCGGTCAAGGGACGCGACAGCAGGGCCGAGCGGCTGCGCTATCGTGTCGCGGCCTACGGCTGGCGCGCGGCGCTGCTGGCCGCCGGCGCCGTGCTGTCCGTGGCGGCGGTTGCGGTGGCGGCCTGAAGGCGCCGGCGGCGTGCGCAAGCCTCTGTGCAAAGGCTGGTCAGGTCGTCAGCTCGAGGCTCGGAAGATCTGTTCGATGCAAGGCGCCAGCGATGAAATCGGCCAGCCGCTGCCGGCCTGACGGCTCGGTCATGTCGATCAGATCATCGGCATACCGGCTGATCAGGCTGATGGCGGGCCTGGCGACGGCGTAGTCGCTGGCGCTGACGACCGCGATGCGCCTGCCGTCGAGGTGCTCGCGGGCGGCGTCCAGGGTGATGCCCTTGATCGCCGCCTCGCCGCGCAGCGTGGGGGTGAGATGCTGCGCGCCGCGCAGATCAAGCACCTCGACAGCGTGCAGCGCGCCGTTCATGACGGCCAGATCGGCATACAGGCCAGACTGCGGGTTGACGGGGTAGTGGGCCACCACCTTGCCCTCGCTGATGTCTTCCACCCGCGTGCTGAAGGCATGGTGCTGCTTGAGCCACAGCTTGATCTCGTTGTACAGCCGGCTGGCGCGCTTGGCCGGCCTGTGCGCGGCTTTGACCTGCAGGGCAGGGCGGCGCACATAGAGATCGAGAATCTGCCCGATGCGCTCCTGCAGCTCCTGGCTGTCGGCGGCAAAGATCTGCGCCGGCGGCAGCGCCACGATGGGGCGCAGCAGCAGGCCAAGAAGAGTTTGCCGCGCGCCTGTCTCGTCCGGCTGCTGCTGCAATGCGGCGTGCAGGCGATCCTGCAGCGAGCCGTCGAGCAGCGCGGCCACCACCGGCAGCCGTGGCAGGTTGGGGTCCAGCGCAGCCAGGCGCTGCGCGCTGGTGGCCGGGAAGATGCGCGGCAGACCCTCGGCCCACAACATCAGCCCGACGTTGAGCGATTCGCCGCGCGTGGGGTGCTTGATGGCGAGCAGTTGATACTCGTGCGCTTGGGTCATGACAGCACTTCCAGTGTGCGCTGCAGCCGCTCCAGCCGGTCTTGCGCGCTCCACCAGTCGACCAGGGCGTCTGTCTGCGGGCACCGCGCGCCCGCAGGCAGCTGATCCAGGTGCGCACGCAAGGACTCGACGCGCAGCGCCTGCAGCCGGGCCACGACGTCCAGCGTCATTTTAGGGTCGGCCTGCCCGGCGGATCGCAAAAAGGCTATGGTTGCCGCCGTGTTTCCTGACCGCGCGACATGTTCGACCGGCGCAGATGGAAAGCCGCTGTTCCATAGCGCCTTGCCCCAGTCGATGGCGATGAACGTCCAGCGGCCGTCGAGTTCCGACGGGCGGAACAGCAGGTTGTCGATGTGGCGATCCGGGTTGCCGACGAACACATCGAGCACGCACAGCCGCCAAAGCCCCGGCATGGCTGCTGCCAGCGCCGGCGTGCTGTGCTCGGGAGCCATGGTGGTTGCTTGACGCCCGTCTCGAAGCGGTAGCCAAAGGCCAGCGCGCCGGTGTGCGGCCAGCGCAGCCATTGCCCCACTGCGGACGGCAGCGCGCAGCGCAGCGCCAGCCAGTGCGACACGTATTCGGCCTGCGGTGCCAGCGGCTCGAGACTGGTGGCGCTTTTGGCGACGTAGTCCAGATCGTCCTCGGCGCGGACGAAGCGCGCCTCGCCCTTGGAGTTGTGTGGACGCCGGGGATGCTCCCAGGCGATGTCGAGCACGTCCGGCGTGAACAGGGTCATCTGGCCTTGACCGGTGCTGGCACCGGCGGCTGGAAGTCCCGGGACTCCACCGGCAGCGCCGGCGCTGACGCCGCCAGCAGCTCGGCCAGCCGCTGGCGGTAGGCGGGCGCGTCGTGATCGACCAGCAGGGTCAGCAGCGAGCGCAGTTCCTCGCGGTGGCTGTCCGGGCACGACCGGATGGCGTCGAGCACAACGGGCAGTGCGGCGGGGAGGGAAGGGTGGGGGAGCGCATTAAGTGTCGCAGGCGCGCTTGAAGGCAATTGACCGTTTTGTATTGGCTCGCTTCCCCAAGCAAGCCATTCTGGACGTACGCGCAAAACTGCGGCGGCTTTCAGTGCAGTTTCGTACTTGAGTCGCCGTGTCTTGCCAGACAGCCAGTCGTTGACACTTGGCTGCGAGACACCAATGCGCCGCGCCAACTCGGCCTGCGTTAGACCAGCCGCCTCAAGAGCGGCTCGCATCCGATCACTGAGGGCCATTAGGTGATCCTAATTGCCCATGAATAGGTGTTGCCTTGACACTATGGTTAGGTGCGACCTATCATGCGGTTGTGTACGACGTCATCACGCGCCTTGGTGGCCCTTCCAAAGTGGCACGAATGCTTGGCATCAAACCGCCGTCGGTAATCGGCTGGGGTGGTCGTGTCCCACCCGACCGCTGCCCTGCCATCGAGCGGGCCACTGGCGGCGAGGTCACATGCGAGCAGCTGCGCCCTGACGTGCGCTGGGTGCGAGTGCGCGATCCGTCATGGCCGCACCCCGAGGGCCGGCCGTGCATCGACGTGGCGGCCCGCGCCGAATTGGCTGAGGAGACATGCAATGCGCTTCGACGACCCGGTTCCGCAGTCGATCCTGCGCGCCATGCAGGCGATGGAGGTCCACCACGGGTTGCCGTTCACGCATGACAGCGGCGAGGCGGACGTGCTGGACTTCTCCGGCGCGCACGCGGCATTGGCGCAGGCTCTGGCAGCGCTGTGTCCTGATGCGCTGCGCTGCCTGCCTGTTGGCGGGCCGGATGACTCGCTGGGCGCTATCGCCCGGCGAGCCTCAGGACTTGCCCTGCTGGCTGATCCGGGAGTTTGACGGCGTGCGGTTCGATGTGCTTCCTGAAGTACGCCGACGGGTTGGGTGCTGCGGCCATGTTGAGCGCTTCGATCTGCGGCACGTTGCCGAAGACGTAGTAGCCGCTGCGTGTCCAGTGGACGATCAGGCGCAGGCTGGTTCGATCGTGATGGATGGCTGCGATGCCTGAGCGGCCGACGCGAATCCACGCCATGGCGGCGAAGGAGGCGGTCTGATGGAGCTGCCGCCCGTCTCCCAGCTCGATCTGGCCATTGCGCTGCATCTGATCGGCGAGCAGCTGCTGGCGTCGCCCAACGCCGATCTGTTGCGCGCCCATCAGGCGTTTGCCCAATGGTCAGGGTTTCTGTCGGCGCTGGAAGGCGACGACGATCTCGTGCAGCAGCAGCCTGGCGATGCCCTCCATCGCGGCGATGCGGCTGCCGCTGTAGCTGTGAGGGTCTGACTTGCTGCCCTACGGACTCTCCACCCGCTGCCTGAGCACGCGCTTGCCGATGATGACGCGCACGCCTTCCCATGTTCTGCCATCGTGCTCGATCGCGATCTGGAACCGCCCTTCCATGATGGCCCATGACAGGTCGTTGAGGTGCACCCAGTCTACGGACCTTCGTCCCTTTGCTTGCCGCACATCGCTGCCCGATCCGGCGTGGCCTTGCATCGGCGTGGCCGCGCAGAAGGAGGCGGCGTGAACCCCTGGCTGCGCAGGGCTGCCGTGTCATGTCCGGCCCCTGGCCGCGTCGATGGCCGCCTGCGCGTCGCGTCGCGCCAGCGCTTCGGCCATGCGCTGCGCCTGCACCGGATCGTCGCGGATGCTCACGCCCGCTGCGGCGGCACGCTGCTCATCGACGATGCACACGGGCTCGGTCACGCCGTCGATGTCCAGGCACACCACGCAGCGCCCTGACTCGAGGCGCAGCGCGTACAGGCTCATGCGGATCTGCATTGGCGTCCTCCACGGCTAGGCGATGACGATGGAATTGTCGGTGTCGCCATCTGAAAGGGCCCGCAAGGCGCACGCGCGCGTCTTGCAGGCGCTGCAAGGGCCTGGAACGCAGCGCTCGCTGGCGCATGCGCTGGGCACCAGCGAGGCCACGGTCAGCCGCATCAAGACCGAGAAGCTCGAGGACACGCTGGTGCTGCTGTACCAGCTGGGGTTCAAGGTCGTGTCTGCCGACAAGGTGTGCGTGGATGCGCAGGCGCTGGAGTTCATGCGTCAGGCCGCGCTGCGCATGCTGGCCACGCAGGAAGCGGCGGCGCGGCTGTGGGAGGACGAATGACGGTGCTGCGCATCGTGGACGAACGCGAGGCGGGCGCCATCCTTGGCCACGCGCTGGCCTATGCGCGGCTGGGCTGGCACGTCTTCCCGTGCTGGTGGGCCGAGGAGCGTGAGGGCCGGTGGCAGTGCGCCTGCGGCCATGAGGCCTGCAAGAGCCCCGGCAAGCATCCGATCGGCGCGCTGGTTCCTGCCGGCCAGAACAACGCCACCACTGACGAGGCCATGATCCGCGCCTGGTGGGCGCGCTACCCGCAGGCAAACATCTCCATTGCGCTGGCCGCATCCGGCCTGTGTGCGGTGGATGTGGACCCGCGCAACGGCGGGCTGGAGACGGTGGAGGCGCTCGAGTCCCGGTACGGCAGCCTGCAGTCGGATGTGATCCAGTTCACCGGAGGCGGTGGCTGGCACGCGCTGTTCCAGCTGGGCGGCGTCGTGCAGGCGCTGCCGGGCAGGCTCGGGCCTGGCGTGGACCTGAAGCTCAACGGCTACATCATGGCCGAGCCTTCGACGCACGTCAGCGGCAGGCGCTACGTCTGGGAGGCCAGCAGCGATCCGCGCGAAGGTGTGGTGCCCAGCCCGCTGCCGGACTGGATCCGGTCGATGGCGTCCGCACCGGCCATCGATGCGGGTGCCATGGCCGGCTCCCGGTATCTGGGGCCGACGGTGGTCGATGACCTGCGCTCGGCGCTGGCGGCCATCCCGTCGGACGACCGGGACCTGTGGGTGCGGTTCTGCCTGGCGCTGCGGCCCTGCGGCCAGCAGGGGTGGGATCTGTGGGACGAGTGGAGCCGCAAGTCGGTCAAGTACGACCCCGTGGACTCGGTGCGGGTGTGGCACACGGCCAAACCGCGCGGGGAGGTGAGCTATGAGGCCATCTTTGCCGTTGCGGCCGAGCATGGCTGGCGCAACCCGGCCAGCGCGCGGCAGGTGGCGCCCGCCGTGGTTGTCGAGGATGGGCCACAGGGTCATACGCGCTGCGCAGACCTGGATGCCGTCTTGCCGTGCCCCGTGGAAGTGGTGGACCGGCTTGCGGCGTGGATCGAGGCGAGGTCGGACCAGTCGCATCCGCTGGTGTCGCAGGCGGTGGCGCTGTCCATCGTGAGCGCGGCGGCCGCACGGCGCTACCTGAGCGAGCACGGGGATCCGGCGTCGCTGTACATGGGCATCATCGCGCCGGCCGCGAGCTTTGGCCGTGCGGCGTTCAGCGCGGCCGAGGATGCGATGCTGCACGCCGGGCTTTCCGGGATGGTGCGCGGGGTGCGCATCTCGAGCCCGCAGCAGCTGTTCTCGTCGCTGTACCAGTCGCCGGCGCTGTACTACCTGGCCGACGACTGGGGCGAGCAGATGCACTTTGCGCGTCGCCAGCCGTCCGGCCTGCTGGGGCATGCGATGTCGCTCATCAACGGCCGCATCTGGTCGGCCCCGTCGCACATTGCGCTGGACAACTGGGCGGAGGTGGGTCTTGGCCGCGCCCGCAGTGAGGAGGAGGGGCCGCGCCCGATCCTGCAGCGGCCGACGCTCAACATGCTGGCGCTGGTTGCGGGCTCGCAGGTGGAGCAGACGCTGCGGCGCAGTGAGCTGAGCCGTGGCGCGGTGGACAGCATGATCTTCGTGTGCGCCGAAGACCCGGCCCGCTGGACAGACCGGCCCAGTCATGGCGGGCAGCCGCTGGATGCGGCCGTGCATGAGACGCTGCGCCGCCTGCGAGGTTTCGGCCCAGGGCAGACGGCGCTGACGCCAGAGCAGCTGTTCGGCGGGCTGGCGGTGGTGGTGCCGGCGCTCAGGACCGTGCGCGTCACCGGCGACCTGCAGGTGGCGCAGATGGCGCTGGCGGCCGAATATGCCAGGCGCGGTCCGCTGGCGCGGATGCTTTCGGGCGGTGCGCGGCGCAGCATGGCCCGCATCTGCACGGCGCTGGCTGCTGCCGCCGACCCGGAGGACCCCGTCGTCACCGGGCCGATGGTGCAGTGGGCCAGCGTCTTCGTGCGCCAGGCGCTGGAGGCCACGCTGCACGTCTTCCGCGACCGTGGCGGTGCGGAGGACGGCGAGACGGGGCGGCCGTCGGCCTATCACAAGGTCGAGGCTTTCCTGCGCGACTGCGGCTGCACGGGGGCCAGCAAGCGCGAGCTGGTCAAGGGCGTGCGGATGTTCCGCGAGCTTGCCGACGACAAGCGCGACGAGTTGCTCGAGCGCATCGTCAATGACGGCGTGGCCGTCATTTCGGCCCGCAAGGGCGTGCGCGGGCACCGCTACGTGCTGGCCGGCATGGTCGATACGCAACCGGCACCGGGAGCAATCGCCGACGCCGGCGTAGATGCCAAGTCTTTGATTTCAAAGGAAAAAATCGAGCAATCGCCGACAGTCGCCGACAGCGTGTCGGCGATTGCTGAAGCACCTAAGTCTTTGATTCAGAAAGACATTTCTGGGCAATCGCCGACGCCGACGTTCGCTGACGCCACTCTATATATAAGGAATGAAACCTCTATATAGGTCGGCGTCGGCGATGTCGGCGATTGCAAATTTCCTTTATGCATCAACGACTTAATGCAAAAGCAATCGCCGACACGGTTGTCGGCGTTGTCGGCGATTGCCTAAAAATTAGGCAACATTGCCATTAGAATTGTCATCAATAAATGCCTGAATGGCGTTGATTGTGAAATTTGATCAACTGAATCAAGACCAGCAGCGCTGCTACAACCTGCTGATGCCAGTCATCTCCGGCCGGCAGGGGCATGTCGCCACCCTGCAGGGCTATGCCGGCACGGGAAAGACCACGCTGACCGCCACCATCGCGCAGGATCTGGTGACCAGCGGCCACCATGTGCTGGTGACCGCCCCCACGCACAAGGCGCTTGGCGTCCTGCAAGGCAGGATCGGCGACGGCCCGGACTACAAGACCATCCAGGCCGCCCTGGGCCTGCGGGTGGACAGCCAGCCCGACGGCACCGTCATGCTCGTGCCCAGCAAGCCACCCGTGCTGGCCGATTACGACACCGTCATCGTGGACGAGGCCTCGATGCTCGGTGACGGGCTGTTCGCCCCAGCCATAGCCACCAGCCGCACCTACCACACCAGCCTGCTGTTCGTCGGCGACCCGGCGCAGCTGCCACCCGTCACGACCGACGCCACATCGGCCCTGTCGCCCGCTTTCGGGCCGCACGTTCCGGTGCACGCCCGGCTCGAGCGCATCGTGCGCCAGGCGCAGGACAACCCCATCCTGCGCTGGTCCGAGGCGCTGCGCGAGGCCATCGGCCGCAATCAGCCACCCGACATCGCAGCGCTGGCCTCCATGCTGCAGCGCGGCGACGACCGCATGTGCCAGATCGTCACAGGCGACGACGCGCTGATCGCCGACTGGGCAGCCGATGCCTGCCGCCACGGCCACGACATGCGCGTCCTGACCTACACCAACGCCGCATCCGTGCGCCACAACACCGCCGTGCACGCCAGGCTGTTCCCGGGCGGCCAGCCGTTCGAGCCTGGCGAGCCGCTGATCTGCGCCGACGGCGACATCGACTTGCCTTACGGCGGGCGCGTGTCCAACGGCCAGCTGCTGACCGTCGAGTCGGCTGTGGCAGATCCCGTGCGGGTCGAGGGATTCGAGGCCCGCGAGGTCCATCTGCGATCCGATGGCGGCTGGACCGGCCGCGCCACCCTGGCCGTGCAGCCCGGCGCCGTGCAGGCCGAGATCGCCGCACGCTTCGCGCGCGTTCGCAAGGCAAAGGCCGACGGCATGGACCTCGAGGCCACCCGGTGGTCGCGCTCGGCCTACGCGCTCAAGGCCGCGCTCCCAGACATCCGCCACGCCTACGCCATGACCATCCACAAGGCGCAGGGCAGCACCTTCGACACCGTCCTGGTGGACTGGCGCGAGGCCAGCAAGGCCCGCATGGGCGGCGCAGACCTGTCGCGGCTGCTCTACGTGGCCATCACCCGGGCGGCAAAACACTGCGTGATCGTGACATGACGGCGTTGCGCATCGTCCTTCCATGGCCACCGGCCGCCCTCAGCCCAAACGGCCGCCTGCACTGGGCCGCCAAAGCCCGAGCAGCAGGGACCTACCGGCGCGCATGCCGGGCGCAGGCGCTTGAGCAGGGCGCGCTGCGCATCGAGGCCGATCGGCTGCATGTGGCGCTGACGTTCGTTCCGCCCGACCGGCGGCACTACGACCTGGACAACCTGCTCGCACGGATGAAGTCCGGTCTGGATGGGCTGGCCTCGGTGCTGGGAGTTGATGACAGCCGATGGAGCCTGTCGATTGAGCGGGCTCAGCCGCCAGGAGGCTATGTGCAAGTGGTGGTGACTGGATGAACCGAAAGATGCGATGCAAGGCCGCTCACTACCTGCAGCGGCTCATCGAAGAGGAGGAGCGCCTATGCCGCGCCTGACGCGCTTAAGCCGCCAGCGGCGCGATGCGCTCGATGGCCTCGCCGTGGTCGCGCATCACAGCCTCGGTGTCGTGGCTGGCCTGCAGCGCCAGCCAGAAGCCCGGCGTGGTGCCCAGCGCGCGCGCCAGCCGCAGCGCGGTGTCGGCGGTGATCGAGCGCTTGCCGGCGCAAATCTCGCTGATGCGCATGGGCGGCACGCCAATGGCCTTGGCAAGCCGGTACTGGCTGATGCCCAGCGGAATCAGGAACTCTTCCCGCAGCACTTCGCCGGGATGGATATTTGGCAGCGTCTTCATGCTCGTTCCTCAGTGGTAGTCCACGATCTCGACCGCCTGCGCGTTCCTGCCATCCCACACGAAGCAGATGCGCCACTGGTCGTTGATGCGGATGCTGTGCTGGCCGGCGCGGTCGCCGCGCAGCGCCTCCAGCCGGTTGTTCGGCGGCATGCGCAGATCGTCCAGGCACTGCGCCGCATCCAGCATGCGCAGCTTGCGCCGCGCCACGGCCTGGATCTGGTTGGGCAGCTTGCGGGTAAAGCGACCTTGCCAGATGGCTTCGGTGGCCTCGTCGCGGAACGACGCGATCATGGGTTCAATATTATCGCGTCACGATATTATCGTCAAGCGTGCATCCTGGGGAGGGCAACGCCATGCCGCGACTGACCGCAGACCAATGGGCCCAGATCCGGGCCGAGCGCGAGGCGGGGGCGAGTTTTCCTGAACTTGCCGCACGATTCGGCGTCAGCCATCAGGCCATCCAGAAGCGCGCCAAGACCGAAGGCTGGGGCGACGGAGTAGACGTCGCGCAAACCATCCGGCGCAAAGTTGCAGAGAAGATTGCAGGCGTCGTTGCAGCCTGCAACCCGAAAAAGAAGGCCGAGGCCATCGACGCGGCAGCAGATCGCGCCGCCGCCGTAGTCTCGCGCCACCAGCAGGACTGGGAGGCGCACCGCGCGCGCTTTGGCGCGGTGCCGGAGCACTTCGAGGACGGCAAGCTCGCCAAGATCACGGCGGAGATGCTGCGCATCCGCCACGACGGCGAGCGCAGGGCATGGGGGCTGGACGATGCCGCCCAGGCGCCGACCATTGAGATCGTGCGCAGCTACGGCGCGGGGGCGTGATGCGGCCGCGTTCAGCTTGCCTGCATGGCCCGCTGCGCGGCCTGCGCCAGAAAGCCCGAGCGCGTCATGCCGTGGGCGCGGGCGTATTCGTCCACCCGCGCCAGCAGCCGGCGGGGCAGGGTGATGTTGATCTTCTCGGCCTTGCCTTCGAAGCGCGACGTGTCCACCTCGACCAGACCCCAGACCCAGCCGGCGAACTGCGGATCGGCCTGCCAGTGATCCAGCGGACGCGGCAGCTGGATGTCAAGGCCGTCCTCGGCCAGCAGCTCCAGATGGGCCTCGATGGCCTCCACGGCGTTGGCAAACGCCTGCTCGGCGGTGTCGCCTGCAGAGAAGCACCCGGGCAGATCGGGCACGACCACGCCCCATGCCGTCGTGGCGGTGCCGGGTTCCAGCGCGATGGGGAATTTCATGGTTCAGCTCCTTGGGTCAGGTATGCCGGCTTGCTTGAGCAGCTTGCGCACAAGCCCTACGCCGAGGTCCTTCTTCGGATGCGGGACGCTGATGTGACCTGGGCGGTCCGCATGCCGAAAGATGTGGTGACTGCCCTTGACAGCCCGCAGCGTCCAGCCGTTCGCTTCGAGCAGTCGGATCAGTTCCCGGCTGTTCATGGTGTGGATTGTATCCACCAAAGCCCGAACGATCAACACCATCTCCACCGATGACGCGCATCGTCATTCCACCCTTGCGGCTGCACCCAGGCCAGCAGGCCATCGAGGCCAGCACCGCGCGCTTCAAGGTCATCAACTGCGGGCGGCGCTTTGGCAAGACGCTATCCAGCCTGGAGTGGCTGCTGTTTGCGCCGGGCGGCAGCGCCATCGAAGGCTACCCGGCGGGCTTCTTCGCGCCGACCTACCAGCTGATGCTGGAGGTCTGGAAAGACGCCGAGCGCACGCTGCGCCCGGTCACGCGCAAGTCCAACAAGACCGAAAACCGCATCGAGCTCGTCACCGGCGGCGTGATCGACTTCTGGACACTGCAGGACGATGGCGCGGGCCGTGGACGCAAATACAGCCGTGTGGTGATCGACGAGGCCGCCCACGCCCGCTACCTGCAGGAAGCGTGGGAGCGCGCCATCCTGCCCACGCTGACCGACTACCGCGGTTCAGCCCGCATCATCAGCACCCCAAATGGGCTCAACTACTTCCACACCCTCTACCAGCTCGGCAACCCGGCCAACCCCAGGCGCTTGCCGGACTGGGAGAGCTTCACCTTCCCCACGCTGGCCAACCCCCACATCCGACCCGAGGAAGTGCAGAACATGCGCGCCATCCTGCCCGCGCTGGTCTTCGCGCAGGAATACGAGGCCCAGTTCGTCACCTTCGGCGGCAACCTCATCCGCTCGGAGATGCTGATCGACGCGCCTTGCCCGCCGCACCTGCCGGTCTCGCTCGGTGTTGACCTGGCCATCAGCAGCAAGGAGGGCGCGGACTTCACCGCGATTGCCGCGCTGGCCCGCGACCCGGAGTCCGGCATCGTTTACGTCAAGGAGGTCGAGCGCGGGCGCTGGCAGTTCCACGAGGCGCAGGCCCGCATCAAGGCCGCCGCCGCGCGCCACCGGCCCAAGCTGATCGCGGTGGAGCAGACTCAATATCAGGCCGCGATGGTGCAGGAGCTGCTGCGCACCACCACGCTGCCGGTGCGCGGCATCCGGCCCGAGCGGGACAAGGTGACGCGCTTTGCGCCGCTGCTCACGCGCTTCGAGCAGCACCAGGTGCGGCTCGACCCTGCTGGCGTACCTGCTGCCGTGCGCGATGAGCTGCTCGCGTTCCCTGAGGGCGAGCACGACGACTGCGTGGACGCGCTGGCCTACGCCTGGGCCGCGCTGGGCATGGGGCAGGGCGGCTACGTCGCTGCCGGACAGCGGGTGTTCTGATGCCGGCGATGCGCCATGACAGTGTCGCCGGCCTGACGCTTCTGGCCGAGTACATCGGAGACGCCGCCGCGCAGCGCCTGCGCACCGCATGGGGCGGATGCCAGATCAAGGTGCCAAGAGCTCACGCGGGCCTGTGGTGGGAGCGCCTGGCGCAGACGCTGGGCGAGCGCGACGCCGCCGAGCTGTGCGACATCTTCGGCGGCGAGACGCTCTACATCCCGCGCAACGCCCTCGAGGAGCGTGAGGCCATTCGCCAGCGTGTGGCAAACATGCTGGCCGATGGCATGTCCTACCTGCAGATCGCGCGCACGCTCACCTTCCAGGTGCGCTACACCGAGCGCGGCCTGCGCAAGCTCATGGAGCAGCGTGTGAAACCCGCCAGGCGCGCCGACGACCCGCGTCAGATGAGCCTGCTGCCCGAGCCTGATGTGCTCCATGCAGCATGGGCAGTGCGTGGCCATCAGGTGGAAGAAAGCGCAGCAGACTGCGCTGCCACCCTTGCGCCATGACACCGCAAGCCTTGATTGTCAGCCCGGGCAGGGTGTCGCGGAATGTAGGACTTATGCGACAACAGCGAGCCGCGCCACGAAAAAACTGGTCAAAGGGTTAAACATGGGTCATAATGTCCCCTTAAATTCCCATAACAAGGACAGGACATGACCCATGCACAACCGCTGGAACTGCTTCGGCAGGCCCGCGACAGGTTCACACAGCGCGAAATAGCCGAACACATCGGCAAAACACCCAAGACCGTCAGGCGCTGGGAAAAGGGGGAAGTCCCATGTCCGGCCATGCTGGAACCGGCATTGCGCGATCTGCTGCAAAAAGCCGCCCACACTCCGGCAGGCGTTGGCCGGTTCAGATTCATTGACCTGTTCGCAGGGATTGGCGGCATCCGCATGGGCTTCGAGGCTCACGGCGGCGAATGCGTCTTTACCAGCGAATGGAACGGGTTCTCGAAAAAAACCTATGTCGAGAACTTCGGCGAGCGGCACACCTTCGTTGGCGACATCGTTCCGTTTCCGGCCGAGGCGGTTCCCGATCACGACGTGCTGCTGGCCGGCTTCCCCTGTCAGCCGTTCTCCATTGCCGGCGTCTCCAAGAAAAACTCTCTTGGCCGGCCGCACGGCTTTGAATGCACGACACAGGGAACGCTGTTCTTTGACGTGGCGCGGATCATCGCCACCAAGCGCCCCAAGGCATTCCTGCTGGAGAACGTCAAGAACCTGCTTTCACACGACCGGGGCAACACGTTCCGCGTCATCCTGCAAACCCTGCGTGACGAACTCGGCTATGAGGTGCACCACCGGATCATCGACGGCCAGCACTTCACCCCACAGCACCGCGAACGGATCATCATCGTTGGCTTCCGCGAGAAAACCGGCTTTTCCTGGGACGATCTGCAACTGCCGTCCGATGGGCCGCGTCTTTCCTCGATCCTGCATCGGACGGACGGCACCGAACCCGTGCTGCCGTGGGATGGCGACCGGTACTTCGATCACGACCGACAGACCGTCCAGCCCAAATACACCCTCACGCCCAAGCTGTGGGCCTATCTACAGGCCTATGCGGAAAAGCACCGTGCCGCCGGCAACGGCTTCGGCTTCGGGCTGGTCACACCGGACAGCGTGGCCCGCACGCTTTCAGCCCGGTATTACAAGGATGGCTCGGAAATCCTCGTCTCGCAGGGCAGCCGCAGGCGGCCGCGCCGCCTGACCCCGCGCGAATGCGCACGCCTCATGGGATTCCCCGACACGTTCCGCATTCCCGTCAGCGACACGCAGGCCTACCGCCAGTTCGGGAACAGCGTGGTGATGCCGGTCATGCGCGAGGTGGCCCGCATCATGGTTCCGCATGTCGAAACCCTGATCGAACAGGAGCAGGCCGGCGTCGTCCAGCCGCCACTGGCATTTGCCTGAATCCCGTGGCGGACGTGGTGGATGCCGCAACCCGAAGCCGGATGATGTCCGGCATCCGGGGACGGAACACGAAGCCGGAAATCCTCGTGCGGAGCCTGCTGCACCGCGAAGGCTTCCGGTTCCGCCTTCACGTCCGGGAACTGCCCGGAAAGCCTGATATCGTGCTGCCAAAATACCGCGCCGCCATCTTCGTGCATGGCTGTTTCTGGCACGGTCACGACTGCCCGCTCTACCGGCTTCCAGGCACCCGGCCTGATTTCTGGCGGAACAAGATCGACCGCAACCGGGCCAGCGACCGCAGGGCACGGGATGCGCTCCTTGCGGCCGGCTGGCGTGTTGCCGTGGTCTGGGAATGTGCCCTTCGTGGGGCAGGAACCGATCCCGGCCAGGTAGCGCAGCGCCTTGCGGTGTGGCTGCGTGGCAATGAACCGGAAACAGGGATCAGGAAATGAAACAGGGTTATCTGTCGCAGTATTTCGAGGGTGTCGCGCTCAAGCGCCTGAGCGCCGTCGAGGCCGATGTCATCCGGTCGAACCAGCACGAATTCAACGGCGTGGAATCGCTTCGCTCGATCCTTGGTGAGCCTTCCGGGAAGGTTCGCTTCGCAGCAAGGTTTCTCTATCTCTCCGACCAGGACGATGAACCGGTCATCGAGGACGGATTCCTGACGTGGTATGACGCCCGCCAGAAGGCAAGGGAAGAACGCGGTGTCATGCGCTGGGAATACCGGCTGTATTTCCCGACCAATCTTGTCTCGCAGTGCGCGGCGGGCTCTATGCCGTTTTGTGTGGAAACGCTTCGCGTCATGTTGGCATCGCCGGCGCGAACGGACTGGCCGGCAGGTGCTTGAGCTTGGACA
>NZ_JALBGB010000039.1:0-22390 GCF_022631395.1 Calidifontimicrobium sp. SYSU G02091
ATCGAGCCGATTCATCTTCGGGAGTTCCAACCCCGCAACATCACCTCACCAACCCAGTGTCCATGCGGCTTGAGGTCGTTTTGCAGGGCTGCCTATATAAGAGATCGGACTACGTGGACGCGCGAGCGCGCTTGTGGTGCAATGCGGGCATGCCCGCGCCGAACGCCGCCGACCCCGCCGGTGCCACGCCGGCGTTCAGCCCGCTGTACCAGCAGATCAAGGCGCTGATCACGCAGTCGCTGCAGGCCGGCGACTGGAAGCCCGGCGAGGTGATTCCGAGCGAGACCGAACTCGCCCAGCGCTTCAAGGTCAGCCAGGGCACGGTGCGCAAGGCGATCGACGAACTCGCCACCGAGAACCTGCTCGTGCGCCGCCAGGGCAAGGGCACCTTCGTCGCCACGCACGCCGAGGCGCAGGTGCAGTACCGCTTCCTGCGCCTGGTGCCCGACGACGGCAGCGCCGAGCGCCTCGAGCGCCGCTTCCTCGACTGCCGGCGGCTGCGTGCGCCGGCGGAGGTCGCCCGCGCGCTGGACCTTCGCAGTGGCGACGCCGTCGTGCAGATCCGCCGGCTGCTGTCGTTTCGCGGCCGCCCCGTCGTGCTCGACGACCTGTGGCTGCCCGGCGCACTGTTCAGGGGGCTGAGCGCCGAGCGGCTGGCCGAGTGGCGCGGCCCGCTGTACCGGCTGTTCGAAAGCGAGTTCGGCGTGCACATGGTGCGCGCCGAGGAGAAGATCCGCGCGGTGGCGGCCGACGACACCGCGGCGGCCCTGCTCGGGTGCGCGCCGGGCGCGCCGCTGCTGAGCGTCGAGCGCATCGCATTCACCTACGGCGACCGGCGCGTCGAGCTGCGCCGCGGTCTGTACGACACGACGAACCACCACTACCGCAACGAGCTGAGCTGAAGAACGCGGTGCCCTTGTCAGGCCCGCGTCGGGCCGCTCCCGTACGCTGCTGCATTGCAATAAACTTCAAAAGTTTCGCGCGACGTGAACGCCGCCTCAGGCACGCCGCCTCAGGCGGGGCGCCGCGCGGCGCACCAGGACGAACCGACATGGCTTCACCTTCCCCGTCTTCTCGCGCGCGGCCGGTCTACCGCAACATCCACGTCACGCAGATCGTCAAATACCGGCTGCCGCCCGCCGGCATCGTGTCGATCCTGCACCGCATCAGCGGCGCGCTGATGTTCGTGCTGCTGCCCTTCGTGATCTGGATGTTCGACGCCAGCGTCTCGTCGCAGGCGTCGTACGACGCGTTCACGAGTGCGTTCGTCGCCGGGATCGGGCCGTTCGCGGGCTGGTTCCTGAAGCTCGTCGTGCTGGCGCTGATCTGGGCTTACCTGCATCACTTCATCGCCGGCGTGCGTCACCTGTGGATGGACATGACGCACAGCGTCAGCAAGGCGCAGGGGCACAGCTCGGCGCTGTTCACGCTCGCGGCGAGCATCGTGCTGACGCTGCTGCTGGGCGCCAAGCTGTTCGGCATCTACTGAGGTCACTGCGATGGCTGTCAACTACGGATCGAAGCGCCTCGTCGTCGGCGCGCACTACGGGCTGCGCGACTGGCTCAGCCAGCGCGTCACGGCGGCGCTGATGGCGCTGTTCACGCTCGTGCTGCTGGTGCAGTTGCTGCTGCCCGGCGAGCTGAACTACGACCGCTGGAGCGGCATCTTCGCCGCCCAGTGGATGAAGCTGCTGACCTTCGTCGTCGTCATCGCGCTGCTGTACCACGTGTGGGTGGGCGTGCGCGACATCTGGATGGACTACGTCAAGCCCGTGGGCGTGCGGCTCGTGCTGCAGGTGCTGACCCTCGTGTGGCTGCTCGGCTGCGCCGGGTGGGCCGTTCAAGTGCTGTGGAGGCTGTAATGCACATCGGAACGTCTCTTCCGCGCCGCAAGTTCGACGTCGTGATCGTCGGCGCCGGTGGCTCGGGCATGCGCGCGTCGCTGCAGCTGGCCGAGGCCGGCCTCAACGTCGCGGTGCTGTCCAAGGTGTTCCCGACCCGCTCGCACACGGTGGCGGCGCAGGGCGGCATCGGTGCCTCGCTCGGCAACATGAGCGAGGACAACTGGCACTACCACTTCTACGACACCGTCAAGGGCAGCGACTGGCTCGGCGACCAGGACGCGATCGAGTTCATGTGCCGCGAGGCGCCGAAGGTGGTCTACGAGCTCGAGCACTTCGGCATGCCGTTCGACCGCAACCCCGACGGCACGATCTACCAGCGCCCCTTCGGCGGCCACACCGCCAACTACGGCGAGAAGCCGGTGCAGCGCGCCTGCGCCGCGGCCGACCGCACCGGCCACGCGATGCTGCACACGCTGTACCAGCGCAACGTGCGCGCGCGCACGACGTTCTTCGTCGAGTGGATGGCGCTCGACCTGATCCGCGACGCCGACGGCGACGTGCTCGGCGTCACCGCGCTCGAGATGGAGACCGGCGAGGTCTACGTGCTCGAGGCCAAGGTCACGCTGCTGGCCACCGGCGGCGCCGGGCGCATCTACGCGGCGAGCACGAACGCCTTCATCAACACCGGTGACGGGCTGGGCATGGCCGCGCGCGCGGGCATCCCGCTCGAGGACATGGAGTTCTGGCAGTTTCACCCGACCGGGGTGGCCGGCGCCGGCGTGCTGCTGACCGAGGGCTGCCGCGGCGAGGGCGCGATCCTGCGCAACGCCAACGGCGAGCGCTTCATGGAGCGCTACGCGCCGACGCTGAAGGACCTCGCACCGCGCGACTTCGTCAGCCGCTGCATGGACCAGGAGATCAAGGAAGGGCGCGGCTGCGGTCCGAACAAGGACTACATCCACCTCGACATGACGCACCTGGGTGCCGAGACGATCATGAAGCGGCTGCCCAGCGTCTACGAGATCGGGCACAACTTCGCCAACGTCGACATCACGAAGGAGCCGATCCCGGTGGTGCCGACGATCCACTACCAGATGGGCGGCATCCCGACCAACATCCACGGTCAGGTCGTCGTGCCACGGGGCGGCGACCCGAACGCGGTGGTGGGCGGCCTGTACGCGGTGGGTGAATGCTCGTGCGTCAGCGTGCACGGCGCCAACCGCCTGGGCACCAACTCGCTGCTCGACCTGCTGGTGTTCGGCCGCGCGGCCGGCAACCACATCGTCGACAGCTTCAAGCGCGCCGACAAGGCGCACAAGCCGCTGCCGAAGGACGCGGTCGACCGCACGCTCGAGCGGCTCGCGCGGCTCGACGCGAGCACGAGCGGCGAGTACGCGCAGGACGTGGCCAACGACATCCGCAAGACGATGCAGCAGCACGCCGGCGTGTTCCGCACGCAGGCGAGCATGGACGAAGGCGTGGTCAAGGTCGCGGCGCTGCGCGAGCGCGTCAAGGCGATCACGCTCAAGGACAAGAGCAAGGTCTTCAACACGGCGCGCGTCGAGGCGCTCGAAGTCGAGAACCTGATCGAAGCCGCGCAAGCGACGATGGTTTCGGCCGCCGCGCGCCGCGAGTGCCGCGGCGCGCACACCGTCAAGGACTACGAGCGCGGCGCCGACGACCCCGACTGCCCGCTCGGCCGCAACGACCGCGAGTGGCTGAAGCACACGCTGTGGTACGCCGAGGGCAACCGCCTCGAGTACAAGCCGGTGCATCTCAAGCCGCTGACCGTCGAGTCGGTGCCGCCGAAGGTCCGCACGTTCTGACCCCGCGCAAGGAATCGAAGTCATGGCCCAGCGCACGTTCCAGATCTACCGCTACGACCCCGACAAGGACGCCAAGCCGTACATGCAGACGCTGCAGGTCGAACTCGACGGCAGCGAGCGCATGCTGCTCGACGCGCTGATGAAGCTCAAGTCGGTCGACCCGACGCTGAGCTTCCGGCGCTCGTGCCGCGAGGGCGTGTGCGGGTCCGACGCGATGAACATCAACGGCAAGAACGGCCTGGCGTGCCTGACCAACCTGCGCACGCTGCCCGACACCATCGTCCTCAAGCCGCTGCCCGGGCTGCCCGTGATCCGCGACCTGATCGTCGACATGACGCAGTTCTTCAAGCAGTACCACTCGATCAAGCCGTACCTCGTCAACGACACGCCGCCGCCCGAGAAGGAGCGGCTGCAGTCGCCCGAGGAGCGCGAGGAGCTCAACGGCCTGTACGAGTGCATCCTGTGCGCGAGCTGCAGCACGAGCTGCCCGAGCTTCTGGTGGAACCCCGACAAGTTCGTCGGCCCGGCCGGGTTGCTGCAGGCCTACCGCTTCATCGCCGACAGCCGCGACCAGGCCACCGCCGAGCGGCTCGACAACCTCGAGGACCCGTACCGGCTGTTCCGCTGCCACACGATCATGAACTGCGTCGACGTCTGCCCGAAGGGGCTGAACCCGACGAAGGCGATCGGCAAGATCAAGGAGCTGATGGTCCGCCGGGCCGTCTGACACGGCGCGACGATGGACGCCTTGCTCGACGCCCGCGAACTCGGCCGCCTGAAGTGGCGCTGCCGCCGCGGGCTGCTCGAGAACGACCTGTTCGTCGAGCGCTTCTTCCGCGAGCACGAGGAGACGATCACGACAAGGCAGGCCGCGGGGCTCGCCGCGCTGATGGACCTGCCGGACAACGACCTGCTCGACCTGCTGCTCGCGCGCACCGAGCCGCACGGTGAGCTCGACCGGCCCGAAGTGCACGAGGTGCTGGCGCTGATGCGGCGCCCGCGCCCGACCGACGACTGACGAAAGGAATTTGCGATGACGCCCTCCGACGTGAAAGCCACCCTGTCGTTCTCCGACGGCAGCCCGAGCATGGAGCTGCCGATCTACAAGGGCACGATCGGCCCCGACGTGATCGACATCCGCAAGCTGTACGCGCAGACGGGCAAATTCACCTACGACCCGGGCTTCCTGTCGACCGCGTCGTGCCAGTCGGCCATCACCTACATCGACGGCGACAAGGGCGAGCTGCTGTACCGCGGCTACCCGATCGAGCAGCTCGCCACGCAGTGCGACTTCCTCGAGGTGTGCTACCTGCTGCTGTACGGCGAGCTGCCCACCGTCGAGCAGCGCGCGAAGTTCTCGAAGACCATCACCAACCACACGATGGTCAACGAGCAGATGCAGTTCTTCCTGCGCGGCTTCCGCCGCGACGCGCACCCGATGGCGGTGATGACCGGCCTGGTCGGCGCGATGTCGGCCTTCTATCACGACAGCACCGACGTCCACAACCCGAAGCACCGCGAGATCGCCGCGCACCGCCTGATCGCGAAGATGCCGACGCTGGTGGCGATGGCCTACAAGTACTCGATCGGCCAGCCGTACATCTACCCGAAGAACTCGCTGAGCTACACCGCGAACTTCATGCGCATGATGTTCGCGACGCCGTGCGAGGAGTACGAACCCAACGACGTGCTCGTGCGCGCGCTCGACCGCATCTTCATCCTGCACGCCGACCACGAGCAGAACGCCAGCACGTCGACCGTGCGCCTGTGCGGCAGCTCGGGCACCAACCCGTTCGCGGCCATCGCCGCGGGCGTGGCCTGCCTGTGGGGCCCGGCGCACGGCGGCGCCAACGAGGCGGCGCTGAACATGCTCGAGGACATCCAGCGCAACGGTGGCGTCGAGAAGATCGGCGAGTTCATCAAGCAGGTCAAGGACAAGAACTCGAGCGTGCGGCTGATGGGCTTCGGCCACCGCGTCTACAAGAACTACGACCCGCGCGCCAAGCTGATGCGCGAGACCTGCCACGAGGTGCTCGGCGAGCTCGGGCTCGAGAACGACCCGCTGTTCAAGCTGGCGATGGCGCTCGAGAAGATCGCGCTCGAGGACGAGTACTTCGTCGCACGCAAGCTGTACCCGAACGTCGACTTCTATTCGGGCATCGTGCAGCGCGCGATCGGCATCCCGGTGAGCCTGTTCACGGCGATCTTCGCGCTCGCGCGCACGGTGGGCTGGATCGCCCAGCTCAACGAGATGATCGGCGACCCCGAGTACAAGATCGGCCGTCCGCGCCAGCTGTTCGTCGGCTCGGCGCCGCGCCAGGTCAAGCCGATCGCCGAGCGCGGCTGAGCTGCCCGCCGGCCGGCCGCCGATTGACCCCGCGCCAGCAAGCTGAGGGTATATACAGTATCCTTACGGCTGACGCAGGTTCGTATCCCTGCCGCCCTCGGAGCAACGAATGGCCAAAGACGAGATCAAGACCCTGGTGGAACCCGACGGCTTGCGCTACAAGTCCAAGGCGCCCGGCTCGCCGTTTTCGGTGGCCGGCGCGTTCGGTGCCGGCACGATGTCGTGCTTCCTGTGCGGCAAGCACCGTCCGCGCTCGATGCTGAAGACGCGCAAGCTGCTCGGCCGCTCGCAGACGGTGTGCGCGCCGTCGTGCAAGGAACTCGAGGCGCAACTGAAGTCCTGACGGCGCCGCGCGCCCGCTGACGATCGCCCCGCCGTGCGCGGGGCGATTGCTTTTTCGGGCGCCGCCTCGGCCCTCAGCCGGCCGCAGCCTCGAAGCCGCTGTCGAAGTGCGCCCGCATCAGCCGCGCGGCAGCCTCGGCGTCGCGCGCCGCGATCGCCGCCATGATCGCGCGGTGCTCGGCCAGCGAGTCGGCCAGCCGGCCCTGCTTGAACAGCGAGTGGTGGCGGCTGAGCTTCATGACCTTGCGCAGATCGGCCACCACCTGCTGGCTCCAGCGGTTGCCGGCGATCTCGAGCAGCGCGCGGTGCCAGCGCTCGTTGGTGGCGAAGAACGCGTCGCGCTGCTGCACGTCGTGCTCGAGCTGCTCGTGCAGCTGCTGCAGGCGCGCGCGCTGCGCGTCGTCGGCGCCGCGCGCGACGGCAGCCGCCGCGTCGCTTTCGAGCAGCGCGAGCACGTGGTAGACCTGCGCGACGTCGTCGCGGCTCATCTCCGTGACGTACGCGCCGCGGCCGAGTTTCATCGTCACCAGACCCTCGACGGCGAGCACTTTCAATGCCTCGCGCAGCGGCGTGCGGCTGATGCCGTACTCGGCGGCGAGCTTCTGTTCGTCGATCCAGCTGCCCGGTGGCAGCTCGCGGGCGAAGATCTGCTGCCGCAGGCGCTCGGCCACGTCTTCGTACAAGGCGCGCCGCACGAAGGGACGCGCGGTCGGCAGGGCGTCGGCGGCGGGCACGGCGGCGGGTGACGTCAGATTGGCGTTGGCTTTGAATTCATAATTATGCATAATTCCGGGGAGCCGGCAACCGCGCCGCCGCGCAGCGCACCCGTCGGCCCGAGCACCGTGCGCGCCGCCTCGAGCGGCGCCTGCCCGTCGAGGAGAACCGCATGACCCCGTCCGATGCCGCCGGCCCCGTCTTCACGCCCGCCACGCTCGAGCAGTGGCTGCGCGCGGCCGCGAAGTCGGCGCCGGGCGGCGACGTCGCCGCGCTGAACTGGGTCACGCCCGAGGGCCTCGTCGTCAAGCCGCTGTACACCGCGGCCGACCTGCAGGGGCTGCCGTACACCGACACGCTGCCCGGCTTCGAGCCCTTCGTGCGCGGCCCGCAGGCGACGATGTACGCGGTGCGGCCGTGGACGATCCGCCAGTACGCCGGCTTCTCGACCGCCGAGGACAGCAACGCGTTCTACCGCAAGGCCCTGGCCGCCGGCGCGCAAGGCGTCAGCGTCGCCTTCGACCTCGCGACGCACCGCGGCTACGACAGCGACCACCCGCGCGTGACCGGCGACGTCGGCAAGGCGGGCGTGGCGGTCGACAGCGTCGAGGACATGAAGATCCTGTTCGACGGCATCCCGCTCGACAAGGTCAGCGTGAGCATGACGATGAACGGCGCCGTGCTGCCGGTGCTCGCCGGCTACGTCGTCGCCGCCGAGGAGCAGGGCGTCGCGCAGGCGCAGCTGTCGGGGACCATCCAGAACGACATCCTCAAGGAGTTCATGGTCCGCAACACGTACATCTACCCGCCGCAGCCGTCGATGCGCATCGTCGGCGACATCATCGAGTACACCGCCAAGCACATGCCGCGGTTCAACTCGATCAGCATCTCCGGCTACCACATGCAGGAGGCGGGGGCCAACCAGGCGCTCGAGCTCGCGTTCACGCTCGCCGACGGCAAGGAGTACGTGAAGACGGCGCTCGCCAAGGGCTTGGACGTCGACGAGTTCGCCGGGCGCCTGTCGTTCTTCTGGGCGATCGGGATGAACTTCTACCTCGAGATCGCCAAGATGCGCGCCGCGCGCCTGCTGTGGTGCCGCATCATGAAGCAGTTCGGCGCGAAGAATCCGAAGAGCCTGATGCTGCGCACGCACTGCCAGACCTCGGGCTGGAGCCTGACGGAACAGGACCCGTACAACAACATCGTGCGCACGACGATCGAGGCGATGGCCGCGGTGTTCGGCGGCACGCAGTCGCTGCACACCAACAGCTTCGACGAGGCGATCGCGCTGCCCACCGAGTTCAGCGCACGCATCGCGCGCAACACGCAGCTGATCCTGCAGGAGGAGACGCACATCACGAACGTGATCGACCCGTGGGCCGGCAGCTACATGATGGAGACGCTCACGCAGCAGATGGCCGACAAGGCGTGGGCGATCATCGAGGAGGTCGACGCGATGGGCGGCATGACGAAGGCTGTCGACAGCGGCTGGGCCAAGCTGAAGATCGAGGCCAGCGCCGCCGAGAAGCAGGCGCGCATCGACAGCGGCAAGGACGTCATCGTCGGCGTCAACAAGTACCGGCTGCCGAAGGAGGAACCGGTCGAGATCCTCGAAGTCGACAACCACAAGGTGCGCGAGCAGCAGATCGCGCGGCTCGCGCGCATCAAGGCCACGCGCGACGGCGCCAAGGTCCGCGCCGCGCTCGCCGCGCTGACCGAGTGCGCGGCCAGCGGTCGCGGTAACCTGCTCGACCTCAGCATCCAGGCGATGCGCGCGCGTGCCACCGTCGGAGAAGTCAGCGATGCCCTCGAACAGGTCTTCGGCCGCCACCGTGCCGACATCCAGAAAGTGACCGGCGTGTACGCCGCGGCCTACGACAGCGCCGAGGGCTGGGACCGGCTCAAGGCCGAGATTGCGCAGTTCGCGAAGGACCACGGCCGCCGCCCGCGCGTGATGATCGCCAAGCTCGGCCAGGACGGCCACGACCGCGGCGCCAAGGTGGTCGCCACCGCGTTCGCCGACCTCGGCTTCGACGTCGACATCGGCGCGCTGTTCCAGACCCCCGAGGAGTGCGCCCGCCAGGCGATCGAGAACGACGTGCACGCGGTCGGCGTCAGCACGCTTGCCGCCGGGCACAAGACGCTGGTGCCGGCGATCATCGAGGAGCTGAAGAAGCAAGGCGGCGACGACATCGTCGTCTTCGTCGGCGGCGTGATCCCTCAGCAGGACTACGAGTTCCTCTACGCCGCCGGCGTCAAGGGCATCTACGGCCCCGGCACGCCGATCCCGGTCAGTGCCAAGGACGTGCTCGAGCGCATCCGCGAAAGCGTCGACGCGCGCTGACGGGCCGACGATGCTCGATGCCGACCAGCAGCTCGTCGACGCCATCGTCGGCAGCACCGGTCCCGCGCAGCGGCGTGCGATCGCCAAGGCGATCACGCTGCTCGAGTCAACGCGCGCCGACCACCGCGAGCGCGCCGACGCGCTGCTCGACGCGCTGCTGCCGCGCGCCGGCGGCGCGCTGCGGCTGGGCATCTCGGGCGTGCCCGGCGTCGGCAAGAGCACGTTCATCGAGGCGCTGGGCCTGTTCCTGATCGCGCGCGGGCACCGCGTCGCCGTGCTCGCCATCGACCCGTCGTCGAGCGTGTCGGGCGGCTCGATCCTCGGCGACAAGACGCGCATGGAGCACCTGTCGCGCGACGAGCGCGCCTACATCCGCCCGAGTCCTTCGGCCGGCACGCTTGGCGGCGTGGCCGAGAAGACGCGCGAGGCGATGCTGGTGCTCGAGGCCGCCGGCTTCGACGTCGTGATCGTCGAGACGGTGGGCGTCGGCCAGAGCGAGACCGCGGTGGCCGGCATGACCGACATGTTCGTGCTGCTGCAGCTGCCCAACGCCGGCGACGACCTGCAGGCGATCAAGAAGGGCGTGATGGAGCTCGCCGACCTCGTCGTCATCAACAAGGCCGACCTCGACGAGACGGCGGCCACGCGCGCACGCGCGCAGATCACGTCGGCGCTGCGACTGTTCGGCATGCACGGCCATCCGGACCACGCGCACCACGACGCCGCCGTGTGGCACCCGCGCGTGCTGCAGCTCAGTGCGCTCAAGGGCCAGGGGCTGGCCGAGTTCTGGGACGCCGTCACGCAGTTTCGCGAGCTGCAGACCGCCAGCGGGCGCCTGGCGCAGCGCCGCGAGCAGCAGACGGTGGCCTGGCTGTGGGAGCGCATCGACGCCGGGCTGAAGGAGCGCTTCCGCCAGCACCCGGCCGTCGCCGCTGCGCTGCCTGGCGCGACGGCCGACGTGCGCGCCGGCCGCGTCGCCGCGTCGGTGGCCGCGCGGCGCCTGCTCGACCTGTTCTACTGACCTTCACGACATCACCCCGCGGAGACGCGTCCATGCACGACATCATCGAACAACTCGAACGCAAGCGCGCCGCCGCGCGTCTGGGCGGCGGCCAGAAGCGCATCGACGCGCAGCACGCCAAGGGCAAGCTCACGGCGCGCGAGCGCCTGTCGCTGCTGCTCGACGAAGGCACGTTCGAGGAGTGGGACATGTTCGTCGAGCACCGCTGCGCCGACTTCGGCATGGCCGACCAGAAGATCCCCGGCGACGGCGTCGTCACCGGCTACGGGATGATCAACGGCCGGCTCGTGTTCGTCTTCAGCCAGGACTTCACCGTCTTCGGCGGCGCGCTCAGCGAAGCGCACGCCGAGAAGATCTGCAAGGTGATGGACCAGGCGATGAAGGTCGGCGCCCCGGTGATCGGGCTCAACGACTCGGGCGGCGCGCGCATCCAGGAGGGCGTCGCGTCGCTCGGCGGCTACGCCGAGGTGTTCCAGCGCAACGTGATGGCCTCGGGCGTGATCCCGCAGATCAGCCTGATCATGGGCCCGTGCGCGGGCGGCGCGGTGTACTCGCCGGCGATGACCGACTTCATCTTCATGGTCCGCGACAGCTCGTACATGTTCGTGACCGGTCCCGACGTCGTGAAGACGGTGACGCACGAGGAGGTGACTGCCGAACAGCTCGGCGGCGCGACGACGCACACGACCAAGAGCGGCGTCGCGGACCTCGCGTTCGACAACGACGTCGAGGCGATCCTGATGCTGCGGCGCTTCTTCAACTACCTGCCGCTGAACAACCGCGAGAAGCCGCCGGTGCGCGCCAGCGGCGACCCGGCCGACCGGCTCGACCACAGCCTCGACACGCTGGTGCCCGACAACCCGAACAAGCCGTACGACATCAAGGAACTGATCGTCAAGGTGCTCGACGACCACGACTTCTTCGAGATCCAGCCCGACCACGCGAAGAACATCGTCGTCGGCTTCGGCCGTCTCGAGGGGCACACGGTGGGCATCGTCGCCAACAACCCGATGGTGCTGGCCGGCTGCCTCGACATCAAGAGCAGCATCAAGGCGGCGCGCTTCGTGCGCTTCTGCGACGCGTTCAACATCCCCGTCGTCACGTTCGTCGACGTGCCCGGTTTCATGCCCGGCACCGCGCAGGAGTACGGCGGCATCATCAAGCACGGTGCCAAGCTGCTGTACGCCTACGCCGAGGCCACCGTGCCCAAGGTCACGGTGATCACGCGCAAGGCCTACGGCGGCGCCTACGACGTCATGAGCTCGAAGCACCTGCGGGGCGACGTCAACTTCGCGTGGCCGAACGCCGAGATCGCCGTGATGGGCGCCAAGGGGGCGGTCGAGATCATCTTCCGCGAGGACAAGGCCGATCCGGCCAAGCTCGCCGCGCGCGAGGCCGAGTACAAGGCGCGCTTCGCGAACCCCTTCGTCGCCGGCGCGCGCGGCTACATCGACGACGTGATCCAGCCGCACGAGACGCGCAAGCGCATCTGCCGCTCGCTCGTGATGCTGCGCGACAAGAAGCTCGAGAACCCGTGGCGCAAGCACGGGAACATTCCCCTGTGAGCGCGGAGACGGTGATGTTCAAGAAGATCCTCATCGCGAACCGCGGGGAAATCGCCTGCCGCGTGATCAAGACGGCGAAGAAGATGGGCATCGCGACGGTGGCCGTCTACTCCGAGGCCGACCGCGACGCGCGCCACGTCGAACTCGCCGACGAGTCGGTGTTCATCGGCGCGGCACCGAGTCGCGAGTCGTACCTCGCGATGGACAAGATCATCGCGGCGTGCAAGGCCACTGGCGCGCAGGCGGTGCACCCGGGTTACGGGTTCCTCTCCGAGAACGAGGAGTTCGCGCGCCGCGTCGAGGAGGAGGGCATCGTCTTCATCGGCCCGAAGCACCACTCGATCGCCGCGATGGGCGACAAGATCGCGTCGAAGAAGCTGGCCCGTGAAGCTGGCGTCAGCACGATCCCGGGCTGGAACGACGCGATCGACACGCCCGAGCAGGCGGTGCGGATCGCGCGCGACATCGGCTACCCGGTGATGATCAAGGCCAGCGCCGGCGGCGGCGGCAAGGGCCTGCGCGTGGCGTTCAACGACCAGGAAGCCTTCGACGGCTTCACGTCGTGCCGCAACGAGGCCAAGGCCAGCTTCGGCGACGACCGCGTCTTCATCGAGAAGTTCGTCGAGGGCCCGCGCCACATCGAGATCCAGGTGCTCGGCGACGCGCACGGCAACGTCGTCTACCTGTGGGAGCGCGAGTGCAGCATCCAGCGCCGTCACCAGAAGGTGATCGAGGAGGCGCCGAGCCCCTTCATCAGCGACGCGACGCGCAAGGCGATGGGCGAGCAGGCCGTCGCACTCGCGAAGGCGGTGAAATACCAGAGCGCGGGCACGGTCGAGTTCGTCGTCGGCCGTGACCAGAGCTTCTACTTCCTCGAGATGAACACGCGGCTGCAGGTCGAGCACCCGGTCACGGAGTGCATCACCGGGCTCGACCTCGTCGAGCAGATGATCCGCGTGGCTGCCGGCGAGAAGCTCGGCTTCGGGCAGGACGAGGTGCGCCGCCGCGGCTGGGCGATCGAGTGCCGCATCAACGCCGAGGACCCGTTCCGCGGCTTCCTGCCCTCGACCGGGCGGCTGGTGCGCTACCAGCCTCCGCCGACGACGATGGAGGCCGCGCTGCCGGTGCCCGAAGGCGGCGGCGTGCGCGTCGACACCGGCGTCTACGAGGGCGGCGAGATCCCGATGCACTACGACTCGATGATCGCCAAGCTGATCGTGCACGGCCTCGACCGCGACGACGCGATCGCGAAGATGCGCGACGCGCTCAACGCGTTCGTGATCCGCGGCATCGCGAGCAACATCCCGTTCCAGGCCGCGCTGCTCGCGCACCCGAAGTTCGTCGCCGGCGACTTCGACACCGGCTTCATCGCGCAGCATTACCCGCAGGGCTTCCGTGCCGAGGACGTGCCGCACGACGACCCCGACTTCCTCGTCGCGCTGGCTGCGGCCGTCCACCGCACCTACCGCAAGCGCGCGGCGATGATCAGCGGCCAGCTGCCGGGCCACACGCTGAAGATCGGCCACGCCTACGTCGTCGTCGTCAAGGGCGCAGGCGGCGAGCACGCGTACCACCCCGCCGAGGTCCACGTCGCCGACGGCGCGATGCGCGTGGCGGTGGGCGGCAAGACCTACGTCATCGCCAAGGACTGGACCTTCCGCGACATCCGCGCACGCGGCACCTGCAACGGCCAGCCGTTCACGGCGCAGGTCGAGCGCCGCGGGCTGTGGCTCAAGATCTCGCACAACGGCCGCGCGATCGACGCGATGGTGCTGCTGCCGCACGCGGCCGAGCTGCTGCGGCTGATGCCGCACAAGCCGCCGCCGGACATGAGCAAGTTCCTGCTGTCGCCGATGCCGGGGCTGCTCGTCGACATCGCGGTGCAGCCGGGCCAGACGGTGCAGGCCGGCCAGCGGCTGGCGACGATCGAGGCGATGAAGATGGAGAACATCCTGACCGCCGCGCAGGACGGCACCGTCGCCGAGCTGCTCGCCAGCAAGGGCGAGAGCCTGGCCGTCGACCAGCCGATCCTGCGCTTCGCCTGAACCTACCTGGAGACATCGTGAGTCTCGATACCGTTCCGACGCTGCCGGTGCACCTGCATCGCCGCAGCAACCCCGGCACGTCCGCCGCCGGCCCCGTGTCGTCGTGGACCGCCGCGCAGGTCGAAGCGCTGATGTCACGCCCTTTCATGGACCTCGTGCACGAGGCGCATGCAGTCCACCGTGAATATTGGCCGGCGCTCGACATCGAGCTCGCGTCGCTGCTGTCGGTCAAGACCGGCGGCTGTCCCGAAGACTGCGCCTATTGCCCGCAGTCGGTGCACCACGCCACCGGCGTGAAGGCGACGAAGCTGATGGAGCC
Organism: Calidifontimicrobium sp. SYSU G02091; assembly: GCF_022631395.1. Taxonomy (NCBI): domain Bacteria; kingdom Pseudomonadati; phylum Pseudomonadota; class Betaproteobacteria; order Burkholderiales; family Sphaerotilaceae; genus Azohydromonas; species Calidifontimicrobium sp. SYSU G02091. The sequence continues at coordinate 14,368 of NZ_JALBGB010000039.1, forward strand.
CGACGAGGTCGTCGCTGCGGCGCGCGCCGCGCAGGCCGCCGGTGCGACCCGCTTCTGCATGGGTGCTGCCTGGCGCAGCCCCAATGACCGTGACCTGGCCAAAGTCGCCGAGCTCGTCCGCGCGGTGCGATCACTGGGTCTGGAGACCTGCGCCACGCTGGGCATGCTGGATGCGGGGCAGGCCGCAGTGCTGAAGGACGCCGGGCTCGACTACTACAACCACAATCTCGACACGTCGCCGGACCACTACGGTGCGGTGATCACCACGCGCAGCTACGACGAACGCCTCGCCACGCTGGCGCACGTCCGTGCTGCCGGCATCAAGGTGTGCTGTGGAGGCATCGTCGGCATGGGAGAGACGCGGGCGCAGCGCGCGGCGCTGATCGCGCAGCTCGCGAGTCTCGATCCACCACCCGAATCGGTGCCGGTGAACAACCTCGTACGCGTCGGCGGCACGCCGCTGGCCGACCAGCCGCCGGTGGATCCCTTCGAAATCGTGCGCGTGATTGCCGCGGCGCGCATCACGATGCCGCGCTCGCGCGTGCGTCTGTCGGCCGGGCGGCGCGAAATGGGCGATGCCTTACAGGCGCTGGCCTTCATGGCAGGTGCCAATTCCATCTTCTACGGCGACAGGCTGCTCGTGACCGGCAACGCCGACGCCAGGGACGACCGTGCGCTGCTGGCACGCCTGGACCTGCCGACCACTGCCGAGGCCCGCCCATGACACTACCGCGCCCTTTCCGCATCCTCGGCATCCAGCAGATCGCGATCGGCGGTCCCGACAAGCAGCGCCTGAAGGCGCTGTGGGTCGACGTGCTCGGGCTCGAGGTCAGGAGCACGTTCGTCTCCGAGCGCGAGAACGTCGACGAGGACATCTGCGCGCTCGGCCGCGGGCCGACCGCCGTCGAGGTCGACCTGATGCAGCCGCTCGACCCCGACAAGAAGCCCGCGGTGCACACGACGCCGCTGAACCACGTCGGCCTGTGGGTCGACGACCTGCCGAAGGCCGTCGCGTGGATGACGGCGCGCGGTGTGCGCTTTGCGCCCGGCGGCATCCGCAAGGGCGCCGCCGGCCACGACATCTGCTTCGTCCACCCGAAGGGCAACGACGAGTTCCCGCTCGGCGGCGAGGGCGTGCTGATCGAGCTCGTGCAGGCGCCGCCGGACGTGATCGCCGCGCTGGGCTGATCAGACCAGCCCGGTGACGGGCACCGCCGCGCCGTGCACCGCGCGCGCGGCGTCGCTGGCGAGGAAGCCGATCACGTCGGCGAGCGCGTCGGTCGCGACCCAGCGCGAGAAGTCGGCGTCGGGCATCGCGGCGCGGTTGTCGGGCGTGTCGAGGATCGTCGGCAGCACGCAGTTGACGCGCACGCCGCGCTCGCGCAGTTCGGCCGACATCGACTCGGTCAGCCGGATCACGCTCGCCTTCGACGCCGCGTACGCGCCCATCAGCGCGCCGCCGCGCAGCGCGCCCCAGGCGCCGACGTTGACGATCGCCCCGCGGCCGGCAGCGAGCATCGGCGGCACGGCGGCGCGGCACATGTTCAGCAGCGTGCGCGCGTTGAGGTCGAACAGCAGGGTCCACGTCTCGTCGCTCGTCTCGTGGACGGCCTCGCCCATGCGGAAGCCGCCGGCCACGTTGGCGAGCACGTCGATGCGGCCGAACCGTGCCAGCGCCGCCTGCACCACCGCGGCGGCCTGCGCGGCGTCGCGCAGGTCGGCCGGGGCGAACAGCAGGCGGTCGTGCTCGTCGCCGTGCGCCTGCGCGAGGCGGGGGCGGTCGACGTCGACGAGGACGAGGCGTGCGCCGCGCGCCGCGAAGTGGCGCGCCACCGCGCGCCCGAGGTGGCCGGCCGCGCCGGTCGCCACCACCACCTGGTGTTCGAAGTCCATGCCTGCGTCTCCCGCGGTTGCGATGGCGCGATTGTCGGCGCCGCTGCGCCGCGCCGGCCGTGCTGCGACAATACCCGGTTCGAGGAACCCGGCCATGACGATCGCGCGCACGCTGTACGACAAGCTCTGGGACGAACACGTCGTCCGCACCGAGGACGACGGCACCGCCATCCTCTACATCGACCGCCACCTCGTGCACGAGGTCACGAGCCCGCAGGCGTTCGAGGGGCTGCGCCTCGCGGGGCGCAAGCCGTGGCGCGTGAGCTCGATCGTCGCCACCGCCGACCACAACACGCCGACCACCGGCTGGGAGCGCGGCTACGACGGCATCGCCGACCCGATCAGCCGGCAGCAGATCGTCACGCTCGACGCGAACATCAAGGCCTTTGGCGCCGCGGCGTACTTCCCGTTTCTCGACAAGCGGCAGGGCATCGTGCACGTGATCGGCCCCGAGATCGGCGCGACGCTGCCGGGCATGACGGTCGTGTGCGGCGACAGCCACACCAGCACGCACGGCGCGTTCGGCGCGCTCGCGCACGGCATCGGCACGAGCGAGGTCGAGCACGTGCTGGCCACGCAGACGCTGCTCGCGAAGAAGGCGAAGAACATGCTCGTGAAGGTCGAGGGCACGCTTGCGCGCGGCTGCACCGCGAAGGACATCGTGCTCGCGATCATCGGCAAGATCGGCACCGCCGGCGGCACCGGCTACACGATCGAGTTCGCCGGCTCGGCGATCCGCGCGCTCAGCATGGAAGGGCGCATGACGGTGTGCAACATGGCGATCGAGGCCGGCGCGCGCGCCGGGCTCGTCGCGGTCGACGACAAGACGATCGACTACGTCAAGGGGCGCCCGTTCGCGCCGACCGGCGTCGAGTGGGAGCAGGCCGTCGCATACTGGCGCACGCTGCACTCGGACCCGGGCGCGAAGTGGGATGCCGTCGTCGAACTCGACGCGAGCCAGATCCGCCCGCAGGTCACGTGGGGCACGAGCCCCGAGATGGTCGTCTCGATCGAGGACCGCGTGCCCGATCCCGACAAGGAGAAGGACGCCAACAAGCGCAACGCGATCGAAGCCGCGCTGCGCTACATGGGGCTCGAGCCGAACAAGCCGATCGCCGACATCCGCATCGACAAGGTGTTCATCGGCTCGTGCACCAACAGCCGCATCGAGGACCTGCGCGACGCCGCCGCCGTCGTGCGCAAGGTCGGCGGGCGCATCGCGCCGAACGTCAAGCTCGCGATGGTCGTGCCCGGCTCGGGCCAGGTCAAGGCGCAGGCCGAGCGCGAGGGCCTGCACGAGGTGTTCAAGGCGGCCGGCTTCGAGTGGCGCGAGCCCGGCTGCAGCATGTGCCTGGCGATGAACGTCGACCGCCTCGAGCCCGGCGAGCGCTGCGCGAGCACGAGCAACCGCAATTTCGAGGGCCGCCAGGGCGCGGGCGGCCGCACCCACCTCGTCAGCCCGGCGATGGCCGCCGCGGCGGCGCTGGCCGGGCACTTCGTCGACGTGCGCCGCATCGCCTGAACGAAAGGACGACGATGAGCAAGCTGTGGATCACGCTGGCCGCGCTGGCGGCCGTCATCGGGCTGAGCGCCTGCAACACGATCGAGGGCCTGGGCAAGGACCTCTCGCGCGCCGGCGACAAGATCGAAGAAGCGGCGAAGAAGAAGTAAGGGACGGCGTGGAACCTTTCACCGTGCACCAGGGGCTCGTGGCCCCGATCGACCGCGAGAACGTCGACACCGACGCGATCATCCCGAAGCAGTTCCTCAAGTCGATCAAGCGCTCGGGCTTCGGCCCGAACCTGTTCGACGAGTGGCGCTACCTCGACCGCGGCGAGCCGGGGCAGGACCCGGCCACGCGCAAGCCGAATCCGGACTTCGTGCTCAACCAGCCGCGCTACCAGGGCGCGTCGATCCTGCTCGCGCGCAAGAACTTCGGCTGCGGCTCGAGCCGCGAGCACGCGCCGTGGGCGATCCAGCAGTACGGCTTTCGCGCGCTGATCGCGCCGAGCTTCGCCGACATCTTCTTCAACAACTGCTTCAAGAACGGGCTGCTGCCGATCGTGCTGCCCGAGTCGCAGGTCTCGCAGCTGTTCGACGAGGTCGCGGCGTTCCCCGGCTACACGCTGACGATCGACCTGCCGCGGCAGGTCGTCGTCAAGCCCGACGGCACCGAGTGGCCGTTCGACGTGCAGCCGTTTCGCAAGCAGTGCCTGCTCAACGGCTGGGACGACATCGGCCTGACGCTGCGCCACGCCGACGAGATCCGCGCCTTCGAAGCCGAGCGGCTCGCGAAGATGCCGTGGCTCGCCAACCGCCTGGTCGGCTGAAAGGACACCCGATGAAGATCGCGATCCTGCCGGGTGACGGCATCGGCCCCGAAATCGTTGCCGAGGCGGTCCGCGTGCTGCGCGCGCTCGAGCTGCCGCTCGAGATGGAGACCGCGCCGGTGGGCGGCGCCGCCTACGAGGCGCATGGACACCCGCTGCCCGAGTCGACGCTCAAGCTCGCGCAGGCCGCCGATGCCGTGCTGTTCGGCGCCGTCGGTGACTGGAAGTACGACAGGCTCGAGCGCCCCCTGCGCCCCGAGCAGGCGATCCTCGGACTGCGCAAGCACCTGGGGCTGTTCGCCAACCTGCGCCCGGCGATCTGCTACCCGCAGCTGACGCATGCGTCGAGCCTGAAGCCCGAGCTCGTCGCCGGGCTCGACATCCTGATCGTGCGCGAGCTGACCGGCGACATCTACTTCGGCCAGCCGCGCGGGCGCCGCACCGCGCCCGACGGCGCGTTCGCCGGCGCGCCCGAGGCGTTCGACACGATGCGCTACAGCCGCCCCGAGATCGAGCGCATCGCGCACGTCGCGTTCCAGGCCGCGCGCAAGCGCGGGAAGAAGGTGACGAGCGTCGACAAGGCCAACGTGCTCGAGACATTCCAGTTCTGGAAGGACGTCGTCACCGAGGTCCACGTGCAGTACCCCGACGTGCAGCTCGAGCACATGTACGTCGACAACGCGGCGATGCAGCTCGTCAAGGCGCCCAAGGCGTTCGACGTCATCGTCACCGGCAACATGTTCGGCGACATCCTGTCGGACGAAGCGGCGATGCTGACCGGCTCGATCGGCATGCTGCCCTCCGCGTCGTTGGATGCGAACAACAAGGGCCTGTACGAGCCCAGCCACGGCAGCGCGCCCGACATTGCCGGCAAGGGTGTCGCGAACCCGCTGGCTACAATCCTGTCCGCCGCCATGATGCTTCGCTACTCGCTCGCCCAGCCCGAAGCCGCCGACCGCATCGAGCGGGCGGTGCAGGCCGTGCTCGCCGCGGGCTTGCGCACCGGCGACATCTGGAGCGAGGGCACGACGCGGGTCGGCACGCGCGAGATGGGTGACGCCGTGGTCGCGGCGATCACCGGCAAAACCATTACGAAGAGCTAGCCGCTCTCGGATCGTCTCGCCCCCACCTCCTGGACCCCGGCGATGCGAGCCGGAGCACCGAGGGGTCCGGATCACACTGGAAAGGCAAGACTGAGATGGCTACTTCGCAAGCACCGCTGGTCGGCATCGTCGGCTGGCGCGGCATGGTCGGCTCCGTGCTGATGGAGCGCATGCGCGCCGAGCGCGACTTCGACCTCATCGAGCCGCTGTTCTTCTCGACGTCGAACGCCGGCGGCGCCGCGCCGGCGATGGCCAAGAACGAGACGACGCTGCGCGACGCGCACGACATCGACGCGCTCAAGCGCTGCGACATCGTCATCACCTGCCAGGGCGGCGACTACACGACCGAGGTGTTCCCGAAGCTGCGCGCCGCCGGCTGGAACGGCCACTGGATCGACGCGGCGAGCACGCTGCGCATGAAGGACGACGCCGTCATCGTCCTCGACCCGGTCAACCTGCCGGTGATCAAGAACGCGCTCGCACGTGGCGGGCGCAACTGGATCGGCGGCAATTGCACCGTCAGCTGCATGCTGATGGGCGTCGGCGCCCTCTACAAGGCCGGGCTCGTCGAGTGGATGAGCACGATGACGTACCAGGCCGCCAGCGGCGGCGGCGCGCAGCACATGCGCGAGCTGCTCGCGCAATTCGGCACGCTCCACGCCGAGGTCGAGGCGCTGCTCGACGACCCGGCCAGCGCGATCCTCGAGATCGACCGCCGGGTGCTGGCGCGCCAGAAGGCGATGACGGCCGACGAGACGGCCAACTTCGGCGTGCCGCTGGGCGGCTCGCTGATCCCGTGGATCGACAAGGACCTCGGCAACGGTGTCAGCCGCGAAGAGTGGAAAGGCATGGCCGAGACGAACAAGATCCTCGGCCAGGGCGAGGGCTTCGGTACCCCCGCGGTGCCGGTCGACGGCTTCTGCGTGCGCGTCGGTGCGATGCGCTGCCACTCGCAGGCGCTGACCTTCAAGCTGAAGAAGGACGTGCCGGTCGCCGACCTCGAGGCGATGATCGCCGCCGACAACGAGTGGGTGAAGGTGGTGCCCAACACGCGCGAGGCCACGCTGCAGCACCTGACCCCGGTGGCCGTGACCGGCACGATGACGATCCCCGTCGGGCGCATCCGCAAGCTCGCGATGGGGCCAGAATACGTCGGCGCGTTCACGATCGGCGACCAGCTGCTGTGGGGGGCGGCCGAGCCGCTGCGGCGCATGCTGCGCATCCTGCTGGAGGCCTGACGGGGCGCGCAGCGTGCCGCGAGGGGCGGCGCGACGGGCGTTCGGCCACGAGAAACGTGACAAATACAGGCCGAAACGCGACTTTGGCTGAGGCTCATCGCCGATATGCTTGATTTCGCGGCGGTTTCGGCCGATCGACAATGGCCGCCCGGGGACTAGACTGGGCGCCGGCGGACCCTCGACGGTCCGCACAGACACGTTGGGAGAGGCTTTGAACGTCAGTCCTGTCAAGACAGGGCGTTTCGCCCTGAAGAGCGTGGCGGCGGCAGCCTTGTGCGTCCTGGCCTCCGGGTCGTGGGCGCTCGGGCTGGGGCGGCTGCAGGTCCAATCGGCGCTGGGCGAGACGCTGCGCGCGGAGATCGACGTCACCAGCCTGACGCCCGACGAGGCGGCGTCGCTGCAGGTGCGCGTCGCGCCGCCCGAGTCGTACCGCGCCGCGGGCCTCGACTACAACGCGGTGCTGCCGAGCACGCGCGCGACGCTGGTGCGCCGTCCCGACGGCCGCGCGGTGTTGCGGCTGACGAGCGACCGCCCGGTGCAGGAGCCGTTCGTCGACGTCATCCTCGAGATGACGTGGGCCAGCGGCCGCCTGGTGCGCGAGTACACGCTGCTGCTCGACCCGCCGCGCGTGATGCCGGCGCCGCCGGTGCAGGCCACGGCGCCTGCCGCGACGTCGCCCGTCGCGCCGTCGGCGCAGCCCGCAGCGCCGGTGGCCGCCGCACCGGCACCCGCCGCGGCGCCGCCTGCACCTGCCGCGCCGGCGCGCCGTCCCGCAGCGGCGGCGCCACAGCCCCCCTCTGCGGCGCGTGCCACCGCGCAGGCCGAGCCGGCAGGCCAGGTCACGGTGCGTGCGGGCGACACGCTCAGCGCGATCGCGCAGCGCCACGCCACCGGCGGCGTGTCGCTCGAGCAGATGCTGGTGTCGCTGTACCGCGCCAACCCGCAGGCCTTCATCCAGAACAACATGAACCTGCTGCGCGCAGGCGCCGTGCTGTCGGTGCCTGGCGCCGATGTCGCGTCTCAGGTCTCGCGCGACGAGGCACTGCGCACGATCCGGGCGCAAAGCGACGACTTCAACGCCTACCGTCAGCGTCTGGCGGGCATCGCGCCGAAGGTCGGCACCGACGAGCCGGGGCAGCGCGCCGCCGGCCGCGTGCAGGCCCGGGTCGAGGACCGCACCCCCACCGCCGCCGCCGAGGACCGGCTCAAGCTGTCGCAGGGGGCGGTGCAGCCGAGCGCGCCCGAAGCCCGCGTCTCGCGCGAGGCGGAGCAGCGCGACACGTCGACGCGCGTGGCCGAACTGCGCCGCAACGTCGAAGAACTCGAGCGTCTGCAGCAGGCCGCGCGGCCCGCGGCGCAGGCGCCTGCCGCTTCGGCGCCTGCGCCGGCGGCCGCATCGGACCCCGCCGCCGCGGCGTCGGCCCCCGCACCCGTCGCCGCCGCGCCGGCTTCGGCGCCT
>NZ_JALBGB010000040.1:0-22148 GCF_022631395.1 Calidifontimicrobium sp. SYSU G02091
GGCCAAGACGGCCGCGGCGCGCAGCCCGCGCGGCAAGGCCGGCGCCGCCCCGGCGGCCGAGCCGACCGGCGGCGCGCCGGCGGCGTGAACCCGTCGTGCGACCCACGTCCCCGGAGGCCGACCATGGAATCGATCGCCCAGCGCATCCACGCCCTCGCGCCGATCGGCGTGCCCGTCGAACTGCCCGCTGCCGGCACCTGGCTCGAGAACCCCTTCGTCTACGACGCCGCGGCGCGCGAGATCAAGGCGCTCACGCGCGACGGCTGCACCGAGATCGTCAGCGAGCGCCGCGCGCACACGAGCGACGGCGAGCCGATCGTCGTGCACCTGGTGTTCAAGCGGCTGTGCTGAGCGGCGCGGCTCAGGCGCGCAGCGCGCCGAGCCGCCGCAGCAGTGTCTTCTCGAGCTCGAGCACGACGAGCAGCGCGACGCCGACCGCGACGATCGCGGCGCCGGTCGCCAGCGCGAGCGCCTCGGTGCGAAACAGCGTCTGCATGAACGGCGCGTAGGTGAACGCGAGCTGCAGCACGAACACGCCGGCCACCGCGGCGAGCACGCGCGGCGTGCCTTTGACGCCTTGCCACGTGAACGACGGCGCCTTCAGGTAGCGCACGCTGAACAGGTAGAACACCTCCATGCACACCAGCGTGTTGACGGCCACCGTGCGCGCGGCCTCGACGCTGGCGCCCTGCGCGAGCGCCCACTCGTACATGCCGAAGATGCCGCCGAGGAACAGCGCCGAGACGAACACGATGCGCCAGACGAGGAAGCGCGACAGCAGCGGCTCGTCGGGCGCGCGCGGCGGGCGGCGCATCACGTCGGGCTCGGTCGGCTCGAACGCGAGCACCATCGCCAGCGCGACCGAGCTGACCATGTTGACCCACAGGATCTGCGCCGGCAGGATCGGCAGCGCGACGCCGGCAAGCACCGCGACCAGCAACGCCATCGACTCGCCGCCGTTGATCGGCAGCAGGAACGTGACCGTCTTCTTCAGGTTGTCGTAGACGGTGCGCCCTTCCTCGACGGCGTGCGCGATCGACGCGAAGTTGTCGTCGGCGAGCACGACGGCGCCGGCCTGTTTGGCCGCCTCGGTGCCCTTCATGCCCATCGCGACGCCGACGTCGGCCTGCTTGAGCGCCGGCGCGTCGTTGACGCCGTCGCCCGTCATCGCGACGACCTCGCCGTTGGCCTTCAGCGCGCGCACCAGCCGCAGCTTGTGCTCGGGGCTCGCGCGCGCGAACACGCGCGCCGTGCGCACGACCTCGCGCATCGCCGCGTCGTCCATCGCCTCTAGCTCGGGGCCGGTGACGGCCTGCAGACCCTCGCCGATGCCGAGCTGCGCGGCGATCGCGCTCGCGGTCACGCCGTGGTCGCCGGTGATCATCACGACGCGGATGCCGGCGGCGGTGCACTGCGCGACCGCCTCGATCGCTTCGTCGCGTGGCGGGTCGATGATGCCGACGAGCCCGAGCAGCGTCAGGCCCTGCGCGACATCGGGGTGGTCGAGGTCCTCCTTGCCGGCAGGCAACGTGCGGCGTGCGAGCGCGAGCACGCGCCGGCCGGCGCGTGCCTGCGCCTCGACCGCGGCGTGCCAGCGTGCGGCGTCGATCGGCAGCTCCCGGCCCTGCGCATCGAGCTCGGTCGCGCACATCGCGAGCACGCGCTCGGGTGCACCCTTGACGAGGGCGACCGCACCGCCGCCGTCGGCGTGCAGCGTCGCCATGAAGCGGTGCTCCGACTCGAACGGGATCACGTCGAGCCGCGCGCGCTCGACCTTCAGTTCCGCCGGGTTCAGCCCCGCTTTCATCGCCAGCGTCAGCAGCGCGCCCTCGGTCGGGTCGCCGGCCAGCGTCCAGCGGCCGTCGGTCTCGTGCAGGCTGGCGTCGTTGCACAGCGCGGCGACCTCGGCCAGCGCGGCCAGCGCGGGCGCGCGGCGGGCGAGGTCGGCCGGCGCGAGCACCGCGCCGTCGAGCTTGAGCGCGCCGTCGGGCGCGTAGCCGGCGCCCTCGACGTCGACGGTCTGGCCGGCGCACACGACCTGCTGCACCGTCATCTCGTTGCGCGTGAGCGTGCCGGTCTTGTCGGAGCAGATCACGGTCACCGAGCCGAGCGTCTCGACGGCGGGCAGGCGGCGGATCACGGCGTGGCGCTGCGCCATGCGCTGCACGCCGATCGCCAGCGTGATCGTCATGATCGCCGGCAGCCCCTCGGGGATCGCCGCCACCGCGAGGCCGACCGCGGCCATGAACACCTCGGCGGCGGGCATCCCGCGCACGAGCAGCCCGAACGCGAACAGCGCCGCCGCGGCGGCGAGGATCACGAAGGTCAGCGTGCGGCCGAAGCCGGCCATCTTCGCCAGCAGCGGCGTCGTGCCCTGCTCGACCGACTCGAGCATCTTGCCGATGCGCCCGATCTCGGTCGCGTTGCCGGTGGCGACGACGACGGCGCGCGCCTGCCCCTGCGTGACCAGCGTGCCGGCGTAGCCCATGCACAGGCGGTCGCCGATCGCGGCGTCGGCGGCGACCGGCTCGACGCGCTTGTCCACCGGCACCGACTCGCCGGTCAGCGCGGCCTCGTCGACGCGCAGGTTGCGTGCCTGCAGCAGCCGCACGTCGGCCGGCAGGCTGTCGCCCGAGGCGAGCAGCACGATGTCGCCGGGCACGAGCTCGGCAGCGTCGACGTCGTGCTGGCGGCCGTCGCGCAGCACGACGGCGTGCGGCGCGAGCAGGTGGCGGATCGCCTGCAGCGCGCGCTCGGCCTTGCCCTCCTGCACGAAGCCGATCACGGCGTTGAGCACGACGACCGCCATGATGACGCCGGTGTCGACCCAGTGGCCCATCAGCGCCGTCACCGCGGCGGCGGCCATCAGCACGTACAGCAGCAGGTTGTCGAACTGCCGTGCCAGCCGCGCCCACGCGCTCGGCGGCTTGGCTTCGGCGAGCCGGTTCGGGCCGTGGCGCGCCAGGCGCGCGCACGCCTCGTCGCTCGACAGCCCGTGCACTTGCGTGCCCAGCATGCGCAAGGTCTCGTCGGCGCCGAGCGCATGCCACGGCGTGGCCGCGGCCTGCGTCGTCGAGGGCGAAGGGCTGGCGGATGGGGGCGGCGTGTCGGGGCGCACGGCAACAGTCCGGTTGGACAGACGTTGGACACGGTAGACGCCGCGGCCTGCACCGAGTTCCGGCGCAGCCGCCGGCGGGCTGCGGTTAACCTCGCGGGTGTGAACGTCCAGCACCCCCGCGCGGCGGCTGCCGATCGTCCCACAGATGCACGGCGACGCCGCGACCGGAGTGGCGTCGCGTGACGGCGGCCGCGTGGCCGTGGCTGCAGTTCGCGCTGCTGGCCGCGCTGATCGGCATTGGCGGCTACCGGCTGACGTGCGAGGCCGACGCGATCGCCGAGCGGCTCGCGCTGTCGCGCACGTGGGTCGGCGTCGCGCTGGTGGCCACCGTCACGTCGCTGCCCGAGCTGGCCACCGGCATCACCGCGGTGACGGCGGCGCGGGCGCCCGACGTGGCGGTCGGCAATGCGCTCGGCGCGTGCGTCGTGAACCTCGCCTTCCTCGCCGTCGTCGACCTGCTCGTGCGCGGCAACCCGCTGTACCGGCGGACGAGCCAGAGCCACATCCTGGCCGCCGGCTTCGGCGCGATGCTGCTCGGTGTCGTCGTGGTCGCGGTGCTGCTCGGCCAGGCGGCGCAGCGCACCGGCAGCACCGCGGGCCTGCTGCAGGCGCTGCCGCTGGGTATCGGGCCGGCGACGCCGCTGCTGCTCGGGCTGTACCTGGTGGCGGTGCGCACGATCTTCCGTCACGAGAGCGACGGCACCGCGGCCGACGGTGCGGCGCCGTCCGCACGGCTCGACGCGCGACAGCGCGCGCGCCTGCGCGCTCACGCGGGGCGCTTCGCGTTCGCCGCGCTCGTCGTGCTGCTCGCCGGGATGCGCCTGCCGTTCGTCGCCACCGAGATCGCGCAGGCGATGGGCTGGAGCGGCAGCCTCGTGGGCACCGTCTTCGTCGCCGCGGTGACGACGCTGCCCGAGATGGCGGTCACGCTGTCGGCGGTGCGCATCGGCGCGCTCGACCTCGCGATCGGCAACCTGCTCGGCAGCAACCTGTTCAATGTCGCGATCCTCGCGATCGACGACCTGTTCTACCCCGGCGCATCGCTGCTCGCGGAGGTGTCGGCGGTGCACGCGACGACCGCGGCGGTGGCCGTCGTGATGACGGGGCTTGCCGTCGTCGGGCTGTACTACCGCCCGCAGCGCCGGCTGCTGCGCACGGTGGGCTGGGTCAGCATCGGGCTGGTCGCGATGTACGCGCTCAACGCGATCGCGCTGGCGCTGTACGCCGGCTGAGCCGCACCGCGAGCTTGCGCAGCTCTTCGGCCCACAGCACCGTGCTCGCCGCGGCGACCATCGGCAGCAGGTCGGCCGGCGGGATCGGCACGGTGTGGAACAGCGCGTTCATCGGCGCCGTGTAGACGACGGACCACTGCAGCGCGACGCTCAGCAGCAGCCCGCCGGCGAGCCAGCGGTTGCGCAGCAGCGCGCCACCGAACGAGGTCTGCGTGGCCGACTGGCAGTTGACGACGTTGAACCACTGACACATCGCGAGCACGGTGAAGGTCTCGGTGCGCACGACGTCGACGGGCGCGCCGGCCGCGAGCCGCCAAGCGAACCAGCCGAAGGTCGCCGCCACCGCGGCGCTGGCCATCAGCACGATGCGCGCGAGCATCTCGCGGTCGACGAGGCGGTCGTCGCGCGGCACCGGCGGGCGCTGCATCTCGCGGCCGTGCAGCGGCTCCATCACGAGGTTCACCGTCAGCGTCGCCTCGGTGACGATGTTGATCCACAGGATCTGCACCGCCTGCAGCGGCAGCGGCAGCCCGGCGAACAGCGCCAGCAGCAGCACGACGACTTCGTCGACCGAGGTCGCGAACAGGTACAGGATCACCTTCTTCAGGTTCGCGTAGACGAGGCGGCCCTGTTCGACGGCGCCGACGATGGTCGCGAAGTTGTCGTCGGTGACGACGACCTTGGCCGCGCTCTTCGCGACCTCGGTGCCGGTGATGCCCATCGCGACGCCGACGTCGGCGCGCGCGAGCGCCGGCGCGTCGTTGACGCCGTCGCCGGTCATCGCGACGACGTCACCGCGCGCCTGCAGCGCCTCGACGATGCACAGCTTCTGCGCCGGCACCACGCGCGCGAACACGGCCACGCGGTCGAGCGCCGCGGCGAGCTCGGCATCGCCCATGCGCTCGAGCTCGACGCCGTCGAGCGCGACGTCGCCGTCGCGCGCGATGCCCAGCTCGCGCGCGATCGCGTGGCCGGTGAGCTTGTGGTCGCCGGTGATCATCACCGGCCGGATGCCGGCGCTGCGGCACGCGGCCACGGCGGCGCGGGCCTCCTCGCGCGGCGGGTCGATCTCGCCGACCAGCCCGAGCAGGTGCGCGCGCCCGGCCAGCGCGCCGAAGCCGGCGTCGAGCGCGTCGTCGTCGACGCGCGCCACCGCGAGCACGCGCAGCGCGCGCGCGGCCATCGCCTCGGCGGCCGCGCGCGCCGCGTCGCGCTGCACGGCGTCGGCGACGAGGCGCAGCACGGCCTCGGGGCTGCCCTTGACGAACACGGTGCGCGGCGCGCCGGGCAGGCGGTGGCGCGTGGCCATCAGCTGCGCCGCCGGGTCGAACGGCAGCTCGGCCTCGCGCGGGGCGCTCGCGCGCAGCGCGTCGGGGTCGATGCCGGCCTTGGCCGCGGCGACGAGCAGCGCGCCCTCGGTCGGGTCGCCGATCACGCGCCAGCCGGCGCGGCCCTCGCCCGGCGGTGCGAGCCGGGCGTCGTTGTTCAGCGCGACGGCGCGCAGCAGCGCGGCGAGCGCCGGGTCGCGCGCGTCGCACGCGCGGCCGTCGGCCGCGGTGAACGCGCCTTCGGGCCGGTAGCCGCTGCCGCTGACGGCGATGTCGCGCCCGTCGGGCAGCCACAGCGCGGTGACGGTCATCTCGTTGCGCGTCAGCGTGCCGGTCTTGTCGGCGCAGATCACCGTCGTCGAGCCCAGCGTCTCGACGGCGGCGAGCCGGCGGATGATCGCGCCGCGCGCAGCCATGCGCTGCATGCCCACCGCCAGCGCGATCGTCATCGCCACCGGCAGCCCCTCGGGCACCACCGACACCATCTGGCTGATCGCCACCATCAGCAGCTCGGCCAGCGGCACGCCGCGCACGACGCCCAGCGCGACGACGACGGCGAACAGCACCAGCGCCGCGGCGACGAGGGTGCGCCCGAAGCGCTCGATGCGCCGCTCCAGCGGCGTCGGCGGCTCGACGGCGCGCTGCGTCAGCTCGGCGATGCGGCCGACCTCGGTGGCGCTGCCGGTGGCCACGACGACGGCGCGCGCGCGCCCGGCGGTGACGTGCGTGCCGGCGTAGACCATGTCGCGGCGGTCGGCCAGCGCGGTGGCCGCCGGCAGCGCGTCGGCGAGCTTGGCCACCGGTGCCGATTCGCCGGTCAGCGCGGCTTCGGCCACCTGCAGCTGCTGCGCGTCGAGCAGCCGCGCATCGGCGCCGACGGCATCGCCGGCGGCCAGCAGCAGCACGTCGCCGGGCACCAGCTCGCGCGCCGGCAGCACGCGCTCGGTGCCGCCGCGACGCACGCGCGCCTGCAACTCGGCCAGCCGCCGCAGCGCGGCCATCGAGCGTTCGGCGCGGCCCTCCTGCAGTGCGCCGATCAGCGCGTTGGCGATGACGACGACGAGGATCACGCCGGCGTCGCCGAGGTGGCCGAGCACCGTGGCCAGCGCGGCCGCGACGAACAGCAGGTAGATCAGCGGGCTTTTGAACTGCCGCGCGAACAGCGCGATCGCCGAGCGCTGCGGCGGCTCGGGCAGCGCGTTGGGCCCGTGCGCCTGCTGCCGGCGCGCGGCCTCGTCGTCGGCGAGCCCGCGCTCGGGGTCGGTGCCCAGGCGCGCGGCCACGTCGGCCGCGTCGAGCGCGTGCCAGGGCGCGCCGGGCGTCGGCGTCGCGGGCGGGGCCGTCATCGGGGCGTGGGGCCGTCAGCGACTAACATGGGCCGACGCAGCCTTGGAGGAGACGACGATGAGCGACATCCGCCGCATTCTGGTCCACGTCAATGACAGCCCCCGCTCGCGCGAGGTGCTGCTGCTGGCCGCGCGGCTGGCCGCCGAGCACGGTGCCGAGCTGTCGGCGCTGTATGCCGTCGAGCCGCCGCCGCCGGGGGCCTACCTGACGCCCGAGGCGTCGACGATCGCGGCGCAGATGACGCTCGAGGCCGAGCAGGCGCGACGCGACGCCGCCACCGCGCTCGTCGAGGCCGCTGCGCGCGACGCCGGTGTCGCGCTGCCGCTGTCGATCGCACGCGGCGACCCGCTCGTGGCGCTGCTGCGCGAGGCGCACACCGCCGACCTCGTCGTGCTCGGCCAGCACGATCCGAAGACCCCCGACGGCTGCGGTGCAGCGATGCACGGGCGGCTGATGATGGGTGCGGGCTGCCCGCTGCTGTTCGTGCCCTACGTCGAATGGGGCGCGGGGCTGGCCGGCGGGCGTGCGACCTGCGGCCAGCGCGTGCTCGTCGCGTGGTCCGACAAGCGCGAGAGCGCGCAGGCGCTGCGCGACGCGCTGCCGCTGCTCAAGCGCGCGCAGCGCGTCGAGGTGGTGAGCTTCACGCACGCCGCGGCCGGCGACGAGATGGGGCCGCCCGAGTCGCTCGACGCCGTCGTCGCGCACCTGAAGCGCCACGGCGTCGAGGCCAGCGGCCACGTCTTCGTCACGCGCGAGCCGACGGTGGCCGAGCGCATGCGCCGCCCGTGGACGCCCGACGCACCGGTCGCCGAGGCGCTGCTGTCGCACGCGGCCGATGTCGACGCCGACCTGATCGTGATGGGCGGCTACGGCCACAGCCGCGCGTGGGAACTGCTGCTCGGCGGCGTCACGCGCACGCTGCTGCAGTCGATGACGGTGCCGGTGCTGATGTCGCACTGACGGCGCGGCAACGGCGTCCCCGCGGCTGTCGTTTCGCCCTGACGCCGCGCGGTCGTCAAGACCTTTCGGGACGGCCGGCGTCGCGCGGCTGCTAGGCTGCGGCGCAGCAATCATCGGTTTCGCCGTCCGGCGCGCGGCGTTGGCGGCGGGCGATTCGGCCATGGGCAACACCGCCAAGACGATCGATCTCGCACTGCAGGGTGGCGGCGCGCACGGCGCGCTGACCTGGGGCGTGCTCGACCGCCTGCTCGAGGAGCCGGACCTGCGCATCGACGGCGTCAGCGGCACCAGCGCCGGCGCGATGAACGCCGTCGTGCTCGCCGACGGCCTCGAGGCGGGCGGCCCCGGGGCGGCGCGCGCCGCGCTCGCGCGCTTCTGGAAGGCGGTCAGCGACGCCGCGCTCGCGAGCCCGATCCAGCGCAGCCTGTGGGACCGCTTCAGCGGCACGTGGAGCCTCGCGAACTCGCCCGGCTACGTCCTGATGGACCACCTGACGCGCGTGTTCTCGCCGTACGAGCTCAACCCGCTGAACCTGAACCCGCTGCGCGACCTCGTCGCCGCCACCGTCGACTTCGGTCGCGTCAACCGCTGCACCGCGGTGCAACTGTTCGTCACTGCGACCAACGTGCGCACCGGGCGCCCGCGCATCTTCCGCCGCGGCGAGATCACCGTCGACGCCGTGATGGCGTCGGCGTGCCTGCCGCTGATGTTCCAGGCCGTCGAGATCGGCGGCGAGGCGTACTGGGACGGCGGTTTCACCGGCAACCCGGCGCTGTTCCCGCTCGTCGACGAGTGCGCCGCGCGCGACCTCGTGCTGGTGCAGATCAACCCCTTCTACCGCCCCGAGTTGCCGCGCACCGCGCGCCAGATCATCGACCGCCTCAACGAGATCACGTTCAACGCTGCGCTGCTGAAGGAACTGCGCGCCATCGAGCTGCTGCGCGACCGCATCGAGGCCGAGGGCATCGAAGACGAGCGCTGGCGCGACATGCGGCTGCACCGCATCCACGGCGACGAGGACCTCGTCGCGCTCGAGCCGTCGAGCAAGCTCAACGCCGAGTGGGCGTACCTGTGCCACCTGCGCGACCTCGGCCGCGCACGCACCGACCACTGGCTGCGGCGGCACAAGGCCGACCTCGGCGTGCGCTCGACCTTCGACCTCGGCTGGCTGCTCGAGGACAGCGTCAAGCCCGCGGGCACGATGGCGCCACGCCGCTGCGGCAAGGAGGGCGGCGCGTGATCGGCCTGGCCGGCGTGCTGCTCGCGCTCGGCGCGCTGATCTGGCTCGCGTACCGCGGCGTCAGCGTGCTGCTGCTCGGGCCGGTGATGGCGCTCGTGGCCGCCGTGTTCGCCGCCGACACGCCGCTGATGGCGAGCTACACGCAGGTCTTCATGCCAGCGGCTGGCGCCTTCGTCGTGCAGTTCTTCCCGCTGTTCCTGCTCGGCGCCGTGTTCGGCAAGCTGATGGACGACAGCGGTGCCGCCGAGGCGATCGCGCAGGGCATCGTGCGCCGCCTCGGCGGGCAGCGCGCGATCCTCGCCGTCGTCCTCGCGTGCGCGGTGCTGACCTACGGCGGCGTGTCGCTGTTCGTCGTCGCGTTCGCGGTCTACCCGATCGCCGTCGCGCTGTTTCGCCAGGCCGACATCCCGAAGCGGCTGATCCCGGCGACGATCGCGCTGGGCGCCTTCACGTTCACGATGACGGCGCTGCCCGGCACGCCGGCGATCCAGAACGCGATTCCGATGCCGTTCTTCGGCACGACGCCGTTCGCCGCGCCCGGGCTCGGCCTCGTCGCCGCGGTGGTGATGTTCGGCCTCGGGCAGGCGTGGCTCGCGCGCCAGGCCGCGCGCGCGAAGGCCGCGGGCGAGGGCTACGGCGCGCACGACGACCGCCCGGCCGCGTTCGACAAGGACCGGCGCGAACTCAGCGCCGGTGCCGGCTTCGACGCCACGCTGATCGCCCCCGAGGCGCCGCCGCGCGGGCTGCCGCCGTTCGCGCTCGCGCTGGCGCCGATCGTCGTCGTGATCGTGCTGAACTACCTTCTCAGCGCGCACGTCATCCCGGCACTCGACACCGCGTACCTCGCCGAGCCGCGCTTCGGCGCGACGACGCTCGACAGCGTGCGCGGCGTGTGGGCGATCATCGGCTCGCTGACGGTGGCCGGCGGGCTGCTCGTCGCGCTGTGCTGGCGCCGCTTCGGCGACCTGAAGCGCACGCTCGACGACGGTGCCAACGCGTCGGTGATGCCGATCTTCAACACCGCGAGCCTCGTCGGTTTCGGGGCCGTGATCGCGGCGCTGCCGGCGTTCGAACGGCTCGTGGGCTTCGTCGAGCAGCTGGGCGGGGGCAACCCGCTGGTGTCGCTCGCGTTGGCCGTCAACCTGCTCGCGGGGATCACCGGCTCGGCCTCGGGCGGCATGAGCATCGCGCTGCAGGCGCTCGGTGCGCAGTACGTTGAGCTCGGCGCGGCGGCGGGCATCGCGCCCGAGGTGCTGCACCGCGTGACGACGGTGGCCACCGGCGGCCTCGACAGCCTGCCGCACAACGGCGCCGTCGTGACGCTGCTCGGCATCTGCGGGCTCACGCACCGCCAGGCGTACAAGGACATCTTCATGGTCGCGGTCGCGTTCCCGATCGCGGCGCTCGTGCTCGTCGTGACGCTGGCGACGCTGTTCGGCGCGTTCTAGCGTCGTCGGCGCCTGCGCGGCGCTGCCGCTACGATGCGGCGCAGGACACCGGGCCATGAAGCGCATCGTGATCTGCGGCGCCGCCGGGCGCGACTTCCACGTCTTCCACACCGTCTATCGCGACGATCCGGGCTCGCATGTCGTCGCGTTCACCGCGACGCAGATCCCGGGCATCGACGCGCGCCGCTACCCGGCCGCGCTCGCCGGCGCGCGCTACCCCGACGGCATCGCGATCGTGCCCGAGGCCGAGCTCGACGCGCTGGTGCGCCGCGAGGCAATCGACGTCGTCGTCTTCGCCTACAGCGACGTCACCCATGCGCACGTGATGCACCTCGCGTCGCGCGCACTGGCCGCCGGCGCCGACTTCGCGCTGGCGGGCCCGCGCGCGACGATGCTGCATGCGACGAAGCCGGTGGTCGCGGTGTCGGCGGTGCGCACCGGCTGCGGCAAGTCGCAGACGGCGCGCCACCTCGCTTCGGTGCTGAAGGCCCGCGGGCGGGGTGTGGCCGTCGTGCGCCACCCGATGCCGTACGGCCACCTCGTGCGCCAGCGCGTGCAGGCGTTCCATGCGCTGGCCGACCTCGACGCCGCGCAGTGCACGCTCGAGGAGCGCGAGGAGTACGAGCCGCACCTGCAGGCCGGCCACGCGGTGTATGCCGGCGTCGACTACGCGCGCGTGCTCGAAGCGGCCGAGCGCGACGCTGACGTGATCGTCTGGGACGGCGGCAACAACGACTTCCCGTTCTTCGCGCCGACGGTGCACGTCGTCGTCTGCGACGCGCTGCGCCCCGCCCAGCTCACGACGCACCACCCCGGCGAGGCCGTATTGCGCATGGCCGACGTCGTCGTCATCAACAAGGTCGACGCGGCGCCGCCGGCCGACGTCGAGCGGCTCGAGCGCGCGCTCGCGCAGATCGTGCCCGGCGTGCCGGTGGTGCGTGCCGCGTCGCCGGTGCGCGTCGACGACGCGCGCGCGCTCGCCGAGCGGCGCGTGCTCGTCGTCGAGGACGGGCCGACGATCACGCACGGCGGCATGCCGCACGGCGCCGGGCTCGCGGCGCTGCGTGCGATCGACGGCGCGCAGGTCGTCGATCCGCGCGCGAGTGCGGCGCCTTCGATTGCCGCGGCGTATGCGCAGTACCCGCACATCGGGCCGGTGCTGCCGGCGCTCGGCTACGGCGCGGCGCAGCTCGACGACCTGCGCGCGACCGTCAACGCGAGCGCGGCCGACGTGGTGCTCGCCGCCACGCCGATCGACCTCGCGCGGCTCGGCGGCTTCGCGAAGCCCATCGTGCGCGCGCGCTATGCGTACGCCGACGCCGGTGCGCCGACGCTGGCCGAGCTCGTGCTGGCGCGGCTCGACGCCCGTGGCTGAGCCGCTGCTCGTCGTCGCGCTCGGCGGCAACGCGCTGAGCCCGCCGGGCGGCGCGCAGACCTACGCGATCGAGCGCGCGTCGATCGCCGCGGCCGCGCGCGGGCTCGCCGCGCTCGCGGCGCAGCGCTGGCGGCTGCTCGTCGTGCACGGCAACGGCCCGCAGGTCGGCCGGCTGCTGCGCAGCGGCGCCGACACCGCCGACCTCGACATCGCCGTCGCGCAGACGCAGGGCGAACTCGGCTACCTGCTGGCCGACGCGATCGGCCGCGCGACCGGCCAGCCGGCGGTGGCCGTCGTCACGCGCGTCACGGTCGACGACGCCGACCCCGCGTTCGACGTGCCGACGAAGCCGATCGGCCCGGTGCTCGCCACACCGCCCGCTGGCGTGCCCGCGGTCGCGGTGGGCGGCGGCTGGCGGCGCGTCGTCGCGTCGCCGCGGCCACTGGCCGTCGTCGAGCACGACGCGGTCGCGACGCTGCTCGCGCATCACCACGTCGTCGCCGGGGGTGGCGGGGGCGTCGCGCTGGGGCGCACCGGAGCGCTGGCCGCCGTGATCGACAAGGACCGCGTCGCGGCGCGGCTCGCGATCGCGCTCGACGCGCAGGCGCTCGTCTTCGCGACCGACGTTGCCGGTGTCGAAGACGATCACGGCACGCCGCACGCGCGCGTTCGGCCGCGGCTGACGGTGCGCGAGGCACGCGCGCTGCTGGCGCGCGGCACGCTCGGCGCCGGCTCGATGGGCCCGAAGGTCGAGAGCGCGGCCGACTACGCCGAAGCCACCGGCCGCGCGGCGCGCATCGTGCACTGCGACGCGATCGCGCACGCGCTCGGCCCCGAGGCGTCCGGCACCGTCGTCGTGCCGTGAAGCGCGCTCAGGCCGACAGGTAGCCGATCAGCCCCTTCATCGTGAACAGCTTCGAGGTGTCGGCCTCGGGGATCTTGCGCCCGGTCTTCTGCGCCAGCGCGATCACGAAGTTCAGGAAGTCCATCGAGTCGAGGTCGAGCGCCTCGCGCAGGTCTTCGGTGTCGCCGACCGTCGACAGGTCGGCCTCGGGCGCGATGCCGGCCAGCGCCTCGGCGGCCAGTGCGCGGATCTCGGATTCGGTCATCGTCGGGCTCCGGTTCACAGGGTCTGCGGCAACTGCAGCGCGCGGTCGATCGCGGCGAGCAGCAGGCCGCCCACGTGGCCGTCGCTGGCACGGTGGTCGGCGGCCAGCGTCGTCGTCACCAGCGGCCGCGGCACGACGGCGTCGTCGACGACCCACGGCCGCACGACGATGCGGCCGAAGCCGACGATCGCGACCTGCGGCGGGTAGATCACGCCGAGCACGCTCTCGGCGCCACGGTCGCCGAGACTCGTGACGGTGATCGTCGGGTCCGTCAGCTCGCTGCTGCGCAAGCCCCCGCTGCGCGCGCGCTGCACGAGGTCGCGCAGCGCGGCCATCAGCTCGGGCAGCGTCTTCTTGTCGGCGTCGTGGATCGCCGGCGCGACGAGCCCGCCGCCGCGCAGTGCGATCGCCCAGCCGAGGTGGATGCCGGCGCCGGGCTCGAACGCATCGTCCTTCCAGAAGCCGTTGAGCTGCGGCACCTCGACGAGCGCCTTCGCGGTCGCCTTGAGCAGCAGTGTCGCGGGCAGCAGGCGCTCGGCGGGGTCGCGCTCGGCGTTGTAGGCGTCGAGCCAGGCCTGCGCGGCGGCGAAGTCGATCGTCGTCGCGAGGTAGTAATGCGGGATCTCGCGCTTGGACTTGCCCATTGCGGCGGCGATGGCCTGGCGCATCAGCGCGGGGTCGAAGCCGCCCTTCGAGGGGCGCGGCGGTGCCGTCGGTGCCAAAGCCGGGGCGGGGCGTGCCCGCGGCTGCGCCGCGGCGAGCTCGACGTCGGCCAGCGTGACCGCGCCGTCGACGCCGGTGCCGTGCAGCGCGTCGGCGTCGATGCCCAGCTCGGCCGCGCGCCGGCGCGCTGCGGGGCTGACCCTCGCACGGGTCGCGGCGGCCACGGCCGGCGGGGCTGCGATGGGCGCTGGCGCTGCGGGCACCTCGCGCGGGGGTGGAGCGGCGGGGGCGCGCACGGCAGCGGCTGCAGCCGCCGCCTCTGGCGCCGCAGGCGGCGCGGGTGATGCGACCGGGGACGGGGCCGGCGTCGGCGCGGCGGCCGGTGCGACAGCAGCCGCTTCGCCGGCCACCCGCACGTGCGCGAGCACCGCACCCACCGGCAGGTCGACGCCGAGCGGTGCGAGGTCGTCGATCACGCCGTCGAGGAAGCACTCGACGTCGATCGCGCCCTTGTGCGTCTCGACCACGGCGATCACGTCGCCGGGCTTGACGCGGTCGCCCGGCTTGACGAGCCACTCGACGACCTTGCCGGTCTCCATGTCGGCGCCGAGCGCGGGCATCGTGAAGTCGGCCATGGTCAGCTCCTGCGCGGCACGACGGCGCGCACCGCGGCGACGACGCGCTCGACGCTCGGCAGCGCGGCGTCTTCCAGGTGCGCCGCGTACGGCACCGGCACTTCGCGGCTGCACACGCGCTTGACCGGCGCGTCGAGCTCGTAGAGCCAGTCCTCGGCGAGCCGCGCAGCGATCTCGGCCGAGATCGAACCGCTCTTCCAGCCCTCGTCGACGATCACGACGCGCCGCGTGCGCTGCACCGACGCGACGACGGTGGGCATGTCCAGCGGGCGCAGCATGCGCAGGTCGATCACTTCGGCGTCGATGCCGTCCTTCGCCAGCGCGTCGGCCGCGGCCAGGCACTTCGGCAGGCTGTTGCCGTAGGTCACGAGCGTCACGTCGCGCCCCGGCCGGCGCACTTTGGCGTGCTCGAGGTCGACCGCGGTGACGGCCGGGTCGAGCTCGCCCTCGGCGTTGTAGAGCACGATGTGCTCGAAGATCAGCACCGGGTTCGGGTCGGCGAGCGCGGCGGCGAGCATGAAGCGCGCGTCTTCCACCGTGCCCGGCACCGCGACCTTGAGCCCCGGGATGTGCGCGTACCAGCCCTCGAGGCTGTGCGAGTGCTGCGCCGCCAGTTGCCGCCCGCCGCCGGTGGCCATGCGGATCACGAGCGGCACCGCGAACTGGCCGCCCGTCATGTGCGGCAGCGTCGCCGCGTTGTTCATGATCTGATCCAGCGCGAGCAGGCTGAAGTTGCAGGTCATGATCTCGAGCAGCGGCCGCAGCCCCGCGATCGCGGCGCCGATCGCCAGCCCCGTGAAGCCGTTTTCGGCGAGCGGCGTGTCGACGATGCGCTCGGGGCCGAACTCCTCGAGCAGGCCCTTGGTGACCGCGTAGCAGCCGCCGTACTTGCCGACGTCCTCGCCCATCACGAAGGTGCGCGGGTCGGCCTTCAGCGCGTCGCGGATCGCCTGCTTGCACGCTTCGCGGTACGTCATGCGCAGCGGGGCGGTCATGCCTGCTCCTCCTGCACGACCCTATCCATCAGCACGAAGCGCTCGAGCTCGTCGACCGGCTCGAGCGTGCCGGCCTCGGCGAACGCGACGGCGGCGTCGATCTCGGCCGCGACGTCGGCCTCGATCACCTGCGCCTCGGCGTCGCTCAGCTGGTGGTTGGCAACCATCCACGCGCGCAGCCGCTCGATCGGGTCGAGGTGCTTCCAGCCCTCGATCTCGTCGCGCGTGCGGTAGGCCTGCGTGTCGAACATCGAGTGCGCGCGGAAGCGGTACGTGCGCACCTCGAGGAAGTAGGGGCCCTGACCGTCGCGGACCTGCGCCACCGCGCGCCGCGCCGCGGCCTCGACCTTCACCGGGTCCATGCCGTCGACCTGTTCGGCCGGCATCCGGTACGCCTTCGCCTTGCGCCAGATGTCGGTCTCGACCTCGCTGTCTTCGAGCGGCACGCCCATCGCGTACAGGTTGTTCTCGCAGACGAACAGCACCGGCAGCCGCCACAGCTCGGCGAGGTTCATCGTCTCGTGGAACACGCCTTCGCCGACCGCGCCTTCGCCGAAGAAGCACGCCGTCACCGCGCCGCGTCCGAGCCGCTGGTCGGCCATCGCGATGCCGGCGGCCAGCGGCAGCCCGCCGCCGACGATCGCATTGCCGCCGTAGAAGCGGTGCGCGCGGCTGAACAGGTGCATCGAGCCGCCGCGGCCGCGGCAGCAACCCTCGGCCTTGCCCAGCATCTCGGCCATCAGCGCGGACGTCGGCACGCCCCACGCGAGCGCCTGGCCGTGCTCGCGGTACGTGGCCACGACCGCGTCGCGCGCGGGGTCCATCGCGGCGGCGACGCCGACCGCCACCGCCTCCTCGCCGTCGTACAGGTGCAGGAAGCCGCGGATCTTCTGCGCCTGATAGAGCTCGACGCACTTGGCCTCGAAGCGGCGGATGCGCAGCATCTGCCGCCACAGGTGGTGCAGGTGCGCGCGGTCGAGGTGGATCTTGTCGGTCATCGCTCGGCCTCCCGATGCCGGTGATCGGCTTCGGCGCACGGTCCCCCGCGAATGCCTGTGCGCAGCGCGACGGCGGTGGCCGGCGGGCGACTCAGCGTCGCGTCTGGCCGAAGTCCGGATCGCGGTGCTGGTGCCGCACGACGAGGATGCGGACTCCCTCGCCCGCGGGGCGGTAGATCACGGCATACGGAAAGCCGTGCAGCGGAAATCAGCGCCGGTTGCCGGCGGTGGGCATCCCCAGGCCGGGCCGCGCGGCCAGAAGTTGCGCGATGCGTTCGAACTCGTCGAGAAAGCGCAGCGCCACGGCACGACCCGCCTCGCGCCGATAGAAGCGCGCCGCGTCGGCCAGGTCCCGTTCGGCGGCGGGATGAAGCGTGAACTTCAACCGATCTCCGTGCGCAGGCGGTCCAAGGCGTCGCGGCCCGGAACGTCGGCGGACGGGTCGATCTCGACGTCACGGCGTGCGGCGAGGTCGTCCCATGCACGCTCGCGTGCCGCGTCGGCGTCGAGGCTGGCGACGACGCGGTCGAGCAGCCGCGCGCGCTCGCTCGTCGGCAGCTGAAGCAATGCGGCTTCGAGCGCTTCGATGGGCAGGGGCATGGCGGCGACTCCAGGCGAGAGCAACGGCAGGCCGAGGATGCCACAACGCGTCCGTGTGGGCGCGCGGCAGCGGTGGTGTGGCGGGTCTTCTGCGTCACGCCCGTCTCACTTCTTCTCGTCCGACTCGAGCGTCGACAGATCCCCCTCGGGCAGCCCGAGCTCGCGCGCCTTCAAGAGGCGCCGCATGATCTTGCCGCTGCGCGTCTTCGGCAGGTTGCTGCGGAACTCGATCGCCTTCGGCGCCACCGCGGCGCCGAGGCGCTTGCGCGCGTGGCCGAGCAGTTCGCGGTTCAGCGCCTCGCACGGCTCGAACCCGGGCTTCAAGGCCACGTAGGCCTTCACGACTTCGCCCACCGTCGGGTCGGGGATGCCGATCACGCCGGCCTCGGCCACCGCGGGGTGCTCCATCAGCGCGCTCTCGACCTCGAACGGGCCGATCAGGTGGCCGGCCGACTTGATCACGTCGTCGGCGCGGCCGACGAACCAGTAGTAGCCGTCGGCGTCGCGCTTCGCGAGGTCGCCGGTGAAGTACCAGCCGTCGGCGAAGCACTTGCGGTAGCGCTCCTCCTCGTGCAGGTAGCCGCGCATCATCGACGGCCACGGCGTCTTCAGCACCAGCTCGCCTTCGGTGTCGGGCGCGTCGATCAGCTCGACGCGGCCATCGGCCGTGCGGCGCGCGATCGCGGCCGTGATGCCCGGCAGCGGCTTGCCCATCGAGCCGGGCTTGATGTCCATTGCCGCGTAGTTCGACACCATGATGCCGCCGGTCTCGGTCTGCCACCAGTTGTCGTGGAAGGTTTTACCGAACGCGTCGAGGCCCCACCAGGCGGCCTCGGGGTTCAGCGGCTCGCCGACGCTGGCCATGAAGCGCAGCGCCGACAGGTCGTAGCCGCGCAGCGCCTCGGCACCGAGCCGCATCATCATTCGGATCGCGGTCGGTGCCGTGTACCACACCGTCACGCGCTCGTCCTGCAGCACCGAGTACCAGGTCGGCGCGTCGAACTCGGCCTCGACGACGACGTTGGTCACGCCGCTGACCAGCGGCGCGACGATGCCGTAGCTCGTGCCCGTGACCCAGCCGGGGTCGGCGGTGCACCAGAACACGTCGTCGTCGTGCAGGTCGAGCGCGTAGCGCGCCGTCATCGCGTGCATCACGACGGCCTCGTGGACGTGGATCGCGCCCTTGGGGCGGCCCGTGGTGCCACTCGTGAAGTGCAGCAGCGACATCGTCTCGGGGTCGGTCGCGCCGATCGTGAAGTCGGGCGACGCGGGGTCGACGACGTCGGCCCAGCGCACGGTGCCCGCTTCGCCGGCCGCGTCGCCGACGAGGATCACGTGCTTCAACCCCGGCAGCCGCTCGCGCAGGCCCTGGACCTTGCGCTGGTACAGCTCGGGCGTGGTCACCAGCACGCGCGCGTCGCCCATCTCGCAGCGCGTGGCGATCGGCTCGGGGCCGAAGGCCGAGAACAAGGGGCTCACGACGCAGCGCGCCTTCAGCGCGCCGAGCACCGCGAGGTACAGCTCGGGCAGCCGCCCCATCAGCACGAACACGCGCTCGCCGGGCTGCACGCCGAGCGCGCCGAGCGCGTTGGCGAAGCGGTTGGTGCCGGCGGCGAGGTCGGCGTAGCTGAACTCGCGCCGCGCGCCACTCTTGCCCAGCCAGCGGATCGCCGTCTTGCCGCCGCGGCCGTGCGCGACGTGGCGGTCGACCGCCTCGTGCGCGATGTTCAGCCCGCCGGCGGGCAGGCCGTCGAGCAGCGCGCGCGCATCGTCCCAGCGGAACGCGGCGCAGGTCGCGGCGTGGTCGAGCAGGTGGGGCACGGGCGCGAGCGCGCCCGGCGTCTTGACGATGCGGGGCGGACGGGCGGTGCCCGCCGCGGCCTCGGCGGCAGTCATCACGGTCTCCTCGGTGTGTGGGCGTGCCGCGCGTGGCGGCGCGTGCGCATGGCCGTGATCATCCCGGGCCGCGTGCCCGCGGGTTTGAGCCTGGTCAAGGGATGCGGCGATCCCGCGCCGGCCCCGCCGGCGTGTACGCGACGCGGGAATGCCCGCGTTGACCGTGCCGATGACCGTTGAAACACTGCCGCGGCCGCTGCGTCGCAACGGCGCACCGACGAACACCGAAAAGGACGCATCGATGATCGACGCCGCGACGCGGGGCTACCAACGCATCGCCACCGAAGAGGCCTGGGCGCCTACCGAGATCCTGCAGCGCTACGTCAGGCTGCTCGACGAGGGCACGCACCACGACCCCGGCTTCCAGAGCCTGTGGGGCTTCTTCGGCAAGAGCGCCACGCAGCGCGCGCGCGACCTGTACGAGCGCCTGCAGGACCTCGACGCGCGGCGCATCGCCGACATGGACGCCGCCGGCATCGACCGCGCGATCCTGTCGCTCACGTGCCCCGGCGTGCAGCTGTTCGACCCCGCCACCGCCACCGACCTCGCCGCGGCGTCGAACGACCAGCTCGCCGACGCGATCCGCAGGCACCCGACGCGCTTCGCCGGGCTGGCGGCCATCGCGCCGCACGCGCCCGAGGGCGCCGCCAAGGAGATCGAGCGCGGCGTGAACCGCCTGGGCCTCAAGGGCGTGATCGTCAACTCGCACACGCAGGGCACCTACCTCGACGACGAGAAGTTCTACCCCATCTTCGAGGCCTGCCAGGCGCTCGACGTGCCGCTGTACCTGCACCCGAACACGCCGTCGCCGCAGATGGCGCAGCCGTTCATCCCGCGCTGCCTCGACGCCGCGATCTACGGCTTCGCGGTCGAGACCGGTCTGCACGCGCTGCGCCTGATCGTGGCCGGCGTGTTCGACCGCTTCCCGCGGCTGAAGCTCGTGCTCGGCCACTGCGGCGAGGGGCTGCCGTACTGGCTGTACCGCATCGACTTCATGCACGCCGGCATCGTCGCCAACGACCGCAGCCCCGGCGCGCGGCCGCTGAAGAAGAAGCCCAGCGACTACCTGCGCGAGAACGTCTGGTACACCACCAGCGGCATGCCGTGGGAGCCGGCCATCACCTTCGTGCAGCACGTCATCGGGCAGGACCGGCTGATGTACGCGATGGACTATCCGTACCAGTACGTGCCCGAGGAAGTGGCGATGTGCGACCGCCTGCCGCTTTCGCCGCAGGTCAAGCGCATGTTCTTCCAGGAGAACGCCGAGCGGCTGTTCAAGCTGTGACGCGCGCCTGAACTTGCGACAGCGACGACCGCCACGACACGAGGAGACGACGATGGCCCACGTGACGAACCCCCCGCGCCGCCGCGCCGCCGCCGCGGCACTGGCGCTGCTGGCCACCGGGCTGGCGCCCGCGGTGCACGCGCAGGAGCGCTGGCCGAGCCGGCCGATCCGCCTCGTGGTGCCGTTCCCGCCCGGCGGCAGCAGCGACGTGGCCGCGCGCCTGCTCGCGCCGCGGCTCGGCGAGCGGCTGGGCCAGCAGGTCGTCGTCGAGAACCGGCCCGGCGCCGGCGGCACGCTCGCGCTGGGCCAGGTGGCCAAGGCCGCGCCCGACGGCTACACCCTCGTGCTGGCCGCGGCCGGCGGGCTCACGATCAGCCCCGGCCTGAACCCCAACCTGGGCTACGACCCGCTCGCCGACCTGGCGCCGATCACCGGCTTCGCGCGCATCCCGTTCGTGCTGGTGGCCAATGCCGACCTGCCGGTGAGCCGTGCCGACGAGCTGATCGCGCTCGCGCGCCGCCAGCCCGGCCGGCTGACGTTCGCCAGCGGCGGCAACGGCACCGCGATGCACCTGGGCGGCGAGCTGATGAAGTCCATGAGCGAGACCTTCATCGTCCACATCCCGTACCGCGGCAGCGCGCCGGCGATCACCGCCGTGATGGCCGGCGAGACGCAGCTCGCCGTGTCCGACATCACCAGCGTGCTCGGCAAGACCGAGGGCGGGCGCATGAAGGTGATCGGCGTGATGAGCAAGGACCGCACCGACCTCGCCCCCGGCGTGCCGACGCTCGACGAGACGGGCCTCAAGGGCTTCGACGTCAGCGGCTGGTTCGCGATCATGGCGCCGGCGCGCACGCCGCAGCCCATCGTCGCGCGCCTGAACGCCGAGATCACGTCGCTGATCCGCACCGACGAGTTCCGCGAGCGCTTCAAGACGCTGGGCATGGAGCCGATCCCGACCACGCCGGAGGAGCTCACGCAGATGATGCGCGCCGAACTCGCGCGCTGGGCGGCGGTGATCAAGCGGGCGGGGGTAAAGGCGGAGTGAGGGCTTGCCGGGTCGCCTTGTGGGGACAGCGGCTCGTCGCGACCTGGTCACCGGCTTCTTTGCACGTCACGCCCAAGGCCGCGTTCGGGCGCGGACTCAGGATCGAGCTGGCTCGCCTCGGTGCGCCACTATCCGGATACGGGCGCAATGCTGCGCTACTAACCGGTTAGTGGCGCATCATTGCGCCCTAGAACACGTTAGGCCTCAGATCCCAAGTACCTCTCGCATCCGACCCATCGCAAGCCTCGCAAGACACACAGTTTCCACATGACCGAACCACCAGTAACTCGCATGGTTCGCAAGCGGAAGGTCCCAACACCAGACGGGCGGGTCGTGCTGGTTCGCGTCTTCCAAACCGGTCGAACCTACTCAGTCATGCTGGGCGGCGCCAAGGTGCTTGAAACCGAAGACCAGAAAGCAGCGCTCGAAGCCTTTGCCCATGCGTGCGACAAGGCACCCTCGTCTGGTTGGCTGGCTGCACCCACCTGGGTGAGCAAGAAGAAGCCCAAGAAGCCCATCGTGTACCGAGGGGGGCTTCCGTCATTGGGCAAGCGACACTAGTAGTCGGGCGATCGGTCTTCCTACGAGCGGCGCGCTGAGGCCTAACCCTTCGCTCAAGCGGACCCGCAGCGGCGTGCCGCTTAGCTCAAACGTTAGACGCCCCAGGCAAGCACTGCTGCAGCTGCAGCGCCTCGAAGACAATCGTGCCCGAACCATGCAGGGAGAAGCAGCTTGAAGACGATCTGGATCATTGATGGTGCATACCTTTTCAACTATGGGCTGACCTTGCCCGCGTTTCCCGGATCCCATAGCCGAGACCATCACGCGGCTTGCCTTTGCTGGGCGGCAAGCCAAGCCCTCTCGAACTGCA
>NZ_JALBGB010000041.1:0-21299 GCF_022631395.1 Calidifontimicrobium sp. SYSU G02091
CGCTCACGACGCTCGGGCGCCGCGCGGTCGCTCGGCGGTGTGCGCGCCGCTGCGCTCTCGCGCTTGCGGGGCGGCGGGTTGCGCTGCGCGTCGCGGTCGGTGCCCGCTTTCGGGCCCGACGCAGCGCGCCGTGGCGCGGTGGCCGCGCGCACCGGCGCACGGCGCGCGTCGCGCGCCGCCGCGCGGCCTTTCTTCAACGTCAGCTTCGGGCGATCGCTCATCGCCCGCATTGGATCATGCGTCGCGCGTCAGGGCGTGCGCGGCGCGAGGCCGAACAGCTCGGCGATCGCCTCGCGGTACAGCGGCTGCCCGACCGCGTTCGTGTTGTGGTGCGAGCCGCCCTCGACGAGCAGCCAGCGCTTGGGCTCGGGCGCGCGCTCGTAGAGGGCCCGGCCCAGCTCGGGACGGATCCAGCGGTCGGCGCTGCCGTGCACGACGAGCACCGGCGTGCGCAGCTTCGCGATGCGCGCGGCGGCGTCGAAGCGCTGCGTGATCAGCGGCCCGACCGGCAGCCAGCCCCACTCGAAGGTCCGCACGACGTCGGGGATCGACGTGAACGTGCCCTCGACGATCAGCCCGGCGGCGTCGTCGACCTCGCTGGCCAGGTGCACCGCGATCGCGCCGCCGAGCGAGTGCCCGAACACGTAGCGCCGCGCGTGGGGGTGCTGCTGCGCGAGCCAGCGCCACGCGGCGAGTGCGTCCTCGTAGGCCATCGTCTCCGACGGCAGCATGTCGGTGCTGCGGCCGAAGCCGCGGTAGTCGATGCCGAGCACCGCGAAGCCGAGCTCGTGCATGCGGCGCATGCGGTGTGCGCTGCTGCGCACGTCCCAGCGCGCGCCGTGCAGGTACAGCAGCACCGGTGCGTCGGCGTCGTCCTGCGGCAGCCACAGCCCGTGCAGCGTGACCGGCGCGTCGGCCTCGCGCGAGTGGAAGCCGATCCACACGTCGTGCATGCCCTCGGCGGCCCACGCCGCGCCGGACCACGAGGTCTTGCTCGGCTGGAACACCCACTCGCGCTGCTTGTGGTCGAGCGTCGCGCAGCCGGCCAGCAGCGACGCGCCGAGCAGCAGCACGAGGCCGCCGCGGATCCAGCCGCGCGCCGGCCGCCGCCGGCGCAGCGGCCTCACCGGCAACGGAAGGAGGGAGCCGTGAGCCATGCGCCGATTCTGCGCATCGGCCGTGGCCGACGCACGCGCAAGGTCGTTGCGCACCGCCGGGCCGTCGTCGCGGCAGGTCGGCTCAGCGCCCGCGCAGGAACAGCGCGTCGAGGTCCTTCAGCGTCACCTGGCGCCAGGTCGGGCGGCCGTGGTTGCACTGGTCGGCGCGCTCGGTGGCTTCCATCTCGCGCAGCAGCGCGTTCATCTCGTCGAGCGTCAGCCGGCGGTTCGCGCGCACGGCGCCGTGGCAGGCCATCGTCGCGAGCAGGTCGTCGCGTGCGCGCTGCACGACGCGGCTGGCGCCGACCTGCGCGAGGTCGGCGAGCACGCGGCGCGTCAGCTCGGCGACGTCGGCGTCGGGCAGCGCGGCCGGGCGGCTGCGTACCGAGAGCGTCGAGGCCGAAAGCGGCGCGACGTCGAGGCCGAGCGCGGCGAGCGTCGCCGCCTCGGCCTCGGCGGTGGCGACCTCGGCCGGCGTCGCCGTGAACACGACGGGGATCAGCAGCGGCTGTGCCGGCAGCGGTGCGTCGGGGCCGCCGGCCGCCGCAGCGGCCTTCAGCCGCTCGTAGACGATGCGCTCGTGCGCGGCGTGCATGTCGACGACGACGAGGCCGTGTGCGTTCTCGGCCAGCACGTAGACGCCGCCGATCTGTGCGATCGCGCGGCCCAGCGGCCAGTCGCCGGGCTCGGACGCGGGCGGCGGCGCGGGCCGCGCACCGGGCGACGTCGGGCCGACGGCCTCGGGGGCCGCCGCGCGCCACGCGTCCCAAGCGGGCGGCGCGCTCTCGCGTGCGGTCCACGACGCGGGCAGCCCGAGCGTGGGCTGCCAGTGCGTCGGCGCGACGGGCGCCACGGCGGTGGCAGGCGACGGCGCGGGCGCAGCCGCGGCGCTCGCGCGCGACGGCGCGAGCGCGTCGGCCACCGCACGGCGCACGGCCTCGTGCACCGCGCGCGCGTCGCGGAAGCGCACCTCGATCTTCGTCGGGTGCACGTTGGCATCGACGAGGTCGGGGGCGATCGCGAGGAACAGCACGTACGCCGGCTGGCGGCTGCCGTGCAGCTGGTCGTCGTAGGCGCTGCGCAGCGCGTGCGCGATCAGGCGGTCGCGCACGAAGCGGCCGTTGACGAACACGTACTGCCAGTCGGCGCGGCTGCGTGCGGCTTCGGGCAGGCCGACGCGGCCGGCCAGCTGCAGCGGGCCGGCGTCGCGCGCGAACTCGCGGCTGGAGCCGACGAACTCGTCGCCGAGGACGTCGGCCACGCGCTGCGCGGTACTCGCGGCGCGCCACTGCGCGGCCAGCCGCCCGTCGTGCCAGACGGCGAACGCGACGTCGGGGCGCGCGAGCGCGTGGCGGCGCACCGCGTCGAGCGCGTGCGCGAACTCGGTGGCCGGCGTCTTCAGGAACTTGCGCCGCGCCGGTGTCGCGAAGAACAGCTCGCGCACCTCCACCGTCGTGCCCACCGCGCGCGCGGCTGGCGCGAGTTCGCCGCTGCGCGCGTCGAGCCGGTGTGCGTGCGCGGCTTCGCCGTCGCGGCTGGTGATGACGAGCTCGGCCACCGACGCGATCGCGGCCAGTGCCTCGCCGCGAAAGCCCATCGTCGCGACGCGCTCGAGCTCGGCGAGGCTGGCGATCTTGCTCGTCGCATGGCGCCTGACGGCCAGCGGCAGCTCGGCCGCCGGGATGCCGGCGCCGTCGTCTTCGACGACGATGGCGCGCACGCCGCCTTCGACGAGCCGCACCGTGACGCTGCGCGCACCGGCGTCGAGCGCGTTGTCGACGAGCTCGCGCACCACCGACGCCGGCCGCTCGATCACCTCGCCGGCGGCGATCTGGCTGACCAGCTCGTCGGGCAGCTCGCGGATCGGGCGGCGAGCGGGCAGCGGGGCGTTCATCGAACGGCGCATTCTAGGCGCGGCCCCGATAATGGCCCGATGGACGTCGCCCCGCTGCTGCTGGACTTCGTGCTGCACGTCGACCGCCACCTCGGCGCCTTCGTGCACGACCACGGCGCGTGGGTCTATGCGCTGCTGTTCGCGATCGTCTTCGTCGAGACCGGGTTCGTCGTGATGCCCTTCCTGCCCGGCGACTCGCTGCTGTTCGTCGCCGGCACGCTGGCCGGCGCCGGCGCGATGTCGTGGCCGCTGGCCGCCGGCGTGCTGCTGGCCGCGGCCATCGCCGGCGACCAGGTCAACTACACGGCAGGCCGCGCGCTGGGGCCGAGGGTGTTCGGCTGGGCGCACTCGCGCTGGTTCGACCGGCGCGCGTTCGACGCCGCGCATGGCTTTTACGAGCGCCACGGCGGCATCACCGTGGTGCTCGCGCGCTTCATGCCGTTCGTGCGCACGTTCGCGCCGTTCGTGGCCGGCGTCGCCGCGATGCGGCGCGCCCGCTTCACGGCCTGCAACGTCGCCGGCGCGCTGCTGTGGGTGCTCGGGCTGACCGCCGCGGGCTACGCATTCGGCCAGCACCCGTTCGTGCAACAGCACCTGGGCCCGCTCATCTGGGCGCTGATCCTGGTGCCGGGCCTGATCGCGGTGGCCGGCGGCTGGAAGGCGCGGCGCGTCGCGCGCGACACAGGCACGGCCGCGCGCTGAGCGCGGTCACAGCGAGCGGTTGCGCGCCAGCGGCGGGTTCTTCGCGAAGTAGCGCACGATGCCGGTGGCCACCGCCTCGACGATCTGGCGCTGGTAGCGCGCGTCGCGCAGCTTGCGCTCCTCGTCGGGGTTCGAGATGAACGCCGTCTCGACGAGGATGCTCGGGATGTCGGGCGCCTTGAGCACCGCGAAGCCCGCCTGCTCGACGCGCGGCTTGTGCAGGTCGCCGACGCGCTCCATCTGGCCGAGCACCTCGCGACCGACGCGCAGGCTGTCCTTGATCTGCGCCGTCGTGCTCATGTCGAGCAGCGTGCGCATGACCTGCGCGTCGGCGGCGCGCACGTTGATGCCGCCGACCAGGTCCGACGCGTTCTCGCGCTGCGCCATCCAGCGCGCGGCCGCGCTCGTCGCGCCGTTGGTGCTCAGCGCGTAGACGCTCGCGCCGCGCGCCTCGGGGCGCATGAAGGCGTCGGCGTGCACCGAGACGAACAGGTCGGCCTGCACGCGGCGCGCCTTGCGCACGCGCTCGTGCAGCGGCACGAAGAAATCGGCGTCGCGCGTGAGCATCGCGCGCATGCCCGGCTGGCGGTTGAGCCGGTCGCGCAGCTGCAGCGCGATCGCGAGCACGACGTCCTTCTCGCGCAGCCCGGTGGGGCCGATCGCACCGGGGTCCTCGCCACCGTGGCCGGGGTCGATCGCGACGACGATCAGGCGATCGATCCTCTTTTGCACGTCGGCCGAGGGGTGCGGCGGCGCGGGCGTCTGCACCGGAGCCTGCACCGGCGCCGACGCGACGGCGGCCGGCGCGTCGGCGCGCGCCGCCGGCGTGGCGGGAGCGCCCGGCGCACGCGGCCGTTCGAGCCGGCCGATGAACTCGCCGAGCGCGTCCTGCACCGACTGGCGCGCGGCCTGCTCGGCGCGCTCCTTGTCGCGGATCAGCGCGAGCAGCGGGTCGGGCTCGACGGTGGGATGCAGGTCGACGACGAAGCGGTGCCGGTACGCGGCCACCGGCTCGAGCGCGAACGACTGCGGACGCACCGGCTGCTTGAGGTCGATCACCAGCCGCACGACGCGCGGCTGGTACTGGCCCACGCGCACGCCGGCGATGAACGGGTCGTCGGCGCTGACCTTGCCGACGAGCTCGCGCAGCGCCCCGTCGAGCTCGAGGTCGTCGATGTCGATCACGAGCCGGTCGGGCGCGCTCAGGTGCTGCGTCGTCGCGCTCAGCGCGCCGTCGGACTCGAGCGTGATGCGCGTGTACTCGTCGGCCGGCCACACCCGCACCGCGACGATCGTGCGCGCGTGCGCCGCGCCGGTGGCAGCGAACGCGAGCACGAGCGCCCCGGCGCCTTGCAGCACGCGGCGGCGCGGCAGCGTCATGCGGCGAGCGCGGCGAGCAGGGCGCGGCCGCGGGGGCTGAGGGCAAGCACGGTCACGCGGCGTCGATCGCCGTCGAGCACCGCGAGTTCCATGCGCAGGTCGCATGGCGGCAGCAGCCCGGCGGCCTGCTCGGGCCACTCGACGAGCTTGAGTCCCGGCGCCGCGAACACGTCGCGCAGCCCGGCGTCGACCCATTCGCGCGGGTCGGCGAAGCGGTAGAAGTCGAAGTGCGACACCGCCAGACCGTCGACCTCGTAGGGCTCCATCAGCGCATAGGTCGGGCTCTTGATGCGCCCCGTGACGCCGAGCGCGCGCAGCAGGTGGCGCACGAACGTCGTCTTGCCGGCGCCGAGTGCGCCGCGCAGCTCGATCGTCGCGTCGCGCAGCTCGGGTGCCGCGGCGAGCGCGGCGGCGGTGGCGGCGCAGGCCGCCTCGTCGGGCCAGTCGAGGGTGCGCGTTTCTAGAATCGGCCGATGGGGCAGGGTCATGGCGTCGACGGGCCTGCGCTGCTTGCGCAGCTGCAGGCCTGGGCGCGGGCGCTGGGATTCTCACAGATCGGGGTCGCGGGCATCGACCTCGCCGACGCCGAGCCGGGGCTGCAGGCGTGGCTGGCCGCGGGCTTCCACGGCGAGATGGCCTACATGGCGCGCCATGGCCTCACGCGCGCGCGGCCCGCGGCGCTGGTGCCGGGCACGGTGTCGGTGATCACGGCGCGCATGGACTACCTGCCGCGAACGCGCGATGGCAGTACCGGGAGCGCCGGCGACGACTGGCAGGCGGTCGAGTCGCAGCGTCTGCAGCGCCCGCTCGACGCGACGGTGTCGCTGTATGCGCGCGGCCGCGACTACCACAAGGTGCTGCGCACGCGGCTGCAGCGGCTGGCCGACCGGCTCGCCGAGGTCGTCGGCCCGTTCGGCCACCGCGTGTTCACCGACTCGGCGCCGGTGCTCGAGGTCGAGCTCGCGGTGCGCAGCGGCCTGGGCTGGCGCGGCAAGCACACGCTGGCGCTGGCGCGCGACGGCGGCTCGATGTTCTTCCTCGGCGAGATCTACGTCGACCTCGCGTTGCCCGCGACGCCGGCCGTCGAGGCGCACTGCGGCACCTGCACCGCGTGCCTCGACGCGTGCCCGACGCGCGCGATCGTCGCGCCATACCGGCTCGATGCGCGGCGCTGCATCTCGTACCTGACGATCGAGCACCCGGGGCCGATCCCGCCCGAGCTGCGGCCGCTGATCGGCAACCGCATCTACGGCTGCGACGACTGCCAGCTCGCGTGCCCGTGGAACAAGTACGCGCGGCGCAGCACGCTGCCCGACTTCGACGTGCGCGATGACGTCGCAGCGCCGACGCTGCTGACGCTGTGGGCCTGGGACGAGGCGCGCTTCCTGCGCGCGACCGAGGGCAGCGCGATCCGGCGCATCGGCTTCGAGCGCTGGCAGCGCAACGTCGCCGTCGCGCTGGGCAACGCGCTGCGCGCCGTCACCGATGCCGCCGACGCGGTGCGCGCCGCGCTCGCCGCGCGGCGCGATGCCGCGACACCGCTCGTGCGCGAGCACGTCGAGTGGGCGCTCGCGCAGCGCCCCGCGGCCGCAGCGCCTACAGCGGCTGCATCCAGCGCAGCGCGCTGAGCGCGAGCGGGATGCTCGCCATGCCGAGCAGCGTCGACAGCGTCACGAGCCCGGCGACGTAGCTCGCGTGCCCGCCGAGCCGTGCCGCGAGCACGTAGGCGCTCGACGCGGTGGGCAGCGCGGCGAACACGACCACCGCGAGCTGCTGCAGCGGCGGCAGGTCCACCGCCCATGCGACGATCGCCAGCGCCAGCGCCGGCAGCACCGCGTGCCGGATCGCGAGCAGCGCGGCGGCGAGCTTCGGCGCGTCGCGCAAGGCGCCCACGCGCAGCCCCGCGCCAACGGCCATCAGCCCGAGCGGCAGCGCGGCCGCGCCGATGCGGTGCAGCGTCGTGCCGACGACTTCGGGCAGCTTCAGCCCCATCAGGTTGCCCGCCAGCCCGGCCACCGTGGCCACGATCAGCGGGTTGCGCACGAGCTCGCGCAGATAGCCGTGCCCGCCGTGGCGCGCGAGCGGCCACACCGCGGCGACGTTGCACAGCGGCACGCACACCGACACCAGCACCGCGATCGCCGCCACCGCGGGCGCACCGCCCAGGCGCTCGGCGAGTGCCAGTGCGACGTACGAGTTGAAGCGAAACGCCGTCTGCGCGCCGGCCGCGTGTGCGCGCGCGTCGACGCCGGGCCACGCGCGCAGCGCGTAGGCGAGCACGATGCCCGCGCCGACCACCGCGAGCCCGCTGCCCGACAGTGCGGCCATCGACGTGGGCTGCAGCGGGTTGCGCACGATGGCGCCGAACAGCAGCACCGGGAACAGCAGGTAGTACACGAGCCGCTCGGCAGCCTCCCACACCGGGCGGTCGAGCACGGTGTAGCGGCAGATCAGGAAGCCGCACGCGATCAGCACGAAGTCGGGCAGCAGCAGCCAGGCCAGGTCCACGCCCGGCAGTGTGCCAGCCGCCGCCGCGGACGCCCGCGGCGCGCGCGCCGCGGCTGGCCGGGGCGTGTCTTAGGGTCATCGCTAGGCCGCGCGCGCGAACCGGCGGCGCGGGGCGCAGTCACAATCGGCGTTCACCGTGCCAGCCGGCGCGTCGACCTGGCCTCGATTCCGGAGATTCCCCGCATGTCCAAGCGACAGACCCTGAAGACCCTGGCGGCCCTGAGCCTCGTGGCGGCCGCTTCGCTCGCCGCCTCGCCCGCGTGGGCGCAGGCCTACCCGACCAAGCCGGTGCGGCTGATCGTGCCGTTCGCGCCCGGCGGCACGACCGACATCATCGCGCGCATCGTCGCCGACAAGCTCGGCGCGACGCTGGGCCAGCAGGTGCTCGTCGAGAACAAGGCCGGCGGCGGCGGTGTGATCGGCGCGATGGAGATGGTCAAGGCCGCGCCCGACGGCCACGTGCTCGGCATGGCCACCGTGTCGACGACGGCGGCCAACCCGGCGATCAACCCGAAGATCTCGTACGACCCGCTGACCGACATGGTCGCGATCATCAACATCGCCGCGACGCCCAACGTCATCGCGGTGCACCCGTCGTTCCCGGCGAAGGACTACAAGACCTTCCTCGAGGTGCTGAAGAAGAACCCCGGCAAGTACAGCTACGCGAGCTCGGGCACCGGTGGCATCGGGCACCTGCAGACCGAGCTGTTCAAGAGCCTGACCGGCACCTTCATGACGCACATCCCGTACCGCGGCGCCGGCCCGGCGCTGCAGGACACGGTGGCGGGGCAGGTGCCGATCATCTTCGACAACGTGCCGTCGGCGCTGCCCTTCATCAAGGACGGCAAGCTGGTGCCGATCGTCGTCGCCGCGCCGCAGCGGCTGGCGGCGATGCCCAACGTGCCGACGTTCAAGGAAGTCGGCCTGGAGCCGGTCAACCGCATGGCGTACTACGGCATCCTCGCACCCAAGGGCACGCCGCGCGCCGTCGTCGACCGCGTCAACGCCGCCGTCAGGACGGTGCTGCAGGACGCCGACGTGCGCAAGCGCATCGAGGACACCGGCTCGATCATCGTCGGCAACACGCCCGAGCAGTTCGCCGAGCAGATCAGGGCCGAGCTGGCGGTGTACAAGGAAGTCGTCAGGAAGCAGGGCCTCAAGCTCGACTGAGCCTGCACCGCGACCTTTGCCCGGCCACCTGCGGGTGGCCTTTTTCATGGCCCCGACGTCACCCGACCTGCCCGCGGCCAGCCAGGCCGCGATCGACGCGTTCCTCGACGCCGTGTGGCTCGAGGACGGCCTGGCCGCGCAGACGCTGGCCGCGTACCGGCGCGACCTCGCGCTGTACGCGCGCTGGCTCGCGCAGCAGCCGGGCGCGCGCGCGCTCGACGACACGCGCGAGAGCGACCTGTTCGCCTACATGGCCGCGCGCCACGCGCAGTCCCGCGCCACCACGGCCAACCGCCGGCTGACGGTGTTCAAGCGCTACTTCCGCTGGGCACTGCGCGAGCGGCGCATCGCTGCCGACCCGACGCTCAAGCTGCTCGCCGCCAGGCAGCCGCTGCGCGTGCCGAAGACGCTGTCGGAAGCGCAGGTCGAGGCGCTGCTGGCCGCGCCCGACGTCGCGCAGCCGCTGGGCCTGCGCGACCGCGCGATGCTCGAGCTGATGTACGCCAGCGGCCTGCGCGTCAGCGAGCTGGTGACGATCCGCACCGTGCAGGTCGCGCTCGCCGAAGGCGTGCTGCGCGTGACCGGCAAGGGCGCGAAGGAGCGGCTCGTGCCGTTCGGCGACGAGGCGCTGCGCTGGCTGCAGCGCTACCTGGCGGACGCGCGCGCCGGGATCCTCGGCGGGCAGGCGAGCGATGCGCTGTTCGTCACCGCGCGCGGCGGCCCGATGACGCGGCAGATGTTCTGGCAGCTGGTCAAGAAGTACGCACGGCAGGCCGGCATCACGGCGCCGCTGTCGCCGCACACGCTGCGGCATGCCTTCGCGACGCACCTGCTCAACCACGGCGCCGACCTGCGGGCGGTGCAGATGCTGCTCGGCCACGCCGACATCGGCACGACGACGATCTACACCCACGTCGCGCGCGAGCGGCTGCGCCAGCTGCACGCGCAGCATCATCCGCGCGGGTGAGCGACGTTGCGCCGCGCGCGGCCGCGGCCTACGATCAATCCTGCAGTGCGGGCACGCGTGCGCCCGGGCTTGGCGGGAGCGTGTGCCGCATGTCCGGTGTCTTTGCCTTGCAGGGAGGTCGAGATGGAACACGTGCTTCACCGCGAACCCTCGTCGTCGCTTCCGACGGTGCGCGACGTCGCCTGGCACCGTCCCTTCGCGTGGCTGCGCGCCGGCTGGCGCGACCTGGTGCGCCAGCCCGGTTTGGCGCTGGGCTACGGCGGCTTCGTCGCGCTGGCCGGATGGATCCTGCTGACCGTCGCCTGGACCGGTGCGGCACACCTGGTGCCGGCGCTGCTCGGCGGTTTCCTGCTCGTCGCCCCGATCGTCGCCGTCGGGCTGTACGCGATCGCGCAGCAGCTCGAGGAGACGGGCCGTGTCTCGACGTCGCAGGCCGCGGTGGCCACGCGCCCGCACCTGCCGATGCTGGCACTGTTCGGGCTGGTGCTGGCGCTGGCGCTGATCGCGTGGGAGCGCGTCGCAGCGATCGTGTTCGCGCTGTCGTATGGCGGCGAGGTGCCGGCGCTCGAGCGTTTCGCAGCCGAGCTGCTGACGGTGCCGGCGCACCGTGACGCCTTGCTCGCGCTCGTGGCCGCCGGGGCGCTGTTCGCGCTGGCGGTGTATGCCAGTGGCGTCGTCGCCGCGCCGATGATCTACCACCGCGGCAGCGACCCGGTGACGGCCATCGTCACGAGCTGGCGCGTGTGCCTGCGCAATGCGGCGGCGGCGCTGGTGTGGGCTGTGTGCCTGGCGCTGCTCGTCGCGCTGGGCTTCGCGACGCTGATGCTGGGGCTGGTCGTCGTGTTCCCCTGGCTGGCCTTCGCCAGCTGGCACGCGTACCGCGACCTTGTCGGATAGACGTTCTGCCTGCGGCCGGCCGGCTCAGTGTTCAGCGCAGGCCGGCCATCAGTTCCCCGAACGATGCCAGTTGCCCGGCGACGGCACTCGCCGCGACAGTGGCCGGGCTCGCGAGCCAGACCTGGCCCGGCCCCGAGCGGCCGGGGAAATTGCGGTTGATCGCGCTGACCGTCACCTGATCGGGGGCCGTCGACGCGCCAGGGCCGCAGTTGGCGCAGGCGCCGCAGGCCGGCTGCAGCAGTTCGGCGCCGGCGGCGCGGAAGGTCTCGAGCCAGCCCTGCTCGGCACACCAGTCGCGCACGTCGGTGGTGCCGAACTGCAGGTACAGGCGCACATGGGGCGCGACGCGCCGCCCGCGCGCCAATGCCCAGGCCAGCACCGCGTGGTAGTGCGCGAAATCCTCCCGCTTGCCGGCGGTGCACGAGCCGCCGTAGGCGATGTCCACGCGCGGCCGCTCCTGGAGCGCGGCCAGCGGCAGCCCGCGGCCCGGGTCGCCGGGCCGTGCGACCCAGGGCGACAGCGCCGCCGCGTCGACGCGGATCACCTCGGCATAGGTCGCCCCGGGGTCGCTGCGCATCCACGGTTCGAGTACGAAGTTGACACCGCGGCGCTCGCGCAGGAAGCGCACCGTCTCGTCGTCGGGCTCGACGAGACCGGTGAAGCCGCCGAGTTCGGCCGTCATGTTGGTCAGCGTCGCGCGTTCGTCGGTCGACAGCGCGCGCACTGCCGAGCCGCCGAACTCGAACACGCGGCCGACACCGGCGCCGGCGCGGATGCGCGGCAGCGCCAGCAGGTGCAGCACGAGGTCCTTCGCGCTCGTGCCGGCCGGCAGCACGCCGTCGACCTCGACGCGCAGCACCTCGGGTGCGCCGAGCCGCACCTGGCCGGTGACGAGGGCGAACGCCATCTCGGTGCTGCCGACGCCGAAGGCCACGCAGCCGAGCGCGCCGCTGTGCGGTGTGTGCGAGTCGGTGCCGACGATCAGCTCGCCCGGCCGCGCGTAACGCTCGGCCACCAGCGCGTGCGAGATGCCCTGCGAGCCTTCGCCGCCGGGCAGCACGCCGTGGTCGACGAGGCCGTGCCGTGCGACGAAGTCGCGGTGCGCGTGCGATAGGCGCCGCACGCCGCTGGCCAGATCCTGCGACTGGTGCAGCGGGCTGCGGTGCGCGTACGTCAGGTGGTCCTCGAAGCAGACGATGCTCGCCGGGTCGTGCAGCACCGGCGCGTCGCCGAAGCGCCGCGCCAGCAGGTGCGCACACATGCCGGTGTAGTACTCGTGGACGAAGCGAAGGTCGGCGCGCACGAAGCCCTCGGCGCTGCGGTGGCGCCGGACGATCTTCTCGAACAGCGTGAGTGGCCGGTCGCCGTCGGGTTCGGGCGCGCAGGGCGCCGGCGTGAACGCCAGCAGCCCGCCGGCGCGCAGGATCGCGGCGGCCTGCGCGTCGCGGTCGGCCAGCAGGTCGTCGACGCCGACGGGCTCGCCGCGCTCGATGCGCTCGAGCAGCGCGAAGTCGGTGCTCGTCCACAGTCCGAGGTTGTCGGCGTTCTGGCGGTAGATGCGCTCGAAGCTCTCGGCGAACACGATGCGCACGCCGGCCGAGAGCTCCGCCAGCGGGCTGTGCTCGCGTGAGCTGCCCTTGCCGTAGCGTCGGCCGCCGACGAGGATCTCGATGCCGGCATTGCGCAGCGCGTCGAGGCCGATCGGCCGTTCGCCGCCGGCGGTGAAGCCGGTGTGCGCGTGGCGCCCCAGCGTGGCGTCGAAATGCACCATCGATGCCAGCGGCGAGATCTCGTCGGTCGAGACGTCGTCGCGCAGCGGCCCGGCGTCGCCGCGGGTGAGCCGCGCGCCGGCGAGCTGGGCCCGTACCTGCGCCGGGTCGGCGCACAGGTACAGGACCCGCACGGCTACTGCGCCTCGACGCCGGCCTTCTTGACCAGCGCGGCGTACTTGGCCATCTCGCTGCGGAAGAACGGCATTGCCTGGTCGGCCGGCAGGATGTTGATCACGTTGCCTTGCCTGGCCATCGCGTCCTTGACGGCGGGGTCGTTGAAGGCGGCCGTGACGGCGGCGTGCACGCGCTGCACTTCCGCCGCGGGCAGGCCCTTGGGGCCGACCACCGCGAACCACGCCTCGACCTGGTAGTCGATACCCTGCTCTCTGAAGTTCGGGATCTCGGGCG
This sequence comes from Calidifontimicrobium sp. SYSU G02091, assembly GCF_022631395.1. Lineage (NCBI taxonomy): Bacteria > Pseudomonadati > Pseudomonadota > Betaproteobacteria > Burkholderiales > Sphaerotilaceae > Azohydromonas > Calidifontimicrobium sp. SYSU G02091. The sequence continues at coordinate 12,856 of NZ_JALBGB010000041.1, forward strand.
CGGCGGGCACGCGCTGCGCGGTGGCCACGCCGATCGCCTTCAGCGCGCCGGTCTTCAGGTGCTGCTGCACGCTGGGCAGCGCCGCGGTGGCGAACTCGACCTGCCCGCCGATCAGGTCGGTCAGCATCGGCCCCACGCCCTTGTACGGGATGTGCCGGGCCTTCGTGCCGGTGGCGTCGAGGAACATCTCGGTGGCCAGGTGCAGGATCGTGCCATTGCCACCGGAGGCGTAGTTCAGCTCGCCGTTCTTCTGCTTCAGCAGCGCGACGAGCTCGGCCGCGTTGTTCGCCGGCACTTTCGCGTTGACGACCAGTACGACCGGCGTGTAGCCGACCACCGCGATCGGCGTGAAATCGTCGGGCATCGCGAACGGCAGGTTCTTGAGCACGCTCGGGAAGATCACGACGTTGTTCGACACGACGCTGAGCGCGAAGCCGTCGGCCGGCGAGCGCGCCAGCGCCTGCAGCCCGACGATGCCGCCGGCGCCGGGCTGGTTGTCGACGACGATCGGATGCCCGAGTGCCTTTGCGAGCGCGGGTTGGGCTGCGCGCGTGATCGCATCGACGCCGGAGCCCGTGGCGTTGGGCAGGATGAAGCGGATCACCTTCTCCTGCGCGAAGGCAGGGGTGGCCAGCGCCAGCGTGGTCGCAGCCAGCAGCGCGCGTCGGGTCAGCGTCGTCATCGGTTGTGTCTCCTGGGTTCAGGCCACCACGGCCTGGTTGCGGAACGCGTCGATCTGTGCCTCGGTGTAGCCCAGCCCGGTGAGCAGTTCGCGCGTGTGCGCGCCCAGGCGCGGTGGCTGCAGCCGCACCGGAAGGCGCGCACCGGCCAGCGTGACCGGCAACAGCGGGGCCTTGACCTTGCGGCCGGCGTCGGCGCCATCGGGCAGCGCGACGTCGGCCAGGCCGCCGGTGGCTTGCAGGTGCGGGTCGTCGAGGAGGTCCTCGGGGCGGCGGATCGGGGCGAAGGGCAGGCCGTGGCGCTCGAACAGCGCGGCCAGCTCGGCGGCGCTGCGGCTGGCCAGGCGCTCGCGCAGCGTGGCCAGCAGCCGCGGGCGCTGCCGGACGCGGTCGTTGTTGGTCTGCAGCGTGGGGTCGGCCTTCAGGTCGTCGAAGCCCAGTGCGTTGCAGAAGGTCTGCCACTGCGCGTCGCTCACTGCGGCCAGGAAGATCTGCTCGCCGTCTTTCACCGTGAAGACGTCGTACACGGCCCACGGGTTGTCGCGCGCCGGCATCGGCTTCGGGTGCTGGCCGGTCATCGCGTACTGCAGCATGTGCTGTCCCATCAGGAACACGTTGTTCTCGAACAGCGCGCTTTGCACTTCCATGCCGCGGCCGGTGATGCCGCGCTGGATCAGCGCGCCCAAGGCGCCGATCGCGCCGAACAGGCCGCCCATGATGTCGTTGACGCTGGTGCCCGCGCGCAGCGGGTCGCCCGGGCGGCCCGTCATGTAGGCCAGCCCGCCCATCATCTGCACGACTTCGTCGAGCGCGGTGCGGTGCTCGTACGGGCCGGGCAGGAACCCCTTGTGGCTGACGTAGATCAGCCGGTCGTTGACGGCCGCGAGACTTGCGTAGTCGAGGCCGTACTTCGCCAGCGCGCCGGGCTTGAAGTTCTCGGCCACGACGTCGGCGCTGGCCGCCAGCCGGCGTGCGACTTCGACACCCTCGCGTTTGCGCAGGTCGATGCCGATGCTCTTCTTGTTGCGGTTGAACATCGGGAAGAAGCCGGCGCCGGCGCCGAGCAGCTGGCGCGTGCCTTCGCCGTCGATCGGCTCGACCTTGATCACCTCGGCGCCGAGGTCGGCCAGCACCATGCCGCAGGTCGGACCCATCACCATGTGGGTGAACTCGACCACGCGCAGCCCGGCCAAGGGCTGGGGGGCGGCGTTCAGCGGCGGCGCGGCGGTCATGCCCGCGCCTCCCCGCGCAGCGTCTTCGGCAGCCCGGCGCGCCAGACGTGGCCGTGCAGCGGCTCGCCGTCCAGCCAACCCGCGAGCCGACCGCGCAGCGCGATCAGCGCGGCGAAATCCAAACCGGTCGGCACGCCCATGCTGGCGAAGAGGTAGGCCAGGTCTTCGGTCGCGACGTTGCCGCTGGCGCCTGGCGCGTGCGGACACCCGCCGATGCCACCGAGGCAGGCGTCGAAGCGGCGCACGCCCGCCTGCCACGCGGCGTAGACGTTGGCCAGCCCCAGGCCGCGCGTGTCGTGGAAGTGGCCGCAGGCCAGGCGATCGCCAGCCACGGCGAAGCATCGTTCGAACAGCCGCGCCACCTGCAGCGGGTCGGCGTAGCCCACGGTGTCGGCCAGGCCCACTCGCTCGGCACCGGCGTCGAGTGCCGCCTGCACCAGGCGCACCACCTCGGCTTCGTCGACGCGACCCTGGATCGTGCAGCCGAACGCCGTGCTGATGCCGACCTCGATCAGGCACTTCGACCCCGACGCATCGCGCAGCGCGCGGATGCGGCCGATCTCGGCGACCACCTCGTCAGGCGTCTTGCGCAGGTTGGCCACGCTGTGCGCGTGGCTTGCCGACAGCGGCAGCAGCATCGCGTCGGCGCCGCTGTCCAGTGCGGCCTGCGCGCCCTTCAGGTTGGGCACGAGCACCGAAGTCACGAGCCCCGGCAGCGTGCGCGCGAAGGCCACCACCTCGGCGGTGTCGGCCAGCTGCGGCAGCAGCCGCGCCGGCACGAAGGAACCGACCTCGGCCTCGCGCACGCCGGCGGCGTGCAGCGCGCGCAGCCACTCGATCTTGCGAGCCGTCGGCAGGGTGCGCGCGATGCTCTGCAGCCCGTCGCGCAGGCCGACCTCGCGCACCGACACGGCGGCTTGGGCAGGGGGAGAAGTGACCATGGGCGGCACTTTAGGCGTTCCCGGTGGAATCTTCTAATGGCGATTTCTCACGCCCGACGTTCCAATTCGGAACGCCATGAACCGTCCAGTGCCTGCGTCGCGCCCGCTCGATCCGGTGTCGCTGAAGCTGTTCGTCGCCGTCTGTGAAGAAGGCAGCGTCGCGCGTGCTGCCGTGCGCGAGGCGATGGTGGCCTCGGCGTTGAGCAAGCGCCTCGGCGCGCTGGAAGCCGAGCTGGGCACCGCGCTGCTCGTGCGCCATGCCCGCGGCGTGGTGCCGACGCCGGCCGGCGAGGCGCTGCTGGCGCGCGCACGCGAGGTGCTGGCCGCGATGCAGCGCGCCCGCGCCGAACTCGGCGAGTTCGCCGAGGGCGTGCAGGGCAGCGTGCGCGTGCTGGCCAGCCCGTCGGTGCTGGCCGAAAAGCTGCCCGACGACATCGGCCGCTTCATCGCACAGCACCCGCGGCTGCGCGTGAGTCTCGACGAGCGCGTCAGCGCCGACATCGTGCGCGCGTTGCTCGACGGCGCGGCCGACCTGGGCGTGCTGTGGGACCAGGTCGATATCGCCGACCTCGTCGCGCGGCCGTACCGGCGCGACCGCTTGTGCGTCGTGATGGCGCCCGCACACCCGCTGGCGCGGCGTCCATCGCTGCGGCTGGCCGAGATCCTCACCGAGCCTTCGGTCGGTGTCGCCCCCGGCGGCCTGATGGACCGGCTGCTGCGCCGCGAAGCCGCACGTGCAGGCGCCGAACTGACGCACCGCATCCAGGTGTCGAGCATGGACGCGGCCTGCCGCATCGTCGCTGCCGGCCTCGGGCTGGCGGTGCTGCCGCGCGAGGTGGCGGTGCCGCACGCCGGCGCCGGCCGGCTGGCGCTGGTGCCGCTCGCCGAGCCGTGGGCCGAACGGCGGTTCGTCGTGCTGACGCGCGCGCGCTCGCGCACCTCGGCTGCAGCGCGGCTGCTGGCGCAGGAGCTCGAGTCGGTGGCCGAGTGATCGCGGCGTCCCGCGCTGTGTCAGTGCGCCAGCGCCGCGATCTCGTCGTCGTCGAACCCCGCCGCGCGCCGTGCTTCGAGGTTGAACGGCGGCTTCAGGCGCGGCGCCGCGTAGCGCCGGGCCAGCGCCGCGTAGTGCGCGAGCGGGTCGAGCCCGTCGCGTGCACAGGCCCAGCGGTACCAGCGGTTGCCGATCGCGACGTGGCCGACTTCGTCGCGCAGGATCACGGCGAGGATCTCGACGGCGCGCGCGTCGCCGGCCTGCGCGAGCTTGCGCTGGATCGCCGGCGTCGCATCGAGCCCGCGCGCTTCCAGCGTGCGCGGCACGAGCGCCATGCGCGCGGTGAAGTCGCCCTTGGTCTTCTCGGCCATCGCCCACAAGCCGTCGTGCGCGTCGAAGTCGCCGTAGGCGTGGCCGAGCGTGGCCAGATGCTCGGCGAGCAGCGTGAAGTGATGCGCCTCCTCGGCAGCGACGCGCAGCCAGTCGCGGTAGAAGTCGGGTGGCAGGCCGGCGAAGCGCCACACGGCGTCGAGCGCGAGGTTGATCGCGTTGAACTCGATGTGCGCGATCGCGTGCAGCAGCGCCGCGCGGCCAGCCGCCGTGTGCACCGAGCGCTGCGGCACGCGCGCCGGCGCGACGAGCGCGGGGCGGGGCGGGCGGCCCGGCACGCCGGCGGGCTCGTCGATGGCGGCGGACGGCTCGAGCGGCGCGCCCTCGACGGCGGCTTGCCACAGCGCCCGCATCGCCGCGACCTTCGCGGCCGGGTCGGCGAGCCGCAGCACGTGCAGGGCGTGGGTGCGCAGTTCCATTCCTAGAATGATCGCATCGGGACTGTGCGGAGGCCGCCTTGGCGATCTACCAGCTCGGGGACGACGTGCCCCTTATCGCCCCCAGCGCCTGGGTGGCCGACAACGCGGCGGTCATCGGCCGCGTGCAGCTGCTCGACGAGGCGAGCGTGTGGTACGGCGCCGTGCTGCGCGGCGACAACGACTGGATCACGCTCGGCGCGCGCAGCAACGTGCAGGACGGCTGCGTGCTGCACACCGACCCGGGCTGCCCGCTCGTCATCGGTGCCGGTGTCACGGTGGGTCACCAGGCGATGCTGCACGGCTGCACGATCGGCGACGACACGCTGATCGGCATCCAGGCCGTCGTGCTCAACCGCGCGCGCATTGGCAAGGGGTGCCTCGTCGGCGCCGGCGCCGTCGTCACCGAGGACAAGGAATTCCCCGACCACTCGCTGATCCTCGGTGCGCCGGCCAAGGTGGTGCGCACCGTGAGCCCCGAGCAGCGCGCGGCGATCCTGCGCAGCGCCGCGGGCTACGTCGGGAAGGCGGCGCACCACCGCGAGGCGTTGACGCGCATCGGCTGAGTGCCGCAACGGCGCGCGGTCGTTCGTCGACCGTCGTGCGGCCATCGTCGGCGCGCGCTCGCTCCCTCCTGGGCCCTGCTCACGCCTCGGCAGTGTCGACGGCGGCCTCGTCGGCGCCGTCGCGGTCGGCCTCGTCGATGCGCTTCATGCTGTCGAGCATCTTCAGCAGGTAGTGCAGCGCGTGCGTGACGTCGTTGGTCGAGAAGTCCTCGAGCACCTGCGCGTAATACGCGTGGATCTTCGGCAGCGCCAGGTCGTGCCAGACGTGGCGGCCGGAGTCGGTCATCGTCACGACGCGTGAGCGCCGGTCGCGCGGGTCGGGGGCGATCGCGACGTGGCCGTCGCGCTCCATGCGGCTGATCAGCCCCGACAGGTCGCGCCTGCCAAACCTGTGGGTGCACGGCGACTTCGCGAGCCGCGACGCCGACGGCATGTGGTACGTGCACGGCCGCTCCGACGACACGCTGAAGATCGCTGGCAAGCGCACCGGCCCGGCCGAGATCGAGGCGCTGCTGATGGGCACCGGCCTGCTGCTCGACGCGATGGCCATCGGCGTGCCCGATCCCGTCAAGGGCACGGCGGTGGTGTGCGTGTGCGTGCCGCGCGAGGGCATCGACCGCGACGCCGCGGCGAAGGCGCTCTCGGCCGCCGTCGTCTCGGGCCTCGGCGGCGCGTTCAAGCCGGCCGACGTCGTGTTCGTGGCCGACCTGCCGCGCACGCGCAACATGAAGGCGATGCGCCGCGTCGTGCGCGCCGTCTGGCTCGGCGAGGAGCCGGGCGACCTCAGCACGCTCGTCAACCCCGAATCCGTGCACGCGATTCGCGCCGCACGGCGCTCGTAGACGCCCCACCGATGCCCACTCGTGCGCCGACGGCCGAGTGAACCCAGACTGCCCCGTCGGCCGTTCGCCAACGCTTCAGGAGACTTCGATGCATCCGATCCTCACCGCCCCTCACGCACCCTCTCGCGCCGCGCGCTCGCGGTCTGCACCGCTGCGCTGCTGGCCGCCGCCGCGCTGCCGGCAGCCGCCCAGACGGGGGCCTGGCCGTCCAAGCCCGTGCGGCTGGTCGTCGGCTTCGCGCCCGGCGGCGGCACCGACGTGATGGCACGCGCGCTCGCGCAGGCGATGACCGAGTCGACCGGACAGACCTTCATCGTCGACAACAAGCCGGGTGCCAGCGGCAACGTCAGCGCCGCCGAAGTCGCGCGCGCCGCACCCGACGGCTACACGATCCTCGTCGCGCCGACGTCGGTCGAGACGGCCAACCCGTACCTGTTCAAGTCCGAGCTGCTGCCTTCGCGCGACCTGTCGCCGGTGATGGGCATCGGGCGCATGCAGATGTACGTCGTCGCGCGCCCGACGATCGAGGCCCAGGACCTGAAGGAGCTCATCGCGCAGGCCAAGGCGCAGCCGGGCAAGCTGACCTATGCGTCGGCGGGCACCGGCACGCCGCCGCACCTGGCCGGCGAACTCTTCAAGCAGAGCACCGCCACCTTCGTGACGCACGTGCCGTACCGCGGTTCGGCGCCCGCGCTGCAGGACGTGATGGCGGGCCACGCCGACTTCGTGTTCGATCCGGGCATCGCGTTCCCGCACATCAGGAGCGGCAGGGTCAAGCTGCTGGCCGTCGCGAGCGAGCGCAAGTCGCCGTTCTTCCCCGAGGCGCCGACCTATGCGGACCTGGGCATCAAGAACGCGAGCCTCGACATCTGGTTCGGCGTGTGGTCGCCGAACAACCTGCCGGCGCCGGTCGCCGAGCGGCTGTCGCGCGAGATCGCCAAGGCGCTCGCGAGCCCGACGCTGAAGGAGCGCTTCAACAGCCTCGGTGCCGAGCCCGTCGCGCTCGAGAACGCGGCGTTCCGCAAGCTGCTCGCCGACGAAGGCAAGACGCTGTCGGCGCTGATCCGCGACCGCAAGATCGTCCTCGAGTGAGCGGACCATGGCGCTCGACAACGAGTCGTTCGACATCCTGCTCGCCACGGTGCAGCGCTTCGTGCGCGAGCGGCTGATCCCGGCCGAGAACCACCTCGAGGAGCACGACGAGGTGCCGCCCGCGATCGTCGACGAGATGAAGGCGATGGGCCTGTTCGGCCTCACGGTGCCCGAGGAATACGGCGGCATCGGCCTGTCGGTGGCGCAGGAGGTGAAGGTCAACTTCGAACTCGGGCGCACCGCGCCGGCGTTCCGTTCGGTGTTCGGCACCAACATCGGCATCGGCTCGCAGGGCATCCTGATGGACGGCACGCCCGAGCAGAAGGCGCAGTACCTGCCGCGCGTGGCCAGCGGCGAGCTGGTGATGTCGTTCGCGCTGACCGAGCCCGACGCCGGGTCGGACGCCGCGTCGCTGAAGACGACCGCGCGGCCCGACGGCGACCACTACGTCCTCAACGGCACCAAGCGCTACATCACGAACGCGCCGCGCGCCGGCGCCTTCACGCTGATGGCGCGCACTGGCGGGCCCGGCGCGGCGGGCGTGTCGGCCTTCATCGTGCCGGCCGACCTGCCGGGCATCACGCTCGGCAAGAAAGACCGCAAGATGGGGCAGCGTGGCACGATGACGTGCGACGTGATCCTCGAGAACGTGCGCGTGCCGGCCGCCAACATCATCGGCGGCGTGGCCGGCCGCGGCTTCAAGACGGCGATGAAGGTGCTCGACCGCGGGCGGCTCAACATCTCGGCGGTGGCCTGCGGCATCGCGCAGCGCGTGCTCGACGAGTCGGTGCGCTACGCGCGCGAACGCCGGCAGTTCGGCAAGCCGCTCGCCGACTTCCAGCTGATCCAGGCGATGCTCGCCGACAGCCAGGCCGAGCTGCGCGCCGGCTGGGCGCTGGTGCAAGACGTCGCGCGGCGCTTCGACGCCAAGCCGCCGCACGTGTCCGACCCCGAAGTCTCGATGCTCGTGTCGTGCGCCAAGCTGTTCTGCACCGAGATGGCCGGCCGGGTGGCCGACCGCGGCGTGCAGGTGCACGGCGGCGCCGGCTACATCAACGAGTACCCGGTCGAGCGCTTCTACCGCGACGTGCGGCTGCTGCGCCTGTACGAAGGCGCGTCGCAGATCCAGCAGATCGTCATCGCGCGCGAACTGACACGCCACGACTGAACCGAGGAGCCCCGATGGCGACGACCCACGCCCGATTCCACTGGGACGACCCGCTGCTGCTCGATGCGCAGCTGAGCGCCGACGAGCGCGCGGTGCGCGACGCCGCGCACGCGTACTGCCAGGAAC